>JAAXGV010000152.1 GCA_012271185.1 Rhodothermales bacterium
TGGAAACCCATTTCTTCCACGGACTGATAGGTGTCCCAGCGCCGAAAAGACGAGCATGCTACCGTCCGGTGCTGTGGCGGCATCGCGCACCATTTTCACATCGCACGACTCAGAAAAAACATCCCGCTGATACCGCAAGGTGGTGTGCACCTGCTGCTCCACAGCCGCGGTGAAGGGTATTTCGGTTGCCGCGCCATCCGCCAGGGCTATGCGCCATATCCTGCCTTGCGCCCAGATGACGATATGCTGGCTGTCCGGCGTCCAGTCAAAGCCCGGGTACACGCCAAAGATGGCCCATCCTGCTGGTCGTGACTCAGGTTGTCCCACAGGGGGCGCTGCGCGCCGCTCTCGATATCGTGAAGGTAAAGCACGCTTTGGGAGCGTAAGCGCCGTACAAAGGCGATATGCCGGCCGTCAGGTGAGGGCTGAGCGCGTACGGAACCCCCGGCGCCGGTGATGTAGCTGGCGATTCAGCCGGTTTCGCGGTCCAGGCGCCGGATGACGTAGATCTGGCCGTGCGGATCCTTGTTGTACTGGAAGGTGGTCCCGCCGCTCATATCCTCACTGAAGTACACGTAGCGACCATTCGGGCTGGTGGCAATGTCGTTTCCCTGGTCCTGCTGCTCGTTCTTCTTCCTGGTCAGCTGCAGTCCGGCACCACCGGTGATATGATACATCCATACCTCGCCGGCCCCCAGCGAGCGGGTGCTGGTAAAATGCTTCCGTCCGAGCAGATACTGCCCGTCAGGCGCCCATGCCGGCCCGTTGACCAGTCGGAATGACTCGCCTGTGACCTGTGTCACATCTGACCCATCGCGGGTGATGATCCACAGGTTGTCTCCGCCACTCCGGTCACTGGTAAACGCGATATCCTGGCCGTCCGGGCTGACATCCAGGTTCATCCAGGTGCCCTCGCTGGCAGTAAATGACACGGTCTTGACCTCTCCGTGCGCCGCGGTCACATCCCAGGCTGGCTCCTCCTGCCCTGCAGCAGCCGTACCGGTAACGATGAACGCTGCGAGGATGCTCTGCCAACGCCTGGCCATCGGCTTACCCCGGATACTTGCGAAAGGCCAGTGAGGTGTTGTGCCCACCAAAGCCGAAGGCGTTGGAGAGCGCCACATTGATGATCCGGTCCTGTGGTGTGTTGAACGTGTAGTTCAGGTCGCATTCCGGATCCGCATGCCTGAAATTGATCGTTGGCGGCACACGGTTGTTTTTCACCGCCATAACCGTTGCGATGGCTTCCACCGCTCCTGCAGCACCCAGAAGGTGCCCGGTCATGCTCTTTGTAGAAGAGAGGTGCATCCTGCGGGCATGCTCCTTGAACACATGCTTGACGGCTTTCGTCTCGGCGATGTCCCCCAGCGGCGTGGCCGTGCCATGCATGTTGAGGTAGTCCACCTCTTCCGGCCGCAGGTTGGCATCCAACAGCAGGTTGCTCATGGCAAGTGCGGCGCCCTCACCCTCCGGATGCGGTGCCGTGACGTGGTTGGCGTCGCCGCTCATGCCGATGCCGATAATCTCCGCATGTATACGGGCGTTGCGCGCCCGCGCGTGCTCCATCTCTTCAATCACCATAATGCCTGCGCCCTCGCCGAGCACAAAGCCGTCCCGCGTCCGGTCAAAGGGACGGCTGGCTGCTTCGGGGCTGTCGTTGCGCGTGGAGAGCGCCTTCAGCGCATTGAAGCCGCCGATACCCATCTCAGATATGGCCGCTTCCGACCCGCCGCATACCCCGACATCTATGGTGCCCCGCTGGATCAGCATCAGGACATCCCCGATGTTGTTGCTGCCGGTGGCACAAGCGGACACCACACAGTAGTTCGGTCCTCTGAACTTGTGCTTTATGGATATGTGGCCACTGACTATATCCGGGATCAGCATCGGGATAAAGAATGGTGAGATCCGCCGCGGCCCACTGTCCCGCATGACATTCGCCTGGGTGTTGAAGACCTGAATCCCGCCGATACCGCTGCCTACGATAACCCCGACGCGGTCTCTGTCCAGCTGGGTCATGTTTCCGGAGTCCAGCCCCGCGTCCGCCAGGGCCTGCTCTACCGCGACTAGCGCATACTGGGCGAACCTGTCGAGCCGCCGGGCCTCCCGCCGGTTGAAGTAGTCCAGCGCATTGTAGCCCTTGAGTTCGCAAGCGAACCGGGTCGCGAACTCTGACGCATCGAAATAGGTGATCGGTGCGGCGCCGCTGGTACCCCGCATCATTGCTTCCCACATGGCGGCAGGCGAGTTGCCCAGGGGCGTCAGCGCCCCCATACCCGTGACAACCACCCTACGCGTTCCATTACGCATCAACCTTCACACCGTACCCAAGATGCGGTGATGAGCTTTGCGATCTGCGCCTAGACAGTCATCTGTTCGACGTAGGCTATCGCATTACTGACCGTGGCGATCTTGTCAGCGTCCTCGTCCGGAATCTTGATGTTGAACTCTTTTTCGAACTCCATGATCAGCTCTACCGTATCCAGCGAGTCCGCACCGAGGTCGTCTGTAAACGACGCCTCCGGAACAATCTCTGACTCTTCCACGCCGAGCTTGTCGGCGATGATAGCTCTGATTTTTGCTTCTGTCTGCATTCCGTTATCTGCCATTGCCATTGGTTGAGGGTTGGCCCCCGATTGACCGGTGCAAGTGACCGGCACGGGCGTATCAAAAGGCCGAAATTACGACACGCGGCATGCTAATGCAAACGGACGCTTCGCGTTCCACAAGTTTTCACAGTACGACTGCCTGCTGTGCTCCTGCCGAGGCACGGGTCCTGGCTGCCGGGCGGACAGGTACCGTCCCCGCCGGAGGCAGGCTGTGCATGCCCGAGGATCCGCGAACGGGGCATGACGGATGCGCGAACAGCTAGCTTGGCCACCAGTTCAATTTTGGGTCATCATATCTGCACGCGGGCGGAAATCGTATGGGGTATCTCTTCACGTCGGAGTCTGTTTCTGAAGGCCATCCGGACAAGGTCGCGGATCAGATTTCAGACGCGATTCTGGACGCCTACCTGGCGCTCGATCCGGGCAGCCGGGTCGCGGTGGAGACACTGGTCACCACGAACCTCGTAGTGCTGGCCGGGGAGATACGGACCTTGAACGGCGCCGAAGCAGCGGTGGACCGTGAACGCATTGCCCGGAGCGTTATCAGGGAGATCGGTTATACAGATCCTGACATCAAGTTCGCCTCCGACACGGTGGAGGTTATAGACCGCATCCACGGGCAGAGCAATGACATAGCCTTGGGTGTTGACGGCAATGGCAGCGGAGGGGAGCAGGGCGCCGGTGACCAGGGCATGATGTTTGGCTACGCCTGCAAGGAGGTGGACCGTGTTCAGGGCACCGAAAACCGCGTCCTGATGCCCATGCCGCTCTACTACGCCCACCGCCTTGTAGAGGCGCTGGCCGACATACGGAAGAGCACAGACTGGATGCCGTACCTGCGGCCGGATTCAAAAAGTCAGGTTACCGTCGAATATGATAGCGACCACAATCCTGTTGGCATCAACACCGTGGTCGTGTCTACGCAGCACACCGCCTGCACGGGTACAGAAACAATCAGACGGGACATAGAAAAATATCTGCTTCCGAAGGTGTTTCCCCGGGAGCACAGGCCAAGGAAGCTCATCGTCAACCCCACCGGACAGTTCATCATTGGCGGTCCGGACGGTGACACCGGCCTCACAGGCCGAAAGATTATTGTAGACACCTATGGAGGGCGCGGCGCGCACGGTGGCGGAGCCTTTAGCGGCAAGGACCCCTCCAAGGTGGACCGCTCGGCAGCCTACGCCCTGCGCCATGCCGCCAAGAACATTGTCGCCGCGGGCCTGGCCGAGACCGTTGAAATCCAAGCAGCCTATGCCATTGGCAGGCCCGATCCGGTTTCCTGGGTCGTTGACTCTTCCGGTACCGTGCGCAAAGGGTACAGTGATGCGGACCTGCGCAAGATCGTTGAAGCAGTCTTCAATCTTAAGCCTCGGAGCATCACGGAGCGTCTGAACCTGGAACAGCCCATATACAGAAAAACTTCCGCCTACGGTCATTTTGGCCGCGACGGCTTCCCGTGGGAGGAACTGGACTATGTAGGGCAGGTACAGGAGTGCGCTGCGGCAATCCGCAGCAGCCGCTGATGCGGCACCCGTCAGGCATGGGCTGCACACTGTAGCTGACCGTGTGCGTCACCGGCACCCTGCAGTGCCATGCGATAAGACCGATGCGAGTATACCTGTTCCTGTCAGCGACGCTGATCCTGACCGCGCATGACGCGCGCGCGCAGAAGCCGGCGGCACCAGCCCTGCCTGAGGCATCACAGATATATGTCATCCAGGCCGATCCATCCACGCAATTCAGCCAGCAGCCGGTCCCGGGAGGCCGCGCAGATACGGAAAGCGGCGTATTGCGGGCGGCCTACCGCATTCAGGCTGCTGGCCCCGTGCTGGCTACGCCAGAGCTGACGGCGCGCGCCTGGATGGCAGACCACAGCGACCGCTTTGGCTGGACCGACACCGAAGACCTGTCGCTTACGGATGAGGTACGCACGCCCTCGGGCACGCACCTGACTTTTCAGCAGGTTTTTCACGGGCTGCCAGTCCACCGGCGGACTGTCAAGGTCAACCTTGGGCCTTCCGGTCTGCCCACGATGGTGTTTAGCGGCTATGCTCCACACCTCAGGGCTGTGGGGACGTTTGGCACTGCACCGTCGGTTTCGGTGGAGGCAGCCCGGCTCCGGGCTCAGCAGCTGGTCTCCCTTTCCGGAGCCGCGTCTTCGGAGCCGGAGCTGGTGGTCTATCCGCTGGCCACGCCTCTTCTGGCGTGGCGGACTGTCGCCTGGCCGGTTGGAGCACCGGGAGAGTGGGAGGTGCTGCTCAATGCCCGCTCCGGCGAGGTCATCTATATCCTGGATCGCGCCATGCGGCATCACTGGCCAGACGATGCACGACGCGTTGACGGGAAGGGCAAGGTCTGGATACCAGACCCGATCCAGAGTGCAGGCGTCCCCTACGGCGGCGCGTACAGCGACAACAACGACGCCGACTCCGATGCGCTGAATAACGAGCGCATCGAGGTGGCACTCCTAGACATAAAGCTTGGCAGCGATGGCCAGTACCGGCTCGAAGGACCCTACGTATCTATAGACGGCACGGTTGGCCGCTACTACACACCGCCGAAAGAGCATAACGCAGATGGATTTGACTACCTTCGGAGCCACAAGCACTTTGAGGCGGTACAGGTCTATTACCACATAGATGCCAGCCAGCGCTATGTCCAGTCCCTGGATATCGGGCATGCCACACAGGACGCAAGCATACGTGCTAATCCACACGGCGAGGGTACGCAGGACAACTCAGCCTATTACCCCCATCTGAAC
>JAAXGV010000065.1 GCA_012271185.1 Rhodothermales bacterium
AGGAGCTGGCCCGCCTGTAGTGTCTGCCCATGGGACCGGTGGCTTCAGTTGGTACGCATAGGTATGCAAAGTGCCCGGAATCGGCCTTTTGGCGGGCAATTCGATGTCAAAACGGTCCCAATCGGCCTGCTGCGGCCAAAAAAAGTGGACACATTCCATCCAAGCGCAGAAACAAGCGCTGGTGTAGACCTTCCCAAGATCAAAAAAACGCAAAGGCCCCAAAGGCCAGCTAGGAAAATGCCGCACCGGAGCAGGTGGCCAAGTTCTGCACCGCTATCACCCGGGCCGGTCTGTCACAGCAAAAAAGGTGGCAAAAGACCCCGCCAACCCAAGCACATTATCCCCGATCCCGGTGTGCAGCAACAACTCTTACCGGAAGCTTGGATACCTTGGGGCAAATATGATTGCCCTGCCCAACCACTATCGGTGTGCATGTGCCCATGCGGGCAGGCACCCGCCAGCCGCAATCCGGTTTAATCGGGACACCTCATGTCCGAAGCGACCTGACCACACATATGCAGCGCCAGCACGGCGCTGCCTGAAGCACGTCGTCTAATCCCCGTGATCCAGCTGCATGGCATTTCTCTGGCGCTTGGCGGCCAGCCTATCCTGAACAACCTCTCGTGGGCCATTAAGCCAGGCCGCAGGATCGGGCTGATCGGCGCCAATGGCGCCGGCAAGACCACGCTCCTGCGCCTGTTGTCGGGACGGATTGAAGCAGACGAAGGCAAGATGGCACGGTCCGGTGTAACCGGCTACCTCGCACAGGACGTGCAGGACACCGCATCGAAGCGGACGGTGATAGAAGAAGCCCTGGCTGCATTTGAAGAGCTGGATGTACTCCTCCAAAAAGAGCAGGCCCTCACACAGGCCTTGGAGACGTACAGTATGCCTCCGCCACGGCTGCTTGACGCGCTTGAACGCGTGAATGCTGAGCTGTCAGCACACGAACAGCACATGGCGCGTCCCCGGACCGAGGCTGTGCTGCTTGGGCTGGGGTTCGAGACGGACGACTTCGACCGCCCCCTTGATACGCTGTCCGGCGGGTACCGGATGCGCGTCATTCTGGCACAGATTCTGCTGCGAAAGGCGGATGTGCTTCTCCTGGACGAGCCGACCAATCACCTGGACATCATCAGCATCGACTGGCTTGAGAACTACCTTAAGGACTACGCAGGGACCGTGGTACTCGTTTCCCACGACCGCTACTTCCTGAACCGCATGGTCACGACCATAGCGCACCTGCGCAGAGGCAAGATCGCCGAATACGCCGGCAACTACGACTACTTCCTGCAAGAGCGCGCAAAACGCCGTGAGTTGGAACAGGCTGCCTATGTAAATCAACAGCGCGAAATCGCCCAGGCCGAGCGCTTCATTGAGCGCTTTCGGTACAAGAACACCAAAGCGCGTCAGGTCCAGAGCCGCATCAAGCAGCTGGAGAAGATGACGCGCCTCCTGCCTCCGGAATCAGAAGGCGCACAGATAAAGATACGCTTCCCTGTGCCGCGCCAGCCAGGACGTATCATTTTGAAGATGTCCAGTTTCTCCAAGCAGTACTGCGTTCCTGAAGGTATACCCGTTCTCGTGTTTAAAAACGCGGGGCCGCTGGTCATTGAACGTGGAGACAAGATCGCGCTGATTGGAAAAAACGGCGCAGGCAAGTCAACCCTGTCCCGCATCCTGAACGGCACGGAGGACTTCGAAGGTGTGCGCACAGTAGGGTATAACGTGGATGCTGGTTTCTTCGCACAGCACCAGGCAGAAACACTCGCCACCCATCACACCGTCCTGGAATCCCTTCAGGAGGCTGTAGAAGGGCAGCCGGAAGGCAGCCTCCGCACATTGCTCGGAGCATTCCTGTTTACAGGGGACGACGTGTTCAAGCCCGTGCAAGTGCTGTCAGGAGGAGAAAAAAACCGGTTAGCACTGGCACGTACGCTCGCCGAAGGCGCCAACTTCCTTATCCTGGATGAGCCAACCAATCACCTCGATATCCAGTCCATCCAAGTGCTGATAGAAGCTCTGAAGCAGTACAAGGGCTCGTTCGTTGCAGTCAGCCATGACAGACATTTTCTGGATCAGGTGGCCAACACCATCTGGCATGTCGGAGAGGGCCGTGTCAGAGTCTATGGCGGCACATATTCCGAATACCAGTGGCACATCACTCGTGGCTCCGGCAGCCAGGCGCAGCCCGAAACCCGAAAGCCGCTTCCCCCTCAACGCAAGCCGGCACGCTCAGGTGGCCCCAAGACCAAGGAGCAGAAACGCCGGGAAGCTGAGGCACGCAACAAAGCCTACCGTGCCGCGTGCAGCGGACACGCCGACACAGCAACCCTTACCGCACATCAGCGCAAGAAACAGGTCGCAGATACCGAAGCAGCTATCGAAGCCTTGGAAGGACGTCTCGCATCCTTAGAAGCGCTCCTGAATGATGCAACCCTGTACAGCGATCCGGCGCGGGCCTTGGGTACCAGTCAGGAGTATGGCCAGGTAAAGGCTGAGCTGCAGACGCTCTATGGCCGCTGGGAAAAGCTGGCACAGGACCCGTGAGAACCAAGCGGATACCAAAACGCACAACAGGATGGGTGCTTGTACTACTGTGCCATGCAATTCCTGTGACAGCGCAAATTGACCAGCTGCCGCACCCCGATACGACTTCCGGCAACTTCTTTGGTGTGGCAGTTGCCATAGATGGTACTCGCGCGCTGGTTGGCGCCAGCGGCGAGCACAGCTGCCTCGAAGATGGTGGCGCTGCTTACCTGTTTGAGCTGGACCTCAACACCCGGCGATGGCACCGGGTCGCACGCCTTCTTGCGGGCGACTGCCATCAGCGAAGATTCTTCGGCAGGTCTGTAGCACTGAGCAGCAGCCGTGCACTCGTTGCCGCCAGTAACGAGGAAAACTTCCGCAGAGACCCCGATATGGCCTACGTCTTTGAGCGTGATACGAGCGGCAGTTGGCAGCAAACCGCGACGCTTACCACCGGCAGTGTCTACGAGGATGGCACAACGGGCACAGTGGTAGCCCTCGAAGACAATTATGCTATCCTCACCACCTGGGGAGAAACATCAACAGGTAGCTACGGCGGGGCCGCCTATGTCTTCGAATACGACGATGCAACAAAGCAGTGGAACCACGCGGCACGCCTGACCGGCAGCGGCGGCGTCCGGCATGGGGTCTTTGGTGGCAACGCGTCAATGGATGGCAACAGGCTGGTGGTCCCGAGCTCCAGATATCTGCAGAACCGGCCGGGCTCTGCATACATCTTCGAGCATGACCTCACCGGAGCATGGGAGGAGGTCGCACACATACAAGCGCTTGATGACTTCTTTATTTCCGTAGATATTGACCGCAATCGGCTGCTTGTCGGAGAAAGCCGATCCGGAAACAGCGGCTCCGGTGAAGCCACACTTTTTGCTCCAGATTCAACAGGAGCATGGCAGCTGCTGGCAAGGCTGAGTCCACCCACGCCATACAAGCACGGCGCATTTGGTTCCAAGGTTGCGCTATCGGGGGACCGGGCGCTGGTGACAGGCTTTGATGAGCAGCTAAAACTTAACATTAATATAGACCGTGTAGTGTACGTCTACGCTTATGATCAAAGCACGGAAACGTGGGGCTATCAAAGCATCATTGACATTGGCCATGCAGCATTCGGCTCCGCCATAGACCTGGACGGACACTTTGCGCTCATCGGTGCGTCTTCCGAAAATGTTCCAGGCGCAGCGTATATCGTTCGGATTCCGTAACAGTACCGGATCCTATGTCTGTGCTTGATATTGTTGAGGTCGCTGGTACACTTATCGGCTTTATCTGTGTGATATTTTTTATCCGCCAAAGCATATACGCTTGGCCGGCAGCCATTGTCAGCGCAGCGCTTTTTGGCGTGGTGTTCTTTGATGCTGGACTGTACGCCAACATGGGTCTGCAGGGTGTTTTTATTGCTCTGAGCTTTTATGGTCTGCACCAGTGGCGATGCGGAGGCCCCGTCAGGGAAGGGGTCGTTGTACAGCGACTCAGAGTGCACCACAGCATTGCCCTCGGAACGCTTGTACTCGTTGTCGCCGTTGTGCTTATCGCGGTGCTGACCTTTGCGGTACAAGGTGCTCCCGTGACTGTGGGCACGGTCATAGCCTTTGCTGCCGCAGAAAAGGCGCGTTCCCTCGATGCGCTGGCGACTGCCATGAGTCTTGCCGGCACATGGCTGCAGGCTAACAAGTTTCTGGCAAACTGGACAGTCTGGATCGCTACCGACGTGCTCCTGGCAGGCGTCTTCCTGAGCCAGGAGCTCTACTTCACCACAGGGCTCTACCTGGTCTACCTTGCAATGGCCATACTTGGCTACTGCACCTGGCGCAAGGACCTGCGCTAACGCACAAGTGCCATCTGGCGTGAAACCACCCCATTCGACATACGCAGACGGTAGTGGTACACCCCACTCGCCAGCCCCAAGCCATCAAAGGCAACAGTGTATGACCCGGCCGGCTGCACCGCATCCAGCAGCGTGCGCACATGCCGGCCGGCCGCATCAAACACGTCAAGCCTCGCAGGTCCGCCTTCGCGCAATGTGTACGGGATACTGGTAGACGGGTTGAACGGGTTGGGGTAGTTCTGATGCAAAACAAAGGACCGGGGAACTTCCGCCCTTTCTCTGTCCGTTACGAGTACATTGCTTGGTTCACGCACCAGTGCCAGCGGATCATACGGCTGCCCCAGCACTACGGTGCTGGCACCCAGGCTGAACCCGAACCAGTGCTGCAGAACCGTAGAATAGATCGCCCTGAAGTCTGTCTGATACTTGAGATTGCCGTTATTGTCGAGGTCTGTAAGCGATGGCGCATCCCCGTACAGCCCTCCGTTGGTCCCGGCTCCAAAAAGGAACAGCGGCGCCGCAGTACCATGGTCAGTGCCCCCGGAGCCATTCTGCTCAACGCGGCGGCCAAATTCGGAAAAGGTCATAACCAGAACCTTATTGCTCCGGCCACCGGTCGCTATGTCTTGCAGAAAGGGGACCACTGCCTCCGACAGGTTTCGCAACAGTGTAGCATGGGCGCCATGGACCGAACCTTGGGAACCATGGGTGTCAAACCCTCCAATACCTACGTGGTAGATGTGTGATCCGAGGTTCCCCTTGATGAGGCGAGCGACAATGGACAGGCTTTCCGCGAGGTAGTTTTGACCCGGATAGTTGACATCATTGCGACCCTGCGCAGATGCCTCCTGGATGGCCGCGCCATACCGAAACGTGTCATTGCACACTCTTCGGACATAAGCCATCTCATCTCCGTACGGTGTTGCCGGCACGCTTTGTTCATCGTAGTATTTGCCTTCACGGGCGAGCCGCCGAAACAGCGCCGGGTTTGTGACAGCAATCCCCATGTCGCGCTGGCTTCCCGCAAACAGCAGTGTTCCCAGCCCCCCGATCTGCACCGCCAACGGATAGCTGGCAGGTTGCGTGTCAAAGCGTGGATACATCATATCCATCTGCCGCCCGGTCCAGCCGGTGCTCAGGTACGTCTTGGCATCCGAACCGGAAAGCCACACATCCGTCGACCGGAAGTGTGACAGGCTCGAATCCGCGTAGCCTATGCC
>JAAXGV010000132.1 GCA_012271185.1 Rhodothermales bacterium
GCGTCATGGTCCACCACAACACTGCCCGCACGGGCGTGGTTGAACCGTACACGCAAGTCACCCGTGATGCTGCGCCAGGAGATTATTTGGCGTTCTTCGAGGAAGGTCAGCTCCCAGCACAGCTGCGTCTGCGAAAGCGACAGCTGTGCAGCCAGAGTACTGAGGTCCACCGGTACCCAGTCCCAATAGGCGCTGGTCTCCACGGCACGCATCAGGGCGACAACGAAGCGGTATCTGTCGTCGCTGGTCAGGCGGCGGCTGAAGTCGCGAACAGCATGCGCGGGCTGCTGAAACCGTATCATCCCGTTGCCCACATGTCCAGGCAGCACGGTCCATGCGCCTGACTCCGCCACAAGGTTGATGATGCGCTTTGCGGCAGCTGGCGAGAGGCTGGTGGACCTGCTGACCTGAGCCAGCTCCACCGGCACGGGAGAATCGGGCATGCTTCCGATGGCCAAGAGTGCAGCCGTGCATACGGCATCGTACACTGCCTTGACCTCCATGGGTGTCGGGTACCGCCGATCCACAACCTCTTCCTGGTACGACGCATCCTCAGCACCTGTGATGAGGACAGCCTCCGCAGGTTTGCCGTCACGGCCCGCACGACCTGCCTCCTGGTAGTATGCCTCAAGCGAATAGGGCGGTTCCATGTGAATCACGAGGCGCACATCGGGCTTGTCCACGCCCATGCCAAAAGCATTGGTGGCGACCACGACCTGTGCTTTGCCCTTCATCCACTTGCGCTGCGCGATGAGACGGGACCTTGCAGTCAGGCCGGCATGGTACGCCACTGTGGTGTACCCTTCCTTGCGGAGCCTGCCAGTCAGCTTCGTGACAGCTTGGCGCGTGCCGGCATACACTATGCCGCTGCCTTCGCTGCGTTTCAGCACCTGCAAAAGCTCATTGTCCTTGTTGCTGCCAAGCGCCAGACGCAACATGATGTTCGGCCGGTCGTAGTCTCCCACCACGTGTACAGGGCCCCGCAGCAGGAGCCCATTCACGATGTCCGCCTGCACGCGGGGGGTGGCTGTCCCTGTTGTGGCTATCACGGGCGGGTGGCCCAGGAGCTCGTAAATCTCCGGTATGTCGCGGTAGCGTGGCCGAAAGTCGTGGCCCCACACGCTGACGCAGTGCGCTTCGTCAACCGCAATCAGGCTGACAGACAAGCCTTGGGCACGTGCCCGGAAAGACCGCGACAGCAGCCTCTCAGGAGACACGTACAGCATGCGGTAGCGACCATCGGCGGCCCTGTCCAGGCGTTTCAGCAGTTGGGCTGGCTTTATCCCCTGCGCCAGGTAGGTTGCGCTGATCCCGCGGCTGGTCAGTGCATCGACCTGGTCCTGCATCAGGGAGATAAGCGGCGAGACAACGATGGTCATGCCGTCCAGCACAAGGGAGGGAACCTGATAACACACGGATTTGCCACCGCCGGTAGCCATCACCGCCAGCACATCCCGCCCTTCCAGGACACCTTGTATGGCCTCCTTCTGCCCGGACCGGAAGCTTTCATGCTTCCAGTACTGACGAAGAAACGTCAGCGCTTCCTCTTTCCTGCTGATCGGCATACCCTGCTGAAACCCTCTTGACACCGCTGCGTTTTTCCGCAGCTTCGTTATACTGCTGTTCCATGCCCCGCGTGTCCCTGATTATACTCTCCTGGAACGGTCTGGACCTGCTGAAGCAATGCTTTGCCTCCGTGGTCGCCACAGACTACCCAAACCTGGAAATCATCTACGCTGACAATGCATCAACCGATGGCTCGCCGGAATGGGTGGCTGAGCACTTCCCCTCTGTACGCATCATTCGCCATGCAGAAAACCATCTCTTCTGCAAAGGCAACAACGAGGCTATCCTGCAGGCCACGGGCCAGTACCTTGTGCTGGTCAACAACGATATCGAGACGCCTCCGGGCTGGCTGACAGCCCTGGTGGGGCGTGCGGAGGCTGACAGCACCATCGGGGCGCTGCAGCCAAAGGTTCTGCAGTACTATCAGCGCGACCATTTTGGATATGGTGGTGCTGCAGGAGGGTTTCAGGACAGGCTAGGCTACTCGTTCGCACGCGGCCACATCCTTCAGACCATGGAGCGCGACAGCGGTCAATATGACGATGCGTGTGAGCTGGATTACGCTGGCGGCTGCGCACTGTTTTTGCGGCGTACTGCGCTGAACGAGGTGGGCCTGCTCGATGAACGGTTTGAAATGCACATGGAGGAGATTGACCTGTGCTGGCGGCTGCGCAGGCAGGGCTTCCGTATCGTGTACGAGCCTCGCAGCCATGTGTACCATGTCCGTGGCGACACCAGATTCAACTACGCGCACTGGCGGTTGTACTTCAATATCCGCAACAGCCTCTGGATGCTTTACAAGAACCTTCCGGCACGGCGCTTCCCTGTCGTGCTGACACAGAAGGCGGCTATTGAGGGCGCGCTGGCTGCGAGCCTGCTGGTGCGGGGGCGGTGGAAGGGTGCAGCATCCATCCTCCGGGGATACCGGGATGCGTATCGAAACAGGCGTGCTTTCCGGTCCGAGCGCCCCAGACGCCACACCCCCAATGCCTATCGCGGCAGCATCCTTTGGGACTATTTTATCCGGCGCCGGCGCACCTATGCCGAGCTCCCCAGGCAGCGTCTCCGTTTAACGGAGGCGGTCCGCTGACTGAACCAGCCTGATATCCCTCCGTACGCCGGCGCGTGCAAGTCGCATGCCGACGTATGCCACGATCGGGGTGCACAGCGCCAGGAGGCGCGGCACATCCACGCCCGCCACTGTGCGAAAGTACAGGTTGTCCGATGTGTACAGGCTATAGTAAGCAACCAGAGAAAACACCAGACTCACCGCTATTGCGGCATTGATCAGCCTGGCCTGTTCCTGGCGGTTCCTGTGTTTCAGCAGCGCGACGATGCACAGCCCAGCAGCGGCTGCCCCCAGGCAGCAGATAACTACCGTCTGCCACAGAATGCCGCTGGCTTGCGGCAGGCCCGACAGCAGAAACCAGGCGCAGGCACCAGCCGCAACGGCGAGGTAGAGGGTTTGAATACGCCTAATCATAGGTTCTAGCGCCAGGCGCGGACACGCCTGATAAGGGCACGGATGAACTCCTCGGTACCGGCGGTACCGCCCACGTCACGTGTGAGTGTCGTGCCTTCCGCATAACACGTGTAAAGAGCCCGGGTGATCAGATCCGCTGCCCGGGCCTCGCCCAGGTGCCGCAGCATCATCACGCCGCTTTGAAGCAGCGCTGTCGGGTTGGCGACACCCTTCCCAGCTATGTCGGGCGCACTGCCGTGCACCGCCTCAAAGATCGCAGCTGCATCACCGATATTGGCACCGGGTACCGTGCCCAGGCCCCCTACCAGCCCCGCACAGAGATCGCTCAGTATGTCTCCAAAAAGGTTGGTGGTGACGATACAATCATAGCGCTGCGGGTGCATCACCAGCTGCATGGCCATATTGTCGATGATACGGTCATTGAAGGTGACGCCCGGAAAATCCGCCGCAATCCGCTGCCCTTCCTTGAGGAACATCCCCGTAGTGGCTTTGAGGATGTTCGCTTTGTGCACCAGTGTCAGCATGGGCCGCCTGTGCGACCGGGCATATTCGAAGGCGAACCGTATGATGCGCTGCGAACCCCGACGCGTGACGCGTGCGATAGAGTCTGCCACTTCCAGGCGCTCATCATAGTATTCTATACCCCGGTAGAGTCCCTCGGTGTTCTCGCGAAAGATGACGAGGTCCACGCCCTCAAATGGGGTGGCCACACCTGGCAGCGCCTTGCACGGACGCACGTTGGCAAAGAGGTCCAGCCTCTGACGCAAGGAAACGTTGACACTCCGAAACCCCGCCCCTACCGGTGTGGTAACCGGCCCTTTGAGGGCAACACGATTGCGCCGAATAGAGTCTACAACCCTGTCGGGGAGCGGCGTGCCGTGCACTGCAACGCCTGCATGCCCTACGGCATCAAACCGCTCCCAGGCAAACGCCACGCCGGTAGCTTCCAGCACCCGTACGGCAGCCTCGGTGACTTCCGGACCAATCCCGTCCCCCGGTATCAAGCTTACCGTGTGCGCCATCACGCACGAGGAGGCGTGACACAAACGTGGCAGACGTATCCGGCCCGTATCAGAGTCCGGATATGTCCCGTTTTGATGAGTAGTTGATGCGCAGGGCTCCGCCCTTGCGGAGTTCCTGCTGCGTGTCGGTTACCACGCCCATTTCCGACTCCTCGTCAACGCGCATAGAGACGATCAGGCGCGGCTCCTCCGTCAGCTTCTTGTACATGATCGAGCGGATGTTCGTCATGTCCTCTATGATCGCATCGTCTATCTGGACCCGCGTCTCCCCGAACCGGTTGCCGCGCAGCTTCTCGGGACCCATCCAGATGTAGGAGACATACCGCTTCTGCTCAATCTTGGTGAGGGCCTCTGCCTGGGGCAGGATCGTGCGCACCTGAACCTCCTGCTCCCTGAGGACGGTCGTCACCATGAAAAATATGAGCAGCATGAAGATGATATCCGGCAGCGAAGCTGTCGAAATCTCGGGCTTGGCCTTGCTTTTTTTCGTGAAGTGACCCATGGTTGTACTTGGTCTGAAAGCTTTCCGGAGCTGCTATTCACCCGGGTCCGGTTCTGCCAGTGAGATCTGAGCCGGCCACTTCTTGCGTATCTCGTTCTCCGCGCCTTCCTCCAGATTGGAACGATACTCCACATAGTTGGCAAACCCCAGGCTACGGGCTTCGTTGTCCCAGATCTCAAAGTAAGCCATCCACACCTCATCCAGCGTCTGGATATACAGGTTGTACGGCGTCTGGCGGTCGGTCTTGATCGATACCAGCGCCTTGGTAGGCGACTCCGAGTACCGCGGGTCCTGGCCCTGATTCTGCACATGGGTCTGGACCTCGCCCCGTATCTGCGTCACGCTCGACGGCAGGTCCTCTAGGAGCACCTGCCCCGCGGAGTTGATCAGAATCTTCAGGCTGTTGCGCTCCTTCACCGGCGGCGGCTCCACGTTTTCATCCAGCTCCGGCGGCAGCGTCATGCCGATGCCGGTGTCCACGTCAATCGTGGTCGTGACCAGGAAAAAGATCAGGAGCAGGAACGCAATGTCCGCCATGGACGAAGTCGGGATCTCCGCTTCGCGCCGCTCCTTCTTTTTGGCTAAAACACCCATTGCTAATCTCCGGATGAGGTTACGAAAACAGTCCCTTGGCACCGGTGTACAGGAGTGCCAGCAGTGCCAGCCCCAAGGTGATGAGGATGGTCATGATCCCCGCTTCAGCCCAGCTGGGCAGGAGGGCACCCAGCACCACCAGCAGCACCAGGGGCACGGCCATAAAGATCATCGTTGCAGGCTCCACCTTCCCGAACGCCAGGTTCCGGACACCAAAGGCCACGATGCTCAGGATGCCCAAGCCCATCAGTCCCAGAACGATGTACAGCGCTATCTGAACCATGTCAGTTGCCAGTTATAGGGTGAGAGTTCGGACGCTTACGCCTCGGCAGTGTCCGCTGATGCGCTCGCGACAGGTTTGCCGGCCTGCATCAGGACCAGAGAGTCAATCAGCTCTATGGACGCCTCCTCCATGTCCACGACGATGCGGTCAATTTTTGAAACCGCATAGTTGTAGAAGAACTGCAGGATGATGGCTACAATAAGGCCGAACACGGTGGTAAGCAGCGCAATCTTGATGCCGCGCGCAACGAGGCTCGGCGAGATGTCACCGGCAGCCTCGATAGCGTCAAAGGCCGCCACCATGCCGATAACCGTGCCCAGGAACCCGAACATAGGCGCCAGTGCGATAAAGAGAGACAGCCACACCAGGCCTCGCTCCAGAAAACTCATCTCTATTGAGCCGTAGGCCACCACGGCCTTCTCCACGGCATCAATCCCTTCGTCTACGCGAAGCAGGCCTGCCTGAAACACTGAGGCGACAGGGCCACGCGTGTCCGCGCAGACAGCCTCGGCACTGGACACGCCATCCGACTCCAGCGCGCCTTTGACGGCGACGATGAACTTGCGCGTGTTAACGTCGGCCCGGTTGAGCGAGATAACCCGCTCAAAGGCAATCGCCAGGCCGATGATCAAGATGATCAGGACCGGCCACATGAAGTCACCACCCTCGTTGAAGTAGCGGACCAGGAGATTGATCACGCCTCCCTCGGCAGCAGCGTCCTGCGGAAGCAGCATAAGAAGCTTCATTGACTCATCCTCCGATGAATGTGTTGGAATAGGTGAATATAACTATGCCGGGATGCAAATCCCAACGATACGTTGCGCGGCGCAAGTTTGGGTTATCGACATCAAGACACACGAACGCCTGTGAGAGTTGTCGGCTAGTGTGCCAGTGCTTCCGCGTGCGACCACAGCTTCGCAGCCTCCCGGAACGTGTGGTCTTCCGAGTGCATGACGCGATAGAACGCGCGAAAATCGTACAGGCGTACCGCCAAGCGCGCCTTGATGCGTGCCTTGAGCAAGGCCTGGTCCTGCTCCACGTCTTCGCGTGAGAAGCCGGTGCCATCCAGGCCATGCCCGGATGCAAAGGTCAGAAACTCCTCGAACATGCCGCTGTCAACCTCAAACGTTTCAATATACTGCTCTTGGTCATCACCGTAGCGGGCGCGCAATGCACCGCGGTGGCGATCGTACCAGTAGCGTGCAAACCTACTGGTCAGGTTGCGCCGGAAAACCTCCCGCAAGAGCAGCGATGCCGTGTCTGGCCGGACGATAAAATCCGGGAAAATGCCCCCACCGCCGATCACCGTGCGTCCTCCTGCGGTGGTGTACCTGAGTGAGTCAGGGAAGCGCTCGATGATCTCTTCAGCCGAGAGCAGCGCAAACTCATGGTGCATTTCCGCCTTGTCCCGCAGATAGTTCTCGCGGTCACCCCCTTGATAGGGTGTCTGTATGAGCCGGCCTGAGGGCGTGTAGAAATGAGACACGGTGACACGCAGGGCGCTCCCATCCGGAAGCGGATACTGCTGTTGCACGAGGCCCTTGCCAAACGTCTGCCGCCCTACGATGAGCCCGCGGTCGTGATCCTGAATCGCTCCCGCCACAATCTCGCTGGCCGATGCACTGGCTTCATCCACCAGTACGATGACGGCACCCTCTTCCAGGCGACCGCGCGGGTGCCCGCGGAACTCCCACCTGGCGTCTTCGGTGCGCCCCCGCTGCGAAACGATGAGGTCATTGTCGGGCAGGAACTCATCCGCCATGCGGACTGCGATATCCATGTAGCCGCCGGAGTTGCCGCGCAGGTCCAGCATCAGACGTTCCATGCCCCGCGCCTGCAGATTCTCTACAGCCTTTCTGAATTCATCATACGTCGTGCGGGCAAAGCGGCCGACCTTGATGTATCCGGTCTGCGGATCGATCATGTACGCCGAGTCAACAGAAAAGAGCGGGATCCTGCCTCGCGTGATGGTGAACGGGATCATCCCCTCATAGCCCGGGCGGATAACCCTGATAGACACTCTGGTGCCTTTGGGTCCTTTCAGCGTGCGCTGCACGTCGATGCTCTCAAACCCGAGTGTGCTTTGCCCGTCCACTTCAATGATCCTGTCACCGGACATCAGCCCGACCTCCTCGCTCGGACCGCCCGGGATCACGCTCAGCACAACCAGCGAGTCCATCCCGTTTACGCCTTCGATGAACTCAAACGAGATCCCGATACCCTCAAAGCTTCCCTGAAAACTCTCCTCCACCCGCTTCATGCTGGCCGCATCAATGTAGACCGAATGCGGGTCCAGGTCCCGTATCATGCCGCGGATCGCACTCTCTGCAAGCGCTCCGGCATCCACCTCCTCGACATGGAGCTCCTCAAACAGCTTGAACGCCTCTGCAACTTTGCGCAGCGCCGCGCGCGCATCATCGTCCATGATGCGCTGCAGCTGCATACCCAGGAGGACACCCACAAGCAGTAGGACGATTCCTGCGGTCCGGTAGGCCTTCCACATAAGCGTGCCTGTCTGATGTGTCACCAAAATACTACTAATGCGTATACCTGTTGATCCCCGTCGCTGCTTTGCATGCGTGTCAGGAACCCTGCCTCCGGCCTTTTTCTGACTGCCTGTGCAGCTCCACGCGTAATGCATGTGCTGTTTACTGGGAAGATACGCAAGGCGGAGGCCGACTTCATGGCGGTCCACAGCGCGGCGTCCATGTGTTCGCCTGATGCTATTCATGAGGCTTGTGGCCAGCTGTGAGCGCACACATTCGCGAGGGCAATGCAATGTGGTGAAGTCTCTCAGCTGCTCGCGCGGCCCTGTCCGTTGGGCGGCCTGGAACGTCGTGCCCCCGCGGCTTATGGTGCGGGCAGCCAGGAAGCGTTGCCGGTCAGCTCCATCAGTATAGCGTTTGTGGAGCCGGCGAAGGAGGGATCAGACGGGAATTGATTCCGGGCCGTGCTCTTCCTGATATGCCCGGCGGTGCCTCACCTGCCGTTTCATCTCCCAGGTCTTGTTGTACTTGTGTTTGGCATACAGCGCAGCGTACCCTGTTGCATGCCTCAGACGCAGTATCTCGTCCGCCTCCATATGCAGCCCCTCTGATATTTCCTTGTCAGAGAGGTACTCCGACAGCTCCATGATGATGTTGGACATGCCGCCTATCAGCCCGTGGAAGAAATAGGGTTTCAGAGCACCGGGTGAAAAAGTGGCACCGGCGCCGAAATAGGGAAGAATTTGGCCCCAAGACGGATCCTGCGGC
>JAAXGV010000056.1 GCA_012271185.1 Rhodothermales bacterium
GTTTCGGGCCGCCGCGGAGCAGGGTGACGCAGGTGGTCAGTTCCGTCTCGGGTACATGTACTACACCGGCGAGGGCGTTCCGGCGGATGACGTCGAGGCCGTCCGGTGGGTTCGGGCCGCCGGGGGGCAGGGTGACGCAGGCGGTCAGTTCAGTCTCGGGTACATGTACGATACCGGCGAGGGCGTTCCGGAGAATGACGTCGAGGCCGTCCGGTGGTATCGGGCCGCCGCGGAACAGGGGAACGCAGGCGCTCAGTTCAGTCTCGGGTACATGTACGATACCGGCGAGGGCGTTCCGGAGAATGACGTCGAGGCCGTCCGGTGGTATCGGGCCGCCGCGGAGCAGGGTGACGCAGGTGGTCAGTTCAGTCTCGGGTACATGTACTACACCGGCGAGGGCGTTCCGGAGAACTACGTTTCCGCATACGCTTGGCTCAACTTGGCGGCTGCACAAGGTGTCGAAGGCGCACGAGAGGCCAAGGAAGACCTATCTCAGCGGATGACCAACGAGCAAGTGGCTCTGGCCCAAAAGCTCAGCATCGTGCTTCTGGATAAAATTAATCCCGATGGGTAGAGGGGTTACCCTCGTTGTGTAGTTCTGCCAAGCATTCGTCTTTGCCCCCGGTGTGATACCCTATCACCCGCCGGGCGGATCTCTTCCTCTCCGCTCCCAAAGGTGCCTTCACCAGGCGATACAGGAACTATTGATTCTCGGAAAAATGACCCCGATGCGGCTGTGCGTCCTCGTGCCGTCCAAGCTCGCGAACAGACCGCTTTCCGTTCAGTTCGATGGTCACGTCAAAGGGCGTGGCCAAGTCCGCCAGAGTGGCGAAGCAGATAGTACGCAAGCACAAGTTCTTGATCAAAAGAATACGATTGGCCTTCGCGTCCTGCGGATCTGCGGCGCATGGTCTCGCTCATCCTCTGACCAGATCTGCTGAGCGTTTCTGGGTGCACTGAGGCAAGACAACGCTTTGGCGGCCCGTCCCTATCTCCGGTATCTGGACCTTCCGAGTGGCTCCCTCGATCTCAATTTTGGGCACACTGATTCTGATGCGGAAACCCTGTGCAGAAGACCGTGTGTGCCCGAATGCCACGGCCGGATCCGCTCCTTATGCATGCATGCGACGCTGGTTTCGGGGTTCAAAGGGGCGCAGCGGAGCTGGCTCCCAAGAGCGATCCAGACGGTCAGCTTGAGTGTTTCTGAACCGTTAGTTATCTTGGTTTCAAAGCAAGTGAGCGCGCTGGTACTGGATATTCACCGCACTTGGCTTCACCCTCCTGCTCACCCGGTGTAAAAACGGGTTGCACTGACTCAAGACGTGACAACATATCGTGTCCCGGGGCTGGGCGATCGCGGTGATGGTTTTGTGCACCTGGATTTGAGTATGAATACTGGTTGGCTGCGGGCCCTGCTCTGTACGGCCTTGGCACTGACGGTGGCGATGCACGCCCCAAACCTGGGAGAGAACCCGACCCTCGCTAAATCCGCCATAGAGCGAGATCATTACGGCATAAACAAGAACCAGTATGTGCAACAGCGCTACACGGTTAAGCCGCGGGAAACCCTCGCATCCATATTGCGTGGCCATGCTGTCGCACCGGGCGCAATCAGCCGCATTGAAGATCATGCAAGCCCGGTCTTCGATGTTCGCACGCTCCAAGCCGGCAACGAGCTGCTTGTCTATTCTGATACAGCAGCAGAGGGTGCTCCACTGCTTGTTTACCGGCCAGAGCCTACGCGCTATATCGTGTTTGACTTCCGTGACTCAGTCGCGGTATACGAGGGATTCCTGAAGCCGTCTGTTGCCCGCAAAGAGGTGCGCGGCAGCATAACCCAGTCCCTCTATGAAACCCTTGACGCGCTTCAAGCCAGCAGCGCCGTTGCGGCACAGCTGGCACGCATATTCGCCTGGCAGGTGGACTTCTACCGGCTAAACAAGGGAGACAGGTTTGCTGTCGTCTATGATGAAGACCGCATAGACGACATGGTAACACGCATACACATCCTTGCGGCCCGTTTTCAGCATGATGGGCAGGACTTCTACGCCTACGGCTTTCCGAAGGACGACGGGCGCATCGACTACTACGACGAAGAAGGGAAAGCGCTCAGGCGCACCTTCCTGAAAGCACCCCTCGAGTATACGCGGATCAGCAGCCGGTTTTCGCGGCGACGGTTTCATCCGGTACAAAAACGCTACAAACCGCATCTGGGCACTGATTTCGCAGCGCCTCACGGCACGCCCATCATGGCAACGGCTGATGGAACAGTGATCGCCACGGGCTACGACAAGAACAACGGCCGATATGTCAAAGTCAGACACAATGACTTGTACACCACCGGCTACCTCCATATGTCACGCATTGCCGTGAAGCGCGACCAGCACGTGCAGCAGGGGGAAGTTATTGGCTATGTTGGCAGCACAGGCCTGGCAACAGGCCCGCACGTGTGTTACCGCTTCTGGCTGAATGGACGGCAGGTTGATCCCCACCAGCTTGTGCTGCCTCCCGCTGCCCCGATAGACTCCGCAGACAGCGTAGCCTTTAAGGCAGAGGTCATAAGCATCACGCCACGCCTCGCATTGTAAAGGAATGCCGGCTGCATATCTTTACGCTCATGGCCGAAAGAATGTATGGCCACTACTGTGGGTTGGCATATGCCTTGGATCTCGTTGGTGAGCGCTGGTCGCTGCTTCTGGTACGCGAGCTTCTTACCGGTCCCAAGCGCAACAGAGACCTGATTCAGCGCTTGCCCGGGCTAGGTTCCACGGTCTTGGCAAAAAGACTCAAGCACCTGACAAAGCATGGCCTGATCAGGCTGGAGCGGCAGCCGCCTCCCTCCTCCGCCAATGCCTATGTGCTTACCGAAAAGGCTCGTGCACTTGAGCCGCTGCTGATAGCCCTTGCGCAATGGGGCCTTGCCCATCTGGGCCCCGAAGAAAACCTGATGCATGTTGCGCCAGGCGCTGCCATACTGGCGATGCAAGCCAATATCGAGAGCGATGCGTTCGCTGGTATAGACGAGGTGTATGAGGTTCGCATTTCGTCTGATGTCTTCCATCTGCGAACCAACCAGGGCATGCCGATATCCGCGCTGGGGCCCGCCCCGCATGCGGACTGCATACTTCGCGCAGACTCGGACACCTTTAGCGCTATCTTGTCCGGGCAGGTCGCAGCGGCGAGTGCTGCGCGCCAAGGTCTGCTTCGTCTCAGCGGCAAGCCTGACGCACGCCACCGCTGCCTTGCTCTGCTGGACTTTGCTCCGCTGCGGCAAGGCAGCCGGTTGCCCATGG
Source organism: Rhodothermales bacterium (assembly GCA_012271185.1). Lineage (GTDB taxonomy): Bacteria > Bacteroidota > Rhodothermia > Rhodothermales > Bin80 > JAAXGV01. The sequence continues at coordinate 3,294 of JAAXGV010000056.1, forward strand.
TGGATCTGACCGGGAGCCGGCTGCGCCGTATGGCTAGAAGCCCTGCCGAGGACGCGTCACGCTCATGGTAGCCGCGCTGCTTCGTGCTCCTATAGTCACCTCCACCCTGTAGTCGCCTGCAACCAGATAGTACATGCCGTTATCGGCTGTCTCCCACGCGCCACCGGCATCTTCGGCATACGAGCTGTCCGCTGCCAGATCATACGACAGGTAGTTGAGCCCACGCTCCGCACGGTCTGTCAACGTCCGCACGGCAACATTCTCAGAGTTAAGCACGCGAACCGTCGCTTCACCGGCCTCGGCAGACCAGTACGTGAAGGTAACAGCAGGCACAACGGGATCGAGCCACACCGCCGTCTGGCGACCCCAGAACCCCCGCCTGATAACAGGGTCGATTGCAAACACGTGCAGAGGACTTGCCATCAGCTCGCCGGTCAGCGCCTGAATGTGGCTGATGTCAGCCCGATAGATCGACCGGCCATGGGTGCCTGTCAGCAGATGCTTTTCACGAGCCTGAATCTTAAGATCGTGGACCGGTGCATGAGGCAGGGAAGACCCGGCACTCATAAAGGAGATACCGCGGTCCAGGGAAACATACAGGCCGAGATCGGTGCCCACATAGAGCACGTTTTCGGAGTCAGGATCCTCCAGAATCACGTTTACCGGCTCATTGGGCAACGCCTCCGCCAAAAAGGTCCACGTAGCACCGAAGTCATCCGACCTGTATACGTACGGCTTGAAGTGGTCCCACCGGTACCCGTTCAGCGTAACATACACACGCCCCAACGCATGACTGGAGGCCTCCACACGACTCACCCAGAGGTTCTCTGGCAGTGCATCGGAAATCCGCTCCCATGTATAGCCGCCATCCTTGGAGACGTGAATCAGACCGTCATCAGAGCCGGCATACAGCAGACCAAAACGAAGCGGAGACTCATCAATGGTGGTAAGCGTACCGTAGGGCACATCTCCCTTGCGGCCGCCCAGCGTCAGATCACCAGAAAGCGTCTCCCAGCTGTCCCCACGGTCAAATGAGCGGTGCAGCTTGTTCGTGCCAAAGTAAAGCACGTCCTGATTGTGTCGGGAGAGGTGTATCGGAGTCTGCCAGTTGAAACGCAGCGGGCGTTCTCCCAGCGTATGCCTGGGGCGGATGCCTGTTCTCCGGCCCGTTTCCTTGTCAATGCGAACATAGAAGCCGAACTGGGATCCGGTGTAAATCAGGTTGTTGGTACGTGTGTCTATCTCCACCTGCATCCCGTCGCCGCCGAGGTAGCGGTCATACGGATATTCGCCACTCGCGTACCATCCGTAGGAGAACTGATACGTATGCGGACCTCCCCACACACCATTATCCTGAAGCCCCCCGTAAACGTGATACGGATCGGCATCATCGACACCTATCGCATAGAACTGGCCCACAGCAGGTGTGTTGGCCTTAAAAAAGACCTCTCCATCGTCATAGGTTATGTTGATGCCACCATCGTTGCCGCTGATCAGATGGCCCGTACGGTTGGGGTTGACCCACATGGCCTGGTGATCAGCATGTACGTGCGGGCCTCCAATGGATGACCAGGTGGCGCCGCCGTCTCCCGAACGCAAAAGAGGCACGCCCAAGACATAGACAATGTTGTCGTCGGTGGCGTCTACGCGGATTTCGCCGAAGTAGTAGCCATATGAGTTGTATACCCTGTCCAGGTAGTCCTCGTGCGTCTTGCGCCAGGTCACACCTGCATCGTCTGACCGGTATACCTCAGCTCCTGTTACTGGCGTATCAAACAGCTCGCGGTTCGCATCTTCCACATACCACACCAGATGCACAGGTTCGATTTCGCCATCGTGCACCATCTTGAAGATGACCTCCGCCGGATACTCATCGTCAAAGCCATTGTCATCCAGGTACGTTTGTACTGCTGCCGTATCAGACGCCAGAAACTCCTCACGGGTCATACTGCGCAGCGACTCGCGCGTCAGCACCGGTTTTTCTTCTTCATCGCCCGTGGAAGGCCGCCGGTCCTGATTATCTATGACAGCATAGAGAACGTCTGAGCCGTGCATCGCCAGCCCGATGCGACCCACGCCGGGTCCAGCCGGAAACGCCAGCCTCGTCCATGACTCGCCACCGTCAACAGACTTGTAGATACCGGAATCCTCGCCGCCTTCAACAAAATTCCATGCTCTGCGCTCGCGGTGCCACATAGCGGCATAAAGCACGTCGGAATTGCCCGGATCCATGACCAGATCTACTGCTCCTGCATAGCTACTTGCAAAAAGCGTCTTGCGCCATGTGGCACCTCCATCCGTACTCTTGTAGACACCGCGGTTCGGATTGGAAGAATACAGGGCACCCAGAGCCGCTACCCATAGCGTTCCCGCCTTTTCGGGATGCAGAACGATACGCCCGATGCGATGTGTTTCCGCAAGTCCTTTGTGCTGCCAGGTTTCGCCGCCGTCATCACTGCGATAGATGCCGGTGCCGGCATAGGAGGAGCGGCTGGAGTTGTTTTCCCCTGTGCCGACCCAGATGGTCTCGTCCCGATCCCAGTCCACCGCGATATCTCCAATGGTCATAGCCGCCTCATAGTCAAACAGCGGCACAAAGGACTGGCCGTTATTGATGCTTCGCCACAGGCCACCCGATGCGTACGCTACGTAGATGTGCGTGGGGTCGTCCGGGTTGGCGTCAATATCCACAATCCGCCCACTCATGATAGTGGGGCCTATGCTTGTGAACTCCACATTGCGGAGCAACGAGGAGTCCATGTGTGCCATGCGGTCCTCAAAGCTGGCCAGCCGATCGGCGCCGGACGTTGCTTCTACGAGTGACAGCATTGCCGGGGCATCCTGGGCCTGTGCAAGGCATGCGGAAGCAACCGGGGTGATCAGGAGAAGGAAGGATATACGCATGGTTTCGGGCTGCAGTAACCTGGACCTAAAGGTAAGCCAATAGCGCACATAATCGCGTCAGTGCGTGCCCCCTCCTTGCCCTGATGTCACGTATCCATGCAGCGGCGGATCGCATCGGGTCTCGCGCCGCGTGGAACCGGTGCGCCGCTCGCGTCGACGGCGATATGGAGGCCTGCACCCATGTAGAAGCCACGCGCCTCGGGTACGCCGGCGGCTTCGCTGGTCCCCTGCCATGGGATCACATGCAGGGCCATGCCTGCAATGCGGCAAGGGTTGCTACGCAGGGCGGACTGTCCCGGCGTGTGCTCTATTTGTCATCCACAGGTCGGGACAGCCGCTCCAGCTTGCGGAAGGGTAGCTCATCGCGCACATCGGTGCAGTCTCCCAGCACCACACCCTCGCCTGCCACTTCCAAGGCCACTATATAGCGGTCCGCCACCCAGACCATAATCGTACACTCTCCATGATCACCCACACGAGTAAAGGACTCAAAGGAAGGATATTCCGCAGATCGCGTGAAAAAAGGCCGTGTCTGCTCAAATCCGCGATCGCTCTCGCGATCAATATCGTTGTCCAGCCAGCTGGCGAATGTGCGTGCCAGTGGCGCCAGCAAGCCGGTATCAACGATGTCAACCTTGGCTTCCACCCCGTCGTCCGCGTATGTCGCGCTGACTTCGGCTGTGCCCAGGCCAATAAGGTCTCCACGAGTGTCAGTCTTTATCCGGTCCAAGCCATCAGCTTCTTCCGGAAGCAGCTGCTCCAGCTCCTCCAGGCGGGCAGGCTCTCTCATGGCCTTTTCCTTCTCCGCAAGGTCCATCAGATGTCCCTTCAGTTCGCTCAGGGCCTCTTCGATCTTAGCCGTAGCTTCTTCCACCTCCTCCACCAGATCGTCAACCTCTTCCTCAATGCGTTCTTCGAGCCTCTCCTCTTCGGTCGACGCCGGCTCTTGAGCTGGTTCGTCGCACGCAGAGAGCATGCTGCTGATCAGCAAAAGGACGCTAGCCTGAATTACTGCTGTCCTCATGACTGGCTACATATGGTGCTGTGGCCCATGTTGGCCAATATAGTCTACGTGGCAATATAGTCTACGTGGCAATGAGGTGTATAGGTTCACGCAGCGGCTCGGGCTGCTTGGCGTAGCGGCCCTGTCAGTCCGGCTGTCTCAGAAAACTGCCTGCAACGTTGCCCACTTCGGCACATATGGATTCAATGCTGCGAAGGTGTCCGTCGGCATCCATGCAGCTGATCAGCTGCCACTGTGACCGGTACTGACGTGTGCACAGGTCCAGGTAAGTCTCGCGGCACCGGGAAAGGTACGCAGTGTTGCGTTCGTGAAGGTCCGCGGCCTGCCGGGTGTATTCGCGTGCACCCTTCCTTGCCACCAGCGATGCGCTGGTATCCACAGGCACGTCAAGGAGTATCGTCAAGTCCGCCTGGCTCAAGCCATTGACAACGTGCTCTATCTTCGCCAGCCAGTCAATAAAGGCGGTCCGCCTGGGCATGGGAACCCGGGCGCTCTGATACGCCAGGTTGGAGGCCACATACCGATCCACCACAACCACATCATGGGTCTCACGCAGCCTGGCCAGCAGACTCCGGCTCTCATACCGGTCCTCAGCATATAATAACGCCGGCATATGATTGGGAATGGCCTCCAAGGGCCCGAACACTCCGTTGAGGTAGCCGCTGATTGCTTCGGATGCTTTCGTTTCGCCATATCGGGGAAACGAAAGCCACGTGCTTCTGACTCCCGCACTTTGCAGCGCCTCCACCAGGCATTCTGTCTGCGTGCGCTTCCCGGCTCCGTCAATGCCCTCGATCGCTATGAGCGCCATGTCACATGGAGCGGCGGTATTGCCCGCCAGCCTGAAACAGCACCTGCGTGATCTGTTCCAGTGAACAGACCCTGACAGCATCCATCAGCACCTCAAACAGGTTTTCCCGCATACGCGCCGCGCGTGCAACAGCATCGAGGCTGGCTTCCACCCTGGATTCGTTGTATGTCTTGAACCTGCGAAGATTGTCTATCTGGTGACGCTTTTCCGAATCGGAAGATCGTGACAGGGGCTGCGGTCGCGCCACACTGCCGGACTCGGATGCGGGTGCTTTAAACGTGTTCACACCAACAATGGGCAGGTCACCTGACTGCTTCCGCCACTCGTACTGTATGGATTCGTCCTGAATCTTTCCGCGCTGGTACATGGACTCCATAGCACCCAGCACGCCTCCGCGTTCGTTGATACGCTCGAACTCAATGAGCACGGCCTCCTCAACCAGATCGGTAAGCTCTTCGATGATGAATGAGCCTTGCAGAGGGTTCTCGTTTTTGGCCTGCCCGAATTCCTGGTTGATCACCAGCTGGATAGCCATCGCGCGCCGCACGCTTTCTTCTGTGGGTGTTGTGATGGCCTCATCATAAGCATTGGTGTGCAAGCTGTTGCAGTTGTCGTAGATGGCCGTCAGCGCCTGCAGTGTTGTTCGGATATCGTTAAACTCTATCTCCATCGCATGCAGGCTGCGACCAGAGGTCTGGATGTGGTACTTGAGCTTCTGGCTGCGCTCATTGGCACCATACTTCTCACGCATCGCGACTGCCCAGATACGTCTGGCCACACGGCCGATAACGCTGTACTCCGGATCCATCCCGTTGGAAAAGAAGAACGAGAGGTTGGCCGCGAAGTCATCGATGGCCATGCCACGGCCAAGGTAGTACTCCACATAGCTGAAGCCGTTGGCCAGCGTGAATGCAAGCTGCGTGATGGGGTTGGCGCCAGCCTCGGCAATGTGGTACCCCGAGATCGACACTGAGTAGAAGTTCCGCACATCATGGTCGATGAAGTACTGCTGGACATCGCCCATCATGCGGAGCGCCATCTCCGTGGAAAATATGCACGTGTTCTGTGCCTGATCTTCCTTGAGGATATCGGCCTGTACCGTGCCTCGCACCACCGACAGCACCCGCGTCTTCACTGCCTGGTACTCAGTCTCAGTCACAGTCCCCCAGTCCACCAGATCAGAGCTGGTGCATCCCAGCAGCCCCAGCCCACTGCCGTCATGCGTTGGGGGCAATGCCTCCTCCCGGCCACCCGGTCCGTACGGCACGTACACAGGCCGGTGTGAGCCAAGCCGCGCTTTGATAAGCCGGGCTGTCTTATCCCAGCGGCCTTCCGCGCGCAAAAAGCGTTCAGTGGCCTGATCAATCGCCGTATTCAGAAACATTGCCAGAATCATCGGTGCAGGCCCGTTGATCGTCATGGACACACTGGTGCGGGAGTCTGTCAGATCGAAGCCGCTGTACAGCTTCTTCATGTCATCCAGCGTGCAGACCGATACGCCCGCATTTCCCACCTTACCATAGATGTCAGGCCGCTCCCCCGGATCAAAGCCATACAACGTCGGGGAATCGAACGCAGTCGAAAGACGCCGCGCCGGCATGCCGGCGGAAACAAGATGGAACCTGCGGTTTGTCCGCTCCGGGCTTCCTTCGCCCGCGAACATCCGTATCGGATCCTCGTGAGTGCGCTTGAACGGGTAGACGCCCGCGGTAAACGGGAAATACCCCGGCAGATTCTCCAGCAGCGCAAAGCGGAGCCGCTCCCCCGGATCCTGTGTCCCAGGCAGCGCGACACGCGGTACTTTGAGCTCTGACAGCGTGGTGTGGTACAACGGAATGCTGATGACCCTGTTGCGCACCGTGTATGAGTACATGTCCTGCATGTACTCCGACCTGCGGCTGTCCCAGCGCGCCAGAATGTCCTTGCAGTGTGGTGCAAGCCGGTTCCACCAGTGCGACACCATGGCGTCAAGCCGGGCGGTCAGAAGCGCTGCGTCATCTGGAGACCATTCGGCTACCTGGTGCCGTACACCTACGGCTTCGCCCCACTTGCGGGCACAGCTGATCTGCTGCCCGGCCCACTCGCGATAGCTTCGACAGGCCTCTGCGATTTCGCTCAGATAACGCTGCCGCCTCGCAGGTATGACGGGTTCGTCCACAGGGTCCTGTATGACCACCTCAAGCGTAGATTCGGGTACAAAGCCGTGCGCATCGTGCAGCATCTTCATGACATGAACGTAGAGGCGCGTCACGCCCGGATCATCAAAGCGTGACGCCATTGTGGCGTACACCGGCATTTCCTCAGGTCGCTGCGCGAAAGCCAGTCGGTTGCGCTGAACCTGTTTGCGGATGTTTCGAAGCGCATCACGGCTGCCCCGCCGGTCAAACTTGTTCAGTACCACGAAGTCAGCGGCATCCAGCATGCTGATCTTCTCCAGCTGTGTTCCAGCGCCATAGTCTCCCGTCATAACATACAGTGACACGTCAACCAGCTCTTCTATCTCCGTATCACTTTGGCCGATCCCGGCAGTCTCTACAATGATCAGGTCGTATCCTGCCAGCTGGCAGGCCTCGGTGCATGTACGCAGCTTATCGCTAATGGACCGGTGCGCTTTGCGCGTTGCCAGGCTTCGCATGAATACGCGCTGGCCGCCATCGGAGTGCTGCGCAAGGTCGCCGTACAAGGCATTCATACGGATACGGTCCCCAAGCAGCGCGCCACCGGTCCGCCGCCGTGTGGGATCCACAGACAACACACACACCCTGATGCCCTGGAAGTCCCTGAGTAGCCGCAGCACAAACTCATCGGTCAGGGTGGACTTGCCGGCACCGCCGGTACCGGTAATGCCTATGACGGGAGGCTGCATGCCGTTTGTCATCGCCGGAAGCGATGCAACGCCGGCCTCCAAGCGCGACAGCCGGCGCGGCAATGCGTCGTTGCCGATACACATCAGTGAGAAGTCGCACTGCTCAAGCATGAGATTGACCATGCCCTGCAGACCCATGCGCATGCCGTCATCAGCTGTAAAGACCTTTGATACTCCGTAAGCCTCCATGGCCGCCACCTCCGGGCCTGCTATGACACCCCCGCCACCTGCATAAACGCGGATATGCTGCGCCTCATGCGCACGCAGTTGCGCGATCATGTAGCGGAAGTATTCTTCGTGTCCTCCCTGATAGGACGAGACCGCAATGCCGTGCACATCCTCCTGGACCGCAGTCGTCACCACTTCGTGAACAGAGCGGTTATGACCCAGGTGAATGACCTCTGCGCCGGAGGCCTGCAAGACGCGCCGGATGATGTTGATGGCCGCGTCGTGTCCATCAAAGAGGCTGGCTGCTGTAACGAACCGGATAGTGTTGCTGGCCCGGTACGGCGCCGGCTGCTGAGAAGCTGCCATACGCTCTCGTTGTCGTTGCCTGTTAACGCGTACTGCAGCAGCATTGTTTGTCGCCTGCACGATCCTCATGTAATGGCACCGCTTTCAGCCTGCCGCGCACGCACTTCCTTCGTACATTGACTTCCGTTCTAAAAACACTTGTCTCTCGCAGCCAATGAACTCGCGCAACCACCAGGCCGCCCCGTGGCGTCACGTCAGCTGGCGCCTTTTAGGCGTACCCGTAGTTTTCCTTGCGACAGCCATCCCGGCGCTGGCACAGTACTCCCAGGTGTATGATGCGCTTGAGATGGACAGCGAAATCCTGGGCTCAGCACGCAAGTACGCCGTCTACCTCCCGCCCGGGTACGAAACCTCGGAGCGTAGCTATCCGGTGCTGTACCTGCTTCATGGTGCAGGGGACGACCAGACGGGATGGGTGCAGTTTGGCGAAGTACAGCATATTGCAGACAAGGCGATCGCGGAAGGCAGGGCCACACCGATGGTGATCATCATGCCGGATGCCAACACCGGCATACGAGGGTACTTCAATGACGCGACAAACACCTGGCGCTATGAGGATTTCTTCTTTGATGAGCTGATGCCACACGTGGAGGGAAGGTTTCGGATCAAGCGTCAGAAACGCTACCGCGCCGTGGCGGGCCTGTCCATGGGCGGCGGCGGATCCTTCATGTACGCTTTGCACCGGCCGGACCTCTTCTCGTCAGCCGCACCGCTAAGCGCCTGGGTCGGACCAGACTCGGGAGAACAGTACAGGAGCGTCATGCGCCGCTGGGGCAACGAGGTTGCCGACATAAGCGATGAGGATCTGGAGGCATACGTTGCACGGCACAATGCCGTAAAGCTCCTGGAGACACTGGACGCCGACGCCATCAGATCGGTCCGGTGGTTTATCGATTGCGGGGACGATGACTTCCTGTATGAAGGCAACTCGATGGCGCACATCGTCATGCGACAGCGGGAGATCCCGCACGAGTTCAGGATCCGTGACGGAGGGCACACCTGGACCTACTGGCGTGAGAGCCTTCCAGTTGTCCTCGAATTTGTTTCTCAGGCCTTCCACCAGTACTAGAACGAAACTGGGTGGGCTTGCGCATAGCACTGTGCGGAGTTGCTTTGCTGCCAGCGCTTGGCGCGAACGATTCACATGCACAGGACATCTTTTACCTGGCACGCGTCACCGGTCACGTCCATGTGGACGGTGTATTGGACGAACCTGTCTGGGACGAGCTGGAGCCGGTTCCCCTGGTAATGTATGAGCCTGTGTATCTGGGGGAGATGACGGAGCGCACTGAGATTCGCATCGGGTACGACCACAACTACATCTACGCGGCTGCCAGATTCTACTATGAGGATATTGCGGATCTGCGTGCCAACTCAATGTATCGCGACCGGTACAGCGGAGATGACGTGTTTTCGGTGTTCCTGGACACGTTCAACGACCAGCAGCATGGATTGTGGTTCTCCACCAACCCCAACGGCATACGCATGGACTATGCCATCTCCAATGATCTGGTGTTTGGCGGTGGCAACCCATTTGATCGCGTCATCAACAGCAGCTGGAACGCATTCTGGGATGCGGCCACATCACGGACGGATGAAGGCTGGTTTGCGGAAATACGAATCCCTTTTTCCAGCCTCGGCTTCCAGGATCAGGACGGCATGGTCGAGATGGGCTTGTCAGTAAGCCGCTGGATGCCGAGTAAAGCAGAGGTCCACGTCTTTCCAGCCATTCCTCCCAACTGGAGCATGGGCTACGCCAAGCCTTCCCAGTACGCTCGAGTGCGGCTTGAAAACGCCGTGTCGAGCCGCCCCGTGTATATCACGCCGTATGCCGCGGGTGGCGCTTCGCGCTTCAGCGAGCTCACAGCGGATGGAGACGCCTACGTGGCAACAGACGATCTGACGGGAGACGTGGGCTTGGACCTCAAGTACAGCATCACCAACAACCTTACGCTGGACATCACCGTCAATACGGACTTTGCACAGGCGGAGGCGGATGATCAGCAGGTGAACTTGTCGCGCTTTCCGCTGTTTTTTCCGGAAAAGCGGCAATTCTTCCAGGAGCGGGCAGGCATCTTTGAGTATCGCACCCTGGGCCGCTTTGGCCGCATCTTCCATTCACGCAGGATTGGCCTTCACGAAGGCGAAACCGTTCCGATTCTTGGCGGCGTTCGCTTGGTAGGGCGTGTGGGGCTCTGGGACATAGGCATGCTCAATATGCAGACTGCCAGGGTGGCCGGGCTGCCCAGAGAAAACTTCGGCGTATACCGGCTTCGCCGTGACATCTTCAATGCCAACTCGTTCATAGGCGGCATCATCACGACCCGGCTTGGCTGGGACCGTTCCTACAATCATGTCTACGGATTTGACAGCCAGCTTCGTGTTGCACCGAAGAGCTACCTGATCGTCAAGTGGGCACAGGTGCTCTCCAACGATACCGGGTTGAACCCTTTGCAGGATGCTTCTGGCGGCTTTGCACGCGTGCGGGTGGAGCGCCGCACGCAGATTGGACTCAGCTATACGCTCTCCGGCACATGGCAGGGCCGAAACTTTCTTCCGGGCATAGGCTTCCTGTCAAGGGCCGGCTTTGTCAACCCGTTTGTCGTGCTTGGGTACGGCTGGTTTGCCAAAGAGTCTTCACCCGTGCTCTCCTATCAGGCCAACCTGCTGATGACCCAGTACTACAGAGACAATGATGGAAGTCTGGACTGGGCATATCTCCGGCTGTCGGCGCCGATCACGCTGAAGAGCGGAGACCTGCATTCCGCGACAGTCGAAGTGACCGTTGAGGACTTCCGCGAATCGCTGGAGCTGCCGGAAAACACCAGCGTCCCCATCGGCCGGTACCGGTATACCGCACTGGAGTGGATGTTCATGATGAACGATGGCCATCTCCTGCGCACAAACGCAGTGGCGACAGCCGGGACCTTTTATGACGGCACCAATATTGGCTTTGAAGTTGAACCCACCTGGAACGCGTCGCGCTTCCTTGAGCTGGGTGCAGCTTACCAGTTCAACCGTGTCCGCTTCCCTGAGCGTGGGGAAGGCTTCAGCGTTCACGTCGGGCGCCTGCGCGCACAGCTCAGCGCTACGACCAGGATGTCCATCAACGCGTTCCTTCAGTACAATGCCTCGACGGACAACTTCCTGGGCAATGTGCGCTTCCGCTACAACTTCCGTGAGGGCAACGATCTCTGGGTGGTGTTTAATGAAGGTCGAAACACCGGCCGGTTCGGGGTTGACCCCGCGCTACCCGCACTGGACAGCCGCACCCTGCTGATCAAATACACATACACCTTCATCCATTAGCACCCCGGCTGCTGACTCTGTGAGGTCTCCGATGCGTAACACTATTGCCCTCGCCGCGCTGCTCTTTGTGTGCCCGGCCGCACAGCCCCAGCCGCGCAGTGCGCCAGCCACGCTGCCCGATGGGTCTGCCAAGGCCCTGGTGGAGGGCTATTGTACAAGCTGCCACCCGGCACGCACTATCATGCGCTCGGCGGGGTACGACACACCGGAAGCCTGGAAGGCGGTGTCGGCATCCATGGTTCAGCTGACTGATGCCGAGGCGGACGCCATCGCTGAATATCTGGCCAGGCATTTTCCAGAGCAAAAGGAGCGTCGTCCCACGCTGGTAGAAGGTTCCGTTGAGATTGAGATAGAAGAGTGGGTTGTGCCAACACTCGGACAGCGCTCCCGGGACCCGGTCGAGGCACCGGACGGATCCATCTGGTGGACGGGCATGTGGGCCAGCCTCGTTGGCCGGCTGGATCCTCTGACCGGCGGGATGAGGGAATATCTCCTTCCACCGTCAGCCAGGCCGCACAGCATCGTGCCTGATGATGAGGGCTATATCTGGTACACGGGCAACAGTAATGGCACAATTGGCAAGCTTGATCCGGCAACCGGGGAGATAACCGAGTACAAGACGGAGTCTGGCGATCCACACACGATGGCGTGGCATCCCAATGGCATGCTGTACTTCACTGCCCAGCGTGCCGGCATGCTGGGGCGCCTGAACCCGGAAACGGGTGCGTTGACAGAGGTGCACACGGAATCGCGCCCGTATGGCATTGTGGTGGACCAGGAGGGGACAGTCTGGGTGGCCTATAATGGTACCAACAAGCTGGGCGCGTTGAACCCCGAGACGATGGATGTCCAGTATTACACTGTTCCTGACCCTGGCAGCCGCGTGCGGCGCCTGGGTATTACGAGCGACGGGATGGTGTGGTATGTCAATTCATCCATGGGGCGCCTGGGCCGGCTCAACCCTGCGACAGGGGAATTCAAGGAGTGGGATTCACCGAGCGGCCCGTGGTCGCATCCCTATTCGCTGGCGGTCATCAACGACAAGATCTGGTACAATGAGTCGGGCATGCGCCCCGATGCGCTGGTGCGGTTTGATCCTGAAACAGAGACGTTTCAGAGCTGGGCGATTCCCTCCGGCGTTGGCATCATCCGGCATGTATGGGTAACCCGCGACGGAGCGCTGCTGATTCACCAGAGCAGCACGAACAGAGTCGGCCGCGTCACAATCAAGGATCTGGCAAACTGACCTCCGTGATGCCAAAGCATGGGCTCCGGATCAGGGTGTGAGGGACAACCGCACCGCTGTGTTGCCCCGGCCCCGGAGAAGTCATGCCAGCCCTTTGTAGGCGACAGACAAGCAGTATCCGTCCCGCTCCTGGAACCACAGCTCAAAAGTCTGCTGGCCCTCCACCACCGCTTGTCCGCAGCCTTCGGGGACGGACACAACCAGTCGAACAGCCTTGGGAGAGCGGCGCAGCCCCGTGCGCATGGCCTTGAGGACAGACTCTTTGAGCGTCCAGTACAGGATGAGCCTGCGGACCGGGTCCAGCGGCAGTGCATCGTACGCCGCGCGTTCGTCTGTATGCAGCATAAAGTCCACCACCCCCGGCGAGCGCGCTTGAACCTGCTCCAGATCGACGCCTATGGCTCGTGGCGCCGCCACCGCTACCGCCTGTTCGCCTGCATGCGCAATGCTCACATGCAAAAGACCGCCTGCCAGATCGATGCCGCCACCGGGCGCCATGATCAGCGGAACATCTTCCGGGCGTATCCCCAGTCGGTCAGCCAGAAGTGAGCGCAGGGCTACGCGCCCCAGCACGAAGTGCAGCCGCGTTCGCGGGTGGCGGATGCTTTCCAGCCTGTCCCGCTCGGGGGCTGACAGCAGGGTCTCGTCCACATGCTTACCAGCCCTGACACTCCGGATACTTGCGTCCGGCGGCAGACCAGGCAGCAGCTGTGGGCCTGCAGGACCGATCAGGCCTGGAATCTCACCTCGGGTGCCGCCGCGAAGTTGTCCGCTACGGCTGCCCAGTTTACAACGTTCCAGAACGCCTTTATATAGTCCGGCCGACGGTTCTGATACTTCAGGTAGTAGGCGTGCTCCCAGACATCCAGCCCCAATAGCGGCACGTGGCCGCCCATCCAGGGGCTGTCCTGATTGGCTGTGGAATACACCTCCAACCGCCCCCCTGCAGGGTCGTAAACCAGCCATGCCCAGCCGCTCCCAAACCGGGTGGCCGCCGCCCTCTCAAAGCAGGTCCGGAACGCGTCTGCCGAATCAAAGTCCCTCCGGATAGCAGCAGCCAGGTCTCCGGACGGATCACCACCGCATCCCGGCCCCATCACGGTCCAGAACAGGCAGTGGTTGGCAAAGCCGCCCCCGTTGTTGCGGAGTCCCGCAGGGATCGGTGTGTCCGCCTGGTTGGCGCTGTACAGGATGGATGCGATGTCGCCCTCATGTCCCGTCCCCTTGAGGGCGGCGTTGAGGTTGTTCGTGTAACCCTGGTGATGCTTCGTGTGGTGAATCTCCATGGTGCGCGCGTCGATGTACGGCTCGAGCGCATCATAGGCGTACGGCAGGTCGGGAAGCTGAAATGCCATTGTCGGGTCGGGTCAGTGTGGAGCGGGTTCAACCACAGAATGAAGGATCTGTTTCCCTGGGTGCTTAACCCGGCATGAGCTGGACCTCCTCGAAGAATCTCTGGAAATAGCCCAGGGTTTTCCTGCCTCTGGCAGAGAAGTCGATCGCAGCCTCGTAGGTTGCTCGGCCGCTGTTGACGCTGAGGATCAGCTTGCAGGCGAAGAACCCCACCTTTGCTGCTACACCCACGATATCACGGTATGGCACCACATGGGGCCGCTCAAAGTCCGTGCACTGAAACACCATCCTATCCAGCCCGAGCAGCGCTCCGTCCCTGGCATTTTTGAGGAGAGTGAGATCCAGCAGCACGACCACCTTTTCCGGATCCATCTCGGGCGCATAGTCCGTGGTGGCGTTATACAGCAGCTTGGCAGGGATATGCGGGTCCACGTAAATGCCCAGATTCGGTGCATGCGGAAAAAAATCTTTGAGCAGTTTCTCCACGGACTCCCTGCCGGTACAGTGCAAACCTACGGCATCGTTGCGAATGCCGACGCATCAAAGAAGCCCATGACCATGTCGCGCACAAGTGGCACAAAGCCCACAACGATCAGCACGACGGCACACGAGACCAGCACCGCCGCAGAGGATACCGTCACAGGAAACGCCTGGTCACGCACCGCAGGCGCAGCTTGCTTGCTGGAACGCATCCAAAAGACGTAGAGCACGCGCAGGTAGTAGTATGCAGACAGCACGCTGGTCAGTACACCCGCAATCGCCAGCCACGTATAGCCAGCCTCAATCGCGGGAGTGAAGGCAGCCACTTTGCCGAAAAAGCCGCCAAAGGGCGGAAACCCGATCAGGCTGAACATGAAAACGCCCATAGCCACACCCAGCAGCGGTTTGCGGAAGCCGATGCCCGAAAGCGAGTCGATTGTCTGAACACGCCCCTCCTTGCCGTCCCACTCGATCATTGACATAACGCCAAAAGCCCCGATATTCATCACCGAGTAGATGAGCAGGTAGTACACCGCGCCGGCATAGCCTTGACTGGTGCCCGCCGTGAGTGCCACGAGCACATAGCCTGCGTGCGCAATCGACGAATAGGCCAGCATGCGCTTCACATTGGCCTGCACCAGTGCCAGCAGATTGCCCAGAACCATCGTCACCACCGCTGCCACTGCAAGCGCCACCTGCCACTCTGCGGCGTTCATACCCGCCAATCCGTAGTACAACACCAGCACCAGCGCCCCGAAGGCCGCCGTCTTTGATGCTGTTGACATATACCCGGTCAGCGGCGTAGGCGCTCCCTGATACACGTCAGGCGTCCACATATGAAACGGGACCGCACTGACCTTGAAAAGAAACCCGACGAGAAACAGCGCCATACCCGCCCAGAACAGCAGGGCCATCTCTCCGCGCATCATAAAGCCGTACGCCATCTGCGGGAGGTACATGGTCCCTGTGGCTCCGTACAGTAGCGCGATACCGTACAGGAAGAAGCCCGTGGAGAAAGCGCCCAGCAGGAAGTACTTCAAGGCGCTCTCGATGCCTCCTTCGTCCTGACGGACCAGACCCACAAGGATGTAGAGCGCGAGCGACATCGTTTCCAGGCCCACGAACACCGTTACCAGGCTGTTTGCTGTACCCAGCATCATAGCGCCGGCAGTAGCAAACAGGATCAGCGCATATACTTCGCCATATCCCCGCCCGATGCGCTTCAGGTAAGGCACGCTCAGGATGAGCGTGGCAAGCGCACTAAGCAGTATCGTGATGTTGATGTACGATGAGAGCCCGTATGCCCGTATCGCGCCGTAGAACACGGTCGCACTGTCTGCATCAAGGTTGCGAACCTCCCACACGATGGCGACTGCGCATGCCACCGCACCCACAAAGGGGAGCACGGGCTCGTCGTTTTCGAAGATGTCCCAGATGATGCAGACAATGCCCGCAAGCAGCAGCAGTATCAGCGAGAACCCACCGGCAATGTCATGCAGAATGCTGTCGTAGGCGCCACTCAGCTCCATCGTCACTGCACCGGATTCTTCCATGCCTCTGACTGGTAACACCTCTCGATGCGTGTTGCCAGCGCAACATCCCAAGGTGTGACCTTGTTGCCCGCATCATGCGTGCAGGAAGTGACCATTACCTCGACGAAGCTGATGTGCATTGAGGGATGATGGTTCATCGCCTCCGCTTCTTCGGCGATCTGGTTCACAAAGCGCATGGCCCCCAGGAAGGTGTGGAACCTGAACCCCTTGCACAGCTTGTCCTCGCTGTGCATCCAGCCTGGCAGCTTTTCAAGTGCTGTGGCTATCTCCCGGCTGCTCAATGGTAAACGCTTCATAGCTGGAGGAACCAACCCGAATAGAACACCATCCACACAACAAAATACACCGGGATCAGAATCGGGATCGCATACTTGAAGAGGAACCCCGCAAACGATGGTGCATCCACGTTGTTGGATTCCGCAATGGCCTTGACCATGAAGTTCGGCGCATTGCCTATGTAGGTCATGGCGCCGAAGAACACGGCTGCAACAGAGATAGCCTGAAGGTAGAGCCAGGATTCCTCGGCCAGGGCAAAAGCTTTGACGTCATCAGGCACGTTCACATCCAGGCCAAATTTGCCCATTGCGGCGGCCAGGAAATTCAGGTACGTGGGGGCGTTGTCCAGTATGGATGACAGGTTGCCCGTTCCCCAGTAGAAGAGGCCCGTCGTCAGCGTGTCAGCATTCTGGCTGGCAAAGTTCGATATCAGCGCCAGCGCCGGCACCATGCATGCAAAGATGCCTGCAAACAGCCACCCAACCTCGCGAATGGGTTCAAACGAGAACTCGTTCTTGATCAGCGCCTCCTTCTTGCAGTAACGGTACCCGATAAAACACATCGTGAACATGATCACCTCCCGCAGGCCAAAGGGAACATGGAACGTGCCTGCCAGATCCAGCCACGTTCCTCTCATGGCTGTAAAGACGTTGGGGTCGATAAAGACGGAAAGTATGATGATGAACACAAAGATGAAGCTTCGAAGTCCTTCCAGCTCCACCGCCTTGCCTTCCGTGAGCCGGGTTACGCTGGGGGCCTTATTGCGCGTGTCTATGACGAAGAATATCCCCAGCAGCACGATCATCGTAGGCAGCCACACATACCATACGTTCACCGCGGTCCAGAAGAAGGGCACACCTCGCAGGAAACCCAAAAACAGCGGAGGATCCCCTATCGGGGTGAGCGCTCCGCCCACATTCGCCACGATAAAGATGAAAAAGACGATGTGGTAGGCCTTCAGGCGTCCCTTGTTGAGCCGCATATACGGCCGGATAAACAGCATCGCGGCCCCGGTGGTCGCAATCAGGTTGGCTATCACTGCACCTATGGACAAGAGGCCGACATTCACCAGGGGCGTACCACGTGCATTAACCTTGAGAAAGATGCCGCTTGCCGCTACAAACAGCGACGCTACGAGCGCGATAAAGGAGAGGTACTCCTGCAGCGCGTGCAGCATGGATGTGCCATCCTTCAGGACAACGAGATAGAAGAGCGTGACAAAGGCTGCAAATCCCAAGGCATACTTGGGGTAGTGGTGATGCCAGTGGTGCATGTAAAACAGCGGTCCCGTGGCAATCATCAGCAGCAGGGCAACAAAAGGGAGGACCAGCCACAAAGGCGGAAGCACACCATGATGATGCTCACTGTCTTCACCGTGCTGCTCAGCCGCCGCGTCTTGCGCGTGGACCGCCTGGGCCGGCCCGTGGTCAGCCGTCGCTGAGGTGTCTTGGCCTGCCGCAGGCGCAGCACAAGTCAGAAGGAGGAAAAAGGCCAGGTGACAGGCTCTAGCCACTGTGTTCATACCTCTCCGGCGTTAATGGTCCATCGCCTGGAGCATGGACGCGTATGGGATCATCCCCTGTGTTTGGCTGGTGTCGGGTTCCGCGCGCACTTCGAAGCCACCTTCCCGAACCGGGTCATCCGGCATGTTTTTTTGTGATGGACGGGACGGTTCATCCGGCGCAGCAGACTGCTTCGCCTGGACCAGCTCCAGAAGCTGAGCCGTCGCAGGTTCGCTGCGTTCCAGAAACGGCTGCGGCATCACGCCCATCAGAATCATCAGTGCAGCCAGCGGGACCAGTATGATCAGCTCACGTCTGTTCAGATCGGGCATCGTCTGGTTCTCTTCATTGCGCACCGGGCCGAAAAATATCCGGCTCAGCATCCACAATAGGTATATCGCCGCCAAAATAACACCTGTGGTGGCAAACGCAGTCAGAACAGTCATACCTGGTATGCTGCTCCCAAACGAGCCCACAAGGATCAGAAATTCGCCTACAAATCCGTTAAGGCCTGGCAGGCCGGCCGAAGCCAGCGCTGTCAGCACCATAAAGAAGGTCAGCAGCGGCACGCTGCGGGCAATACCGCCAAAGTCCGCCATTCTGCGCGTATGCCGCCGTTCATACAGCATACCGACCAGAAGAAACAGGGCGCCTGTGGACAGGCCATGGTTGATCATCTGGATCACTGCGCCCTGCAGACTCGTGAGCGTGAAGGCAAAGATGCCGAGAACCACAAAGCCCAGGTGACTCACACTGGAGTATGCCACCAGCTTCTTGGCGTCGGGCTGGGCCCGCGATACCAGTGCGCCGTAAATGATCCCGATCACGGCCAGCGTCCCAAACAGCACAGCCTGCTCTGCAGCGGCATGCGGAAAAAAAGGCAGGCAGAAGCGCACGAGGCCGTAGGTACCCATCTTGAGGAGCACGCCTGCCAGGATCACCGACCCGCCGGTCGGCGCCTGCACATGAGCGTCCGGAAGCCAGGTGTGGAACGGAAACATCGGCACCTTGATGGCAAAGGCCAGCGCAAACAGCACAAAGAGCCACGTCTGGGTGCTGATCGGCACATTGTATTCCACCAGCTTGAAGTAGTCCGTCGTAAAGAGGCCGTCATTGACGGCCTGCCCTGCCGCATGGCCTAGGTACAGTATCGCTACCAGCATGAGCAGCGACCCGGCCATCGTGTAGATGACAAACTTTACCGCGGCATAGATCCGTTCCTCGCCGCCCCAGATACCGATCAAGAAGTACATCGGGATCAGAGTCAGCTCAAAGAAGACATAGAACAGCACAACATCAAAGGCGCAGAACACACCTGTCATACCGGTCTGCAGAATGAGGAGCAGCGTGTAATAGCCCTTGACATGCCGGTCAATGTATTTCCACGACGACAGCACGACGATCGGACCCAGAAGCGTTGTCAGAAGCACCAGGAGCAGACTGATACCGTCAATCCCCAGCAGGTACCTGATATCGTATGCCTCGCTTATCAGGTTGAAGCCGCCACTGACAAACTGCAGCTCAGCCGCATCAGCGACACTGAACCCTGTCCACAAGAGCACCGAAATCAGGAAGGTGGCCGTCGTCACCGCCAGCGCTGTCACACGGATAGCCTGGTCGCTGCGGGCCGCCATCGTGAGCAGTGCCCCGACAAGTGGCAGGAAGGTGACGATTGACAGGATATCCGGTACCTGCATAGTGCTAGCCTGCCATCAGCGCAATCAATACGACGACACCAAGCACAATAGCCAGCGCATAGGCTTGCACCACACCCGTCTGAAGATGGCGCACCATGCTGCTGGTGCGCAGTGCCATGCGTGCAACCGCGTTGACCAGCCCATCGACGACCGCAGAGTCCAAGGGTGCCAGTGCCTTTTCTGCACCGTCAATGACGGGTTTCACGGCCACCTTGCCGTAGAACTCGTCCCAGAAGTAGCTGCGCTTCCACCAGCGATACAGCCCGCCAAACCGCACACGGATGTGCCCATCACCTGCAAGCTCGTGCCGCGCGAAGAAGCGCCAGGCCCACCATACCCCGCCAACAGCAACCAGCGAGCCGAGCAGAATCAGTCCGATTTCCATCCCCGTGCTTACGTGTGCGGTTGCAGCAATCTCCGCGACAGGGCCATGGCTTGCCAGGTAGCTGTGGATCCAGTTTGACAGGCCAAGCTTTTCGGCCAGCTTTGGCAGGCCAATGAATCCCCCCGCGAGCGACAGCGATGCCAGAACCATCAGCGGGCCCGTGATGGTCCAAGGTGACTCGTGTGGGTGCACCGCCGCGGCTCTGGGCCAGCGGCTTGTGCCCTCAAAGGTCAGCATGTATGACCGCGTCATGTAGAAGGCTGTGAGCAGCGCTGTCCCTATACCTACAGCCCAGACAAACCATGCAAACGCGTGGCCGTCATAACCGAACTCGAAAGCTTTGAAGAGGATCTCGTCTTTGGAGAAAAACCCTGCCGTGAGCGGGATACCACTGATGGCCAGCGTAGCGATCATATAGGTCAGTCGCGTCTGAGGCATAAACCGCTTGAGTCCGCCCATCGTCCGCATATCCTGCGGATCAAATGCTCCGTTGTAGCCCTCGTGGCGCAGCTTGCGCTCAACATGGTGCATGCCGTGGATTACACTGCCGGAACCGAGAAACAGGCAGGCCTTGAAGAAAGCATGCGTAACCACATGAAAAATGGCGACGAAGAACGCACCAACGCCCGATGCCATGAACATGAATCCCAGCTGTGACACCGTGGAATAGGCCAGCACCCGTTTGATGTCAGTCTGCGCAATCGCAATGGTAGCGGCCACCAGCGCCGTCACGGCGCCCGTTACGGCGATAGCCGCCATCACTGCGGGTGCCATCAGCACCACAGAGGACATCCTGGCCAAGAGGTAGAGCCCGCTTGTCACCATGGTGGCAGCATGGATAAGCGCCGAAACCGGTGTAGGCCCTGCCATGGCGTCCGGCAGCCATGTAAAGAGCGGTATCTGCGCACTCTTGCCGGTAGCACCAATGAAGAGCAGCAGCACAACAGCATTCAGTGTTCCTGCACTCATCTGGTCAGCGCCTGCAAAGATTGCGCTGAAGCTCAGGCTGCCCACCTCGCGCACCAGGATGAACATCGCCAGCAGAAAGGCGAAATCCCCGATGCGATTCATCACGAAGGCTTTGGTTGCGGCTGCGCTGTTTTTGAAGTCTTCGTACCAGAAGCCTATAAGCAGGTACGAGCACAGCCCCACACCTTCCCAGCCCAGGAACAGCACCAGCAGGTTGTCTGCCAGCACCAGGTTGAGCATCATGAAGATGAAGAGGTTCAGGTATGCAAAGAACTTCCAGAACGACCGGTCTCCATGCATGTAGCCGATCGAATAGAGGTGTATGAGCGCACCCACGCCCGTGACCACGAGCGTCATGATGAGCGAAAGGTGATCTATCCGGTAGGCAACGGACACGCTGAAGTCCCCGGCACCCATCCATGTATAGAACGGTACGACCTCCGGCTCGCTGAATCCCTGCAGGAACAGTGTCACGGCAAGGACAAAGGGCACTGCGATCACGGCTGTTCCTATGGTCCCTATAAGGGCCTCGCTCCGCCTGAGCTGTGGCCAGAACAGCGGCAGCAATCCGTTGAGCACCGCGCCCGCGGCAGGCAGCAGCACAATAAGCAGGATGGCTCGATCAGCACCCATCTGTTGCGGGCATGGCTACCACTTGAACAGGTTGATGTTGTTGATATCCACCGTAAGCTTGTTGCGGAAGATTGCGATCACGATGGCCAGCCCGATAGCAGCCTCCGCTGCTGCGACGGACATAACAAAAAAGACAAGAACCTGTCCTGACACCTCACCCATGGACTGGCTGAGTGCCACCAGAGCCACATTGGCCGCATTCAGCATGAGCTCAACCGACATGAGGATCACGATCAGGTTGCTCCTGAACAGAACCCCTGCCACCCCTATGACAAACAGCACCGCACTAAGGGTGAGATACCAGCTGAGGGCAACCTCCATCCGACCTAGACAAAATTGCGTTTTGCCAGCATCACCGCGCCCACGGTGGCCACCAGCAGCAGTACGCCGATCACCTCAAATTCGAGCATGTGGCGGGTAAAGAGCGACTTGGCGATCGTTGATGCCGAGCCTGCGTCTGCCGCAATCCCGGTTTCTGCGGGCAGCATCTCGAGACCGGTTGCAACCACAAACACCAGCTGCGTCAGCACGATCAGGCAGAGAGCAAACGCCAGGCCCTTCTTCCAGTCCATCTTCTCCATCAGCGGCAGCGAACCCAGGTTTAGCAGCATTATGACGAACAGGAACAGCACCATGATAGCACCAGCATAGACCAGTACCTGGACGACGGCAATAAACTCGGCACTCAGTGTAAGGTACAGCCCGGCCACGCAGAAGAGCGTGAGGATCAGCCACAGCGCGCCCGCAACCGGGTTTCGCGAGATCAGCATCCCGAGTGCACCGATCACGGCTGCCGTGCTCAAAACGATGAAAAGCGGCTCAGCGAGCATTACAGACCATGTGCGGACGGATAGGCGCCTTGCGCGCTACAACCCGCTAATTTACTCAAATTGTGCTCGATCGCAAAAACAAAATCACGTTAAGTGGGGGAGCATGCTCTTCCGGCAGTGGAGACTGTCCCGGCCTGCACCATACACCCGTCGCGACAGCTGCGATGGCGCCTTTCATGGCCGTGTCTGGCCTGTGGTCGCTGCCGTGATGCAACCTGCCTCTGCCGTACCTGAAGCCAGTATTCTGGTATCCGGTTCTCTCCGGAAAGCCCTGCCACCTGCGTCGCGTTCGGCAAGGAGATCTGTGTCTCCCCGTGGTGGGCTGCAGGCCCATGGTGCTCCAAGATGCCGATGAGCAGATCTGAACCCCTGCAAAGCCGTCTCCGAGTACACCCCGGCAGCACAGATGTCTGGTGAGTGCCCTGGCCTGCGACGCAACAGCGTCCGCATGTCCTGCTTCTGTGGCGGGATGCCTTGCACCGTGGTGGTACGGCATGCCTCACAGGAAACCCGGTCAGGGCTGACACACGCCCGATGCTTCAGCATCCCGCACCCCACCTGCTGTGACTGCTTCTGTGACGCTGTCCGTGAAGGTGTCCTGATCGGCGTCCGGGCTCCACGGAATCACGACTGTCCTCTTCTGCTCCTGGTGTAACCACCATGCCAGAATCCGAATCTCATCGGACTGCTGGAAGCTGTATCGCTGTGGTCTCGGGACATTCGAGGAGAAGTGCTGCGCCAAGCATATGTGTATGACCTCCATGCCGGAGGTCTGTACCGGCCTTGTCAGCACCATGGCTTCAACCGGGAGACCATAGCGCACAACGTGTACCTCGGCGGTCGCGTCACGGAGCAACACGACTACTGCATTGCGGTCAAAGACAGACTCTCCGGTAACGTAGTGCTTGCGGCTGAAACCCGTGAGCGTACCGATCCAGCCACGGTATTCAGCTGCACGCTCAAACGCTTGGGCCTGTGCAGCTGCTTCCATGAGCGCATGCACACGCAGCAATATCTCCTCGCGCGGCTCCCGCAGGAAAGTCCGTACCTCGTCCAGGCCGCGGTCGGACAGTATACCACCCAGGTGGGCTGCGCGCAGGCTGCTGTACTGGTTTTCCTGGGCTGATCCGTCACGCATGCCGTACACGCGGAAGAAAGCCTTGACGATGGTTTCTGCCTGCTGATCGTTAGGGAACGGCCCGTAGTACTCGGCCGCGTCATCGCGGACATGCCGTACCACTGTCAGCCGCCCGCTGCCTATGCGCAGGAACGGAGGTGCAAAATACCGCCTGTTACGCACCTGCCTGTCAGCCCGATTGAAAGAGGGCTGGTGCATCTTCCGGAGGCGGAGCTCCAGCAGCATGGCCTCAAGCTCTGTTTGCGTCTCCTCCCAGGTCAGCACGTGCACGGACCGCATGAGCTTCCGGGTCCAGCCGTCTTTTCCCTCCGTGCCGACAAAGTAGCTTCGCACACGCTGCGACAGGTCCCGTGCCTTGCCGATGTACAGGAGCCTCTTGTCTCGGCCGTACATGAAGTATACGCCCGGCGTGTGCGGCACCTTAGGCAACACCGATTCGCGGAGCTCCTGGACATTCCTGGGTGTCGGGCCGGTCTTTCTGTACGTGCGGCGCTGAAACCGCTCCAGCTCTCCTACGGTGTGCAGGTTGTGCTTTGTCTGCAACAGCGCCAACAGATGCAGCAGGACCTCGCTGGTGGCCTGGGCATCAGCCAAGGCCCGATGTGCACCGCTGACCTCAACGCCGAAGTGTTCTTTAAGGCTGGCAAGCGACTTTGAGTGGAGGCCCCGCAGCAGGCGCCGGGCCAGCCGGAGCGTGCAGATCGTGCTGTTGGCAAGCTTTTCCAGCTCGGCGCGCTGAAGCTCAGCGTTGATGAAGCTCTTGTCAAAGCTTTCGTTGTGAAACACAACCACAGCGTCACCTGCGAATTTCACAAACGCTGGCAGCGCTTCACCGGCTGCTGGCGCGTGCGCCACCATATCAGTTCGGATGCCTGTAAGCCGCGAGATGCGCCAGGGGATTTCCCTCATCGGGTTGATGAGCGTCTGAAACCGGTCAACGACTGTTCCGCGTACAACTTTTACACTGGTGATCTCGATGAGCCTGTCCGCATCCCGCTGCAGGCCCGTTGTCTCCGTGTCCACGACCACAAAGGTGGCGTCCTCTAGCAGCACTTGGGATGCCCGCTGTTTTGAACCTTGCGCCAACCTGTGCTTCGCTGATTCAGATGTTTTTGCATGTGTTTCACGACTCCGGGCAAACGCATGCCCTTGCCGAAGGTACATACGCACGACTTCTGGCCGGTGTCCGTTACCAGTCGGCGGCAAATCGGTATTTTAAAATGCTGATCAACATCTTTTTTTGGCAACAATGAGCAAGGTCACTGTAATTGGTTCCGGCAACGTTGGCGCAACCGTGGCGGAGTGTGTGGCACGCAAGGATATGGTTGGTGAGGTTGTGCTCATAGACATCAAGCCCGGGCTGTCTGAGGGCAAGGCGCTGGATCTCGCACAGGCGGCGCCTATCCACCTCTATGACACCAAGGTGACCGGATCCACCAGCGACTATACGACCACAGCAGGATCCGATGTCTGCGTGATCACCTCAGGTGTCCCTCGCAGGCCTGGGATGAGCCGGGACGACCTGTTGTCCATCAATGCCAGCATCGTCCGTTCAGTTACGGAATCTTTTGTCGCGGGGAGCCCGAACGCGATCATTATTGTGGTTTCCAACCCGCTGGATGTCATGGCGTACGTAGCGTACATGGCGAGCGGGTTTCCGGGCCACCGCGTTATGGGGATGGCGGGCATCCTTGATACAGCGCGCTACCGCTGCTTCCTGTCCATGGAGCTGGGTGTATCTGTCAAGGATATTCAGGCGCTGCTTATGGGCGGCCACGGAGACACGATGGTTCCCCTTCCGCGCTACACTTCCGTGGCGGGGATTCCCCTCACTGAACTCCTGGATGCAGACCGGATCAACGTAATCATTGAGCGCGTCAAGATGGGGGGCGGCGAACTCGTGAAGCTGATGGGCACTTCGGCGTGGTATGCCCCTGGCGCGGGTGCTGCCGAGATGGTGGAGGCAATCGTCAAAGATTCCAAGCGTGTCCTGCCGTGCGCCGCCATGCTTAAGGGCGAGTACGGATACAGCGACCTGTTTATCGGGGTGCCTGTTCGCATTGGCCGCGGTGGTGTGGAGCACATCGTTGAGATCGATCTCAACGACGAGGAGCGTGCGCTGATGAGTCAGTCGGCAGCACATGTGCGCGCCAACCTGGATGCTCTGCAACGCATTGAGCGCAGTCAGGCATAGCCTCTGTCTGGAGGCAGAAGGCAGACGATTGTTGCGCCCCAGCCGCTGCGATCGCCGGCGGCCTGGTATCCCGAGACCGCCGGCTCCGAATCCAGGAGGCGATGCACCATGCCGCGCAGCACGGAGCGTCCCTTGCCATGAATGATCCGCACGCGCAGGACCCCGCGTGCCCGGCAAGCCCGCAGATACTCACAGACGACGCTCTGCACCTCACGGGCTTGAAAGGCATGCAGGTCAAGCACGCCATCGAGTGGGTACTCGATCATATCGTCCACAGCGCGCGGCCGTCAGGGGCCTCCAAGGCCATAGAAGCTGCGCACCGCCTCATAGTCCGCAACGTCCAGCCCCTCCATGTAGCTGTCGATCACCACGACCTTGATCAGGTACTCTTCCTGCAGGAGGCCCGCAATATCAGTCCAGACGACCTCGTCAGCCGTGGAGGCTTCTATGAAGACTTCCAGAAAGTCGTCCTCGTAGGCGTACCCCATCGTGAAAGTATAGTCCACCACCGCATCAGCACTGCTCTCTATCCCCACCGTAAACGGTAATGCCGTCCACGTGCTCTGATCCCGAAAGTATGCCAGCACCGCGCCCCGGTCCACCACTGTTGGCGTGATGACCGGCACGTCATACCCTTGCGATGCCACGCTGCCGCTCAGGGTTGCGTGCGCAAGCGCAAAGCTTACCGTTACCGTGCTGACGTTTGCGTTTTCGGGGGAGATTTCTGGTCCGACCACATTTACGCAGCCGCCCACCAGCACCATCCCTGTTAGCACCAGACTTCTCATGACGATGTCGGAGTTGATCTGAGATCCGTTTCAGCTCATTCGAAGCAAAGATCGGGCCACAGGTGCGGACACGGCCTGCCTCGTTGACGCCGCCCCCCGGCAGCCTTATCTTGCTTCGATGCGGAATCTTCACAGGGAATTAGGAGACATACGCCCAGACAAGCGTGTACTTTCGCTACATTGTGTGTACTAATGGCGGACGCAATCCGTTATTATGCGTAGTGTGTAACGATGTTCACGATTCTACGTAAAGCCACCGGCAGATTAACGCCCTTAATACAAAGCACTAACAGCGTGGCAATAGCACGTATCATACGCAAGGCCGCGGACAAGCGGCAGCGCAAGGCCACTACCCGGCTGGAGCAGCTCCAGCTGATGCCCGATGAAGACCTGATGGAGTACTTCCAGTCAGGCACTGTTGACGCGTTCAACATCCTCGTTGATCGTTACAGCGAGCGCCTGATGCACTACCTGTACGGGTTCCTGGGAGACACCAAGCGGTGTGAGGATCTGCTGCAGGAGACGTTTCTGCGAGTCTATCGTAACCGTCACTCCTACCAGCGCATCGCCAAGTTCTCCACCTGGCTGTACACCATAGCGGGCAACCTTGCACGCAGCGAATACCGCAAGGTGAAACGCCGGCAGATGTATTCCATCCAGTCTGTCAACCGCGACAACGAGGAATACGAGATGGCCATACCCGACGAGACCTTCTCTCCCGACAGGCATGCTGAGAGCAGCCTGCAGGACAAGTACATCCAGGATGCACTTGATCACATTCCTTCCACGTTCCGTGAGGTTGTCGTGCTGCGGGATGTGCAGCAGCTGGCCTACGATGAGATCGCCGATATCACGGGTCTGCCGATGGGAACGGTGAAGAGTCGCATCAATCGCGGCCGCACCAAGCTCCAGGCGCTGCTGAAGGAAATCTATCCTTTCCTGGATCAGGACGAAGTGCTGGAACCGGAAGAGGTATCCCATTGAAGCCGTGCATGCACGCGGTTCGCAGGTGAAGTCGTCGCTGATACCCGCGCGCATCACAGTTGACCACGGTGCTCAGCAGTTTCTGGTACGCTGGCAAGACGGTCATGCCGGTATGTTTCCGCTGGACGGTTTGCGCCGCGCTTGCCCCTGTGCGGGCTGCCAGGGCCATGAGAAGATGCACGAGCTGCCGGACCCGGAGATTTTCCGGATCCCTGCGCTCATGCAGTGGCGTAACGTCAGGGTGGAGGTGGCCGGCAGCATCGGACTGCGGCTGACATGGGACGACGGGCACAACAGCGGGATCTTTACGTGGGAGCGGCTACGCGCGATGTGCCCGTGTCAGCAGTGCGTGCCGCTATCCCATTAGCCGCACGATCGCGATTATCACCACTGTGGTGGCCACGAGGATACCGAGAGCCACCAGCAGATCCCGTTTCTGCTTCCTGTTCATTGCAGACTCGTGTGCTTGGACCTAAGGTACTGTTCTGACGGTTCTTCTGTGCTGTCTTGACGGAAAACAGCCGGAAGCGGCCCGGTGTCCGCAGCAGGGGTCTGGCTTATCCCGGCTGTCGCAGCTCCGGTGTATCTGGCGGCTTTCCGCTGCCGTGCGGATCGTACAGCAGCGGGCTCAGGTCCAGGTCCTTGAAGGCGATGGGCGACTCCTCGCACGGCAGGCTGCTGACCACTTCGTGTGCACGCGCATGTGTGGCGCAGTGGCAGACTGAATGGCTCTGGTGGTGTCCCATTCCTCCGATTGCGAGCTGTTCAGCCTGGCGCCGGCTGTTTAATCGCAGGCCCGGGAGATGGGCATGTGGCATGTCTCCCGGAGCGCCCAAGACATGCCACATGCTGGTACGTGGTACTATATGGTCCTGGTGTGTGTTAAACCGGTCCGGTTCACTTACCGCGTATCCGTTCCATGCGAAGTTACCCGTTTATGCAGGCCGACGCCTTTACGACGGTGGCGCTTGGCGGCAATCCATGCGCCATCGTCTTTGAGGCGGATGATCTCAGCGCCTCAACAATGCAAGCCATCGCGCAGGAGCAGAACCTTTCCGAAACCGCTTTTGTGCTGCGCACGGAGGCCGCTGATGTCCGCGCCCGTTACTTTACTCCTCTGAGCGAGATACCTTTTGCCGGGCACCCCACCATTGCCACAGTGCATGCGCTGGTCGAATCAGGCCGGCTCCAGGTTGATCCACCCTGTTCCACTGTCAGGCTGGAGCTGCAGGCTGGTATTATCCCGGTCGAGGTGTTCGGCAGCAGCAGTGAGCCGGAGCGTATCGTGATGACGCAGCTCAGGCCGCGCTTCCTGGCGGAGCTCTCCGCGGTGCACGTGTGCCCCGTACTGGGCCTTGAACCCGGCGATCTGCACCCTGATGTTCCCATTCAGGTGGTCAGCACAGGCACGCCGCAGCTGATGATCTGCGTGCGGGAGCAGCGCGCGCTTCGGGGACTTAGCGTGCATTACCCTGCTCTCGCTGCACTCGGCAAGAGGGCCCGGTTCTTTAGCGTGCACCTGTTCTGCGTCCGGGATGGGGGACAATCGACCTTTGCGCGCCACTTTGCACCTGAGTTTGAGGACCCCTTCACGGGGTCTGCCACAGGCAGCATGGGGGCCTATCTGTGGCGCTACCGGCTCATTCCGCAGCCTGCTTTCAGCGCGGAGCAGGGCCGCTGGATGGGACGCCCTGGTGCAGCATCCGTAGAAGTCCTGGGACCACGCGACGACATCGAGGCAGTGAAGGTCGGCGGCAGCGCTGTGACAGTCATTCGCGGAACGCTTACACTCTGACGGTCCAGGGTTTAAAGCTTTTCATCTGACACTATCAGCCATGAGTCATTCCATTGATACAGTAGCCATCCATGCTGGCGAGAGTGAGCAGCGCGTTGACGGTGCCGTACGCCTGCCCATCTTCCAGACTGCCATGTATGCGCATGACAGCAAACCGCTGCGCTACATCCGGTACAACAACACGCCCAACCAGCAGATCATCAACACGAAACTTGCCCTGATGGAAGGAGCGGAGGCCGCACTGGTTACCGGCAGCGGCATGACAGCTATCTCCGGAGCGCTGCTTTCTGTCCTCAAGCCGGGTGATCACCTGTTGGCGCAGAGCAGCCTTTACGGTGGCACGTACAGTTTCGTGACATCCCTGCTGGATGATTTCGGGATTGGGGTAACCTTTATCGATGCCGACCGGCCCGATACGTGGGAAGCGGGCCTACGGCCGCGGACGCGTGCCATTTATGTCGAGTCCATCACCAACCCGCTCCTTGAGGTATGCGACCTTGAGGCCGTGGTTGCGTTTGCACAGGCCAAAGGGCTTGTGTCGATCATAGACAACACGTTTACTTCCCCCTTCAACTACCGTGCTGTAGAGCACGGGTTTGACCTTTCACTTCACAGCGCAACCAAGTACCTGAACGGGCATTCGGACATCGTGGCCGGTGCCATCATTGGGCGCGCCGACCTTGTGACCCGGTCCCTGCACACACTCAAGCATCTGGGAGGCGCCTTGGACCCGCATGCCTGTTTTCTGCTTAATCGGGGACTGCAGACTCTCGCGTTGCGGATGCGCGCTCACAATGCCAATGCGTTGGCGCTGGCGCAGTTCCTTGCGAAGCACCGTGATGTTTCCAGGGTGAACTATCCGGGGCTTCCATCCCATCCGCGTCATGCCAGGGCGAGGCAGCTTTTCAACGGGTTTGGTGGTATGGTCAGCATTGAGCTGGCTGGCGGGCTTTCTGCGGCCAGCCGCCTTATTGAGCGGCTTCGCCTTCCGCTCTTTGCCCCAAGCCTCGGCGGCGTGGAGTCCCTGGTCACCCGGCCGGCCATGAGCTCTCATGCCTCCCTGACTCCCCAGGAGCGTGCCCGGATCGGCATCACGGATTATCTGGTCAGGATCTCCGTTGGCATCGAGGGTACCGGCGATCTGATCGCAGATTTTGATCAGGCGCTTTCCTAGGAGTCTGCCCCGCAGAATTT
>JAAXGV010000205.1 GCA_012271185.1 Rhodothermales bacterium
CAGCTTTGGTGAATGAGGATCCGAGTCAAGGTACGTACCCCCGGCCCCGGAACGCCATGCTATGATATCTGCTAGCGGGCGCATGCTGAACATCGCCTTGCCTAACAAAGGCGCGCTGTCGGAAGATGCGATTGACCTGGTTGAATCGGCAGGATACCGGTGCCGGCGCTCAGGGCGGGAGCTGTTCATCCGTGACAGTTCCCAGGGGGTGACCTTCACCTTTCTCAGACCACGTGATATCGCCACCTACGTCGGCAACGGCGTGCTGGACCTGGGTATCACCGGGCGTGACCTGCTCCTGGAAAGCAGGATCCCGCTCATGGAAATCATGCCGCTAGGCTTTGGTGCTGCGCGTCTCTGTTACGCCGCACCCCGTGACTCGGCGACCACCATAGCAGACCTGGATGGGCTGCGTATCGCTACCACGTTCACGAACCTGGTATCCGAAGACCTCCAAAGCCGCGGACTGAAAGCCCGCCTGGTGCCTCTGGATGGCGCCGTGGAGGTTTCCATACAGCTTGGCGTAGCAGACGCGATCGCAGACCTGGTACAGACAGGGAGCACACTCTACCAGGCAGGCCTTAAAGTCATCGGCAAACCCATCTTATCATCTGAGGCGGTCCTGGTCGCGCGCCGGCTCACGCAGGATGCCGTCACGCAGCGGTTTCTGTCGCGTGTACGGGGCATCCTTCTCGCCCGCGAGTACGTCATAGTGGAGTACGACTGCCCCTCCGAACTGGTGAGAGCGGCAAGCACCATCACTCCCGGCATCGAAGCGCCAACAATCGCGCCGCTGAGCCGCCACGGATGGGTGGCGGTCAAAGCTATGGCCAAGCGAAACGATGCAAACCTTATCATGGATGAGCTTGAGGCGCTGGGCGCCAAAGGCATCCTGATAATGACCATCCGCACGTGCCGAATCTAGAGCCATGCGTGCGCTTCTTCTGTTGACTTTGATGAGCACCACACACCTGAGCCCGGCCCAGACTGCGCTCATCGATACGCTGCATGCCATCATCAGATCGCAGCCGGAGGCAACTGTAGCAGTTGCTGTCAGAGACCCGGTGACAACAACCGAGATGAGCCTCAGAGCAGACACAGTCTTTCATGCCGCCAGCACCATGAAAGTACCCGTCATGATTGAAGCGTATCGGCGTGCGGCAAAAGGGGAGCTGTCGCTGGAACACAAACTGACTGTGAAAAACGCTTTCCGCTCTATCGTTGACGGTTCACCCTATAGCATAGAAGACGACTCGGACGACGCCATCTACGAACGGCTGGGAGAAGACATGACCTTCCGCGAGCTAATCCACCAGATGATGACGGTATCGTCCAACCTGGCGACCAACCTGCTCATTGACTACCTGGTGGCTGACTCCATCCAGCGTACCGTGGACCGCCTGGGAGCCCCCGGCATGCGCGTCCTGCGCGGGGTAGAGGACCTGAAAGCATACGAGCGCAGGCTGAACAACCGCACGACCGCCCGGGCACTGGCAACCCTCCTGGAGCACCTGCGCAGGGGCACCGCCGTTTCACCGGCTGCCGACAGCGCTATGGTCAGCACCATGCTGCTGAGCAAGTTTGACGAGATGATTCCGGCAGGACTCCCGGCCGATGTGCGCGTCGCCAACAAGACGGGGTGGATCACCCGCATTCATCACGACGCCGCTATCGTGCTGCCGCCAGAGGACAAGGCGTATGTGCTTGTTATCCTCATCCGGGATGTCGAGGATCACGCAGCTTCGGCAGCGCTGGGGGCACGCATTGCGCGCGCCGTGCACGCGGCGCTACGACCTCCGACGCATTAGAGTCCGCCGTGTAGCGGCTTCTCCGCCGCGATGGCTTCCAGCTGTTCAATCCTGCGCTGCATGTCCCGTCGCTCCTCGTCGGATGTGTCAAGCCTCTGCATCAGTGTCTCCACGTCTTTTTTCGTAAACCCCGGGCGGACGCGACGATCCGCTATCTGCCACAGCACCAGGAGAATGGCCGCGGCAACGACAGCTATGGCACCAACAAGGAGCGGGAACGTCATAGGTCAGGCTCCTGCCGCCGCTGCGAGGCGGGCAGCACGATGCACAGTGCTCTCTTTCTCAGACGGTTTCTCCGATCCTTCTTCCAGGCTGTGCACAACAATGGTTTCCAGATTGGCTATCCGCCGCTTGGCTGCCTGCAGTTCGGCCTCCTGCTGCCCGACGCGCTCAGCAAGGGCGCCGGAAGATTCAGCCACAGACTTTTTGTAGTTCAGCCATACACTCCAGCCGGCCAGCACCAAGGCCGCCAGCGGTATCAGAACCCAAGGCATTAGCAGTAAACCAGCTGACTGTTGTGTCGTAAGAGTACGCTTAAAGGATATGACTGGTTGCCTATGATCGCCGCTCTACGGCGTTTCTGCTCCCTCCTCGTGCGTGGCCGGTCTGCTACGCAAATCAAGATCGAAGCACTCCTAGAAGAATCCATTCACGATATCGGGCTCTATGAGCAGGCTCTGCGACACAAGTCCGTCAAGGCATCCGATGAGCAGGGCAACCGTCTTCCGTCGTACGAGCGTATGGAGTACCTCGGCGACGCCGTGCTCGGACTGGTTGTCACGGAGCATCTCTATGCAACGTTTCCGTACGAGTCGGAAGGCTTCCTGTCGCCACTGCGCTCCAAGCTGGTGAAGGGAAGAGCGCTGGCAGAAGTCGCACGCACACTCGGGCTGGGTAATTTCATTGAAATGAGTACCCAGACCAAGAAACTCGGCGGGCGCGACCAGGACTCACTGCTGGCTGATTCGCTGGAAGCACTGATTGGTGCACTGTACCTGGATCGGGGTATTCACGCCGTGAAGCGCTTTATTCACCGGATCATGCTGAATGGCGTGGATCTGCAGGCGCTGGCCAAGCGGCAGGACAACTTCAAAAGCCTGCTGCAGGAATATGTGCAGGCCCGTGGCTGGCCGACACCTTCCTATGAGCTGACTGACTCCAAAGGCGCGTTGCACGAACGGGTCTTTGAAGTGGTGGCCCGCGTAGGCAGCCTGGTGCGTGGCAGGGGCCAAGCTGCCTCCAAGAAAGACGCCGAACAGGCCGCCGCACGCATCGTGCTCGACACGCTCGAGAAGCAGAAAAGCCGCAAATCCTCACAGGAAAATTACAAGGGCCGGCTGCATGCACTGGTGCACGCGCGCGGCTGGCCAAAGCCCAAGTACAAAGTCATCAGTCAGCAAGGCCCACCGCATGCACCAGTCTTTACAGTAGAACTCCTGGTAGGCACGATGATTCGCGTGACCCAAAAAGGGCCTCGCAAGAAGGATGCGCAGCACCGGGCCGCACGCGAGGCACTGGCGAAGCTCGACGATCGAACAGCAGATACCAGCCTTCGTTGAACCGCGATGCCAAAATCAGCCTCCCTGCCGCATCATGAGTATTGATCTGGGCTTTGGCGAGCGCTTCGAAGACCGCCATATAGGCCCTTCGGAGCAGGATATTGAGGCAATGCTGCGTGTGCTTGATGTCAGTACGTTGAAGGAGCTGGTCGCACAGGCGATCCCCGACGCTATTCGCATGAAAGCGCCGCTTGACCTGCCGCCAGGGCACGAGGAGCACACGCTCCTGGATCTGGTGCGGACCATCGGGCACGACAACAAGGTGTTCCGATCCTACATCGGGATGGGATACCATGACACGGTCACGCCGCGCCCGATACTGCGGGGTATCATGGAGAATCCGTCCTGGTACACGCAGTACACGCCATACCAGGCAGAGATTTCACAGGGGCGCCTGGAGGCTCTGCTGAACTTTCAAACCATGGTGATTGACCTCACTGGTATGGAGATCGCCAATGCGTCGCTGCTGGACGAAAGCACTGCGGCGGCAGAGGCAATGATGATGTTCAACCGGCTGGTGCGCAAAAAGAACAAGGACACCTTCTTTGTATCCTCAGCGTGTCACCCGCAAACCATCGCGGTCGTAGAGGCGCGGGCCAGACCACTCGGTATCAGAATCGCAGTGGGGGACCACCGGACCTGGTCTTTTACACCCCAGGTGTTTGGAGCACTCGTGCAGTACCCGGGTACCGACGGTGCACTGTATGATTACCGCAAGTTCATCCGTGATGCGCACGGGTCCGGCGCCTATGTGGCAATATGCGCGGACCTTTTGGGCCTGGCAATTCTGGAAGCGCCCGGCACGCTCGGAGCCGATGCCGTTGTAGGCAATTCCCAGCGTTTTGGTGTCCCGCTGGGCTATGGCGGTCCCCATGCCGCCTACTTTGCTACGCGCGAATCCTTCAAACGCCAGGTTCCGGGCCGGATGATCGGCGTCTCCGTTGACGCGGATGGCAAGCCTGCTCTGCGCATGGCTCTTCAGATGCGCGAGCAGCATATCAAGCGGGCACGGGCAACCAGCAACATCTGCACCGCACAGGTGCTCCTGGCTGTCATAGCCCAGGCTTATGCCCTGTATCATGGTCCTGACGGCCTGCGACGCATAGCTACGCGCATCCACAACCTTGCGCGCGTGCTGGCAGCCGGGCTTCAGCGCCTGGGCTACGTGCTCCGGCACCAGGACTGGTTTGACACCATCTGTGTGGAGGACGTGCCCGCAGCGCTGGGGTCCATTGCAGAGCGGCGTGAGGTCAACCTGCGTTACCTGGACGATGGCGCCGTCACCGTCGCACTGGACGAAACCGTGCTGGCTGACGACATCACCCGCCTCTTCAATCTCTTTGGCGAGGCTGCCGGGCACACAGCGCCGTTTGATGCTCCGACCATCGCGCGCGAGCTCGAACCGGGGTACCGCGGTGCTCACATGCGCACGACGCCCTTCATGGAGCATCCTATCTTTTCGCGATACCACTCGGAAACCGAGCTCATGCGGTATCTGCACCGGCTGGCGTCACGCGATCTGTCGCTCACCACGAGCATGATTCCGCTGGGATCCTGCACCATGAAGCTGAACGCCGCTACGCAGCTTGCCCCGGTGACATGGGCATGGTTCAGCCGGATGCATCCCTTTGCACCGCCAGCACAGGCGAAAGGGTACCATCGTATCTTTCGGGACCTCAAGGCATGGCTTGCCGAAATCACCGGTATGGAGGGCGTATCGCTACAGCCCAATGCCGGGGCTGCCGGTGAATACGCAGGCCTCCTGGTAATCAGGGCATGGCACGAGTCCCGCAGCGAAAGCCACCGCAATGTGTGCATCGTACCCGACTCCGCGCACGGTACCAACCCGGCCAGCGCTGTGATGGCCGGCATGCAGGTCGTTGTGGTAAGCACCACCGCTGACGGCGACATCGACCTGCAGGATCTGAAATCCAAAGTTGAGCGGGACCCGGACCGCCTCGCGGCCCTGATGATCACGTACCCGTCCACGTTTGGCGTCTTCGACGAGGACATCCGCGATATCTGCGACCTCATCCATGAGCATGGCGGACAGGTTTACATGGATGGGGCCAACATGAATGCGCAGGTGGGACTGTGCCGTCCGGGCGATTACGGCGCTGACGTGTGCCACCTCAACCTGCACAAGACTTTTGCCATCCCGCATGGCGGAGGCGGTCCGGGCATGGGCCCAATATGCGCGGCAGCGCACCTGGCGCCTTTCCTGCCGGGGCACCCGGTGATTCCCACCGGGTCAAGCCAGGCCATCGGGCCTGTGGCCGCTGCGCCCTACGGCAGTGCAAGCATCCTGCTGATTTCCTGGGCCTACATCGCGCTGCTGGGCTCCGCAGGCCTTACGCGCAGCTCCATGGTGGCCATCCTCAACGCCAACTACCTGGCAGAACGGCTGCGCAAGGATTATCCGGTGCTCTTTCGAGGGGTACGTGGACGCGTGGCACATGAGTTTATCCTGGACCTTCGCCCATTCAGGCGGGAATGCGGCATTGATGCCGTTGATGTAGCCAAGCGCCTGATCGACTACGGATACCATGCACCCACGATAAGCTGGCCCGTGGTGGGCACCATGATGGTTGAGCCTACCGAAAGCGAAAACAAAGCCGAGCTCGACCGTTTTGTTGACACCATGCGCGCCATCCGCCAGGAGATTGATGCCATCGCAACCGGGCAGTCCGACCCTGAACTGAACCCGCTTAAGCAGGCCCCGCACACTGCGGCGCTCGTCAGCGCTGAGAACTATTCGCTACCTTATTCGAGGGAGCAGGCAGTCTTCCCTTCGCGCTGGACGCGCGTACACAAGTTCTGGCCCAGCGTGCGCCGCCTGGACAATGCGGCCGGCGACCGCAACCTGATATGCACATGTCCGCCGGTAAACGCATACGAAGAAGCGGATACAGTCGTTCACTGACTCACCTTGCTCTTTCTTTTAGTCCGAATCTGGCAGCACTATGACCGACAAGGCAAAGCAATGGATGCGGCAGTCACTCACCTTCAAGCTGCTTTCCATGGCAGTGGTGATCGTGCTGCTCATCATCCCGACCGTCATCATCTCCATCCTCATCGAAGAGCGGAGCAACACCGCGGACGAGGCCACCGAGGAGGTCAGCCAGAAATGGGGTCATGCCCAGGTCATCACAGGCCCGATGCTTGTCGTGCCCTTCCGGGAGGCGCGTCAAGCTGGCGGCAGTGAGGCCATACCCAGGACGCGCTACGCTTACTTCCTTCCCGAATCGCTTGCCATCAACGGTGACATTGCGCCCAGCCTGCGCTACCGGGGCATTTATGAGGTCACCGTCTATACTGCGGACCTTTCCTTGAGCGGAAGTTTCTCTCCCCCCAGCTTTGCGGACTGGGAAGTGGAGCCGGAGGCTATCCACTGGAGCGAGGCCGCCGTGATTGCAGGCATCCGTGATATGCGTGGAATCAACGAGGCCATCACCCTTGAATGGAACGGAGAGGCCCATGAGTTTGCCGCCGGCATCGAGGCCAATGGCGTGATCGCCTCTGGCGTCAGTGCCCGCGTGGATGCCATACAGGGTGGCACGTTTGCTTTTGATCTGAGCCTCAACGGCAGCCGTTCTCTACAGATGGTGCCTGCAGGAAAGGTGACCACTGCGACGCTTGCTTCGTCGTGGCCCTCACCCAAGTTCGACGGAGCGTTCCTGCCGGATGAGCGCGAGGTGGGTGATGAAGGCTTCAGCGCCCGGTGGCATGTTCTGGACCTAAACCGCCCCTATCCGCAGCGATGGCGTGACACCACCAGTGGCGTCTTTGAGTCCGCCTTTGGTGTAGCACTTGTGCTGCCGGTAGACCATTACCGCAAGGCGCTCCGCGCTTCACGGTACGCATTCATAGTGATCACGCTGACGCTCCTGACGTTCTTTCTGATTGAGGTACGCCAGAAGAAGCGCGCCCATCCGTTTCAGTACATACTGGTGGGACTCATGCTGTGCCTCTTCTATACGCTCCTGCTGTCGATTTCTGAGCACGTCTCCTTCAATGCGGCCTATGCCATCGCCGGCGCGGCCACCATCGCTGCCATCTCCTTCTACATGCAGAGCGTGTACCACGCCCGGGTGCTGAGTATCCTGACCGCAGCCGTGCTGGTCGTCCTGTATCTTTTCATATACCTGCTGCTGCAGCTCGAAGACTACGCGCTGCTTACAGGAAGCATCGGCCTTTTCATTGCTTTGTGTCTGACGATGTACCTGACGCGCAACGTGCAGTGGTACCTTCAGGAATGATCCGCCTGCGTTAGTGTCTGGTAGTATTCAAATGTTCGCTGCGCGATCGCCTGCCAGCTGAAGTGGGCTTCCACACGCGCCCGACCGCGCTGCCCATACTCCCTGCACCGCACCGGGTCAGCTACCAGTGCATTTATGGCTTCGGCCAGGGAACGCACAAAGGTCCCGGTTTCGCAATCGACCAGGGTTCCCGTCTTGCCGTGCTGCACCACTGACGGGATCCCACCTGTACGCGAGGCTACAACCGCCGCTTCACAGGACATTGCCTCCAGGTTTATGATGCCAAACGGCTCGTAAACAGAGGGGCATACGAAGACGCGTGCATGCGAATACAGCACGATGATGTCCGGACGCGGCAGCATCTCTGCTATCCAGACCACCCGGTGTGTTCCTGCCGCCTTGACCTGCTTCACCTTGGCTGCCATTTCCTCGGCAATCTCTCTTGTGTCCGGCGCACCTGCAGCCAGGACCACCTGCACCCCGGGCGTCAGGTGCTCAATGGCGTTGACCAGGTGTATGATGCCCTTCTGGCGGGTGATCCTCCCCACAAACAGCACATAGGGAATCTCCGGGTCCACCCCATGCCTGCGCAGCGTTTCCGGATCAAAGGTCGGACGGTACTCCCTGGCATCGATGCCATTGGGTATCACTACCACGCGTGCAGGGTCCACACGGTAAAGGGAAGTCACATCCTGCAGCATCTGCGCCGATACTGCGATGACACCGTCCGCATTCTCGTAGGCCGTTCTTTCCACCCAGCTGCTGGCATGGTACGCCCTGCCCAGCTGCTCCACCTTCCAAGGGCGGTGCGGCTCCAGCGAGTGTGTCGTCAGTACGAGCTTTGCCCCGGTAAGCTGCCTGACCAGGCAGCCGGCCCAGTGCGAATACCACGTGTGGCAGTGCACCACATCCGCCTGCTGCACATGGGCTGCCATCCTGAGGTTGCGCTGCAGCGTGTCAAACAGCTTGGCAAAGCGCCTGTCATGCACGCTGAGTCGCAGACCGCTTTCCATACCGCGTACGGTAAGGCTGCCGGCGGCCTGGTCCTGGTCACCAAAGCTGAGGACCTGTACCTCAGCATGGCGCGCCAGTTCACGAGTCAGGTATTCCACATGGACGCCTGCACCTCCATAGACGTGCGGCGGGTATTCATTGGTGAGAACGGTAACGCGCATAGGGCGTGGCTCTGTCCGGTCGCTATGACCGGAAAATAGTACATCCGTGCTGCCGGTTCAGTTCAGCGCACATGGCAACGCCGGCAGTCAGCAGGCTCCTTCACACAGGAACACGGTCTGCCGAAGCCGTGCCGAACCGCTTCGCCACAAGCACCTCTCCGTGCCAGCCAGGATGTTCAGCACAAGAGCCTTCCTCCACAGGATTCTGTCACAACATCACCCGGCGCACACCATGGCCTTGCCAGCTTCTGGTGCCGGCATAACCGCGCAGTGGATCTGAACGTGCTGATTTAGAGCCATTGGGTTACTTTGGCACCAGACAAGTCTGTGCTCATGCCACTGCTGGAATCACAACCCAAGGAGCAGCGCCGCTTTGGCACGTTTGGCGGCGTCTTCACGCCCACACTGCTGACCATCCTGGGGGTCATCATGTATCTGCGGGAGGGGTGGGTGATCGGAAATGCCGGGCTCCTGGGCGGGTTCCTGATCATCCTCCTGGCCTACGTGATCACGATCTGCACGGGCCTGTCGATGTCGTCCATCACTTCAAATCTCCGCATTGGCGCTGGCGGCGCTTACGCCATCATTTCCCAGTCCCTGGGCCTTGAAATTGGTGGCAGCCTGGGGATTCCGCGTTACCTGTCACAGGCACTGGCCATTACGCTCTACATCTTCGGATTCAGAGAAGCATGGCTGTGGGTGTTTCCCGACCATCCGGGGTTCCTTGTTGACCTTATAGTTTTCCTTGCGCTCTGGGGCATTGCATACAAGAGCGCTGACCTGGCTATACGTGTCCAGTACCTCGTCATGGCTGTTATTGGTGCGTCACTGATATCCATTGCCGTGGCCGCCTTCTCCGGGTCCATGCAGCACGATATCTCCGAGGTCGGGCTCTGGGGAAGCTTTCCGGGCGCACCTGAGTCAGGCTTTGCGGGCACGTCTTTCTGGGTCGTGTTTGCCGTCTTTTTCCCTGCTGCCACCGGCATTATGGCAGGCGCAAATATGTCTGGTGAGCTCAAGGACCCGCGCCGCAGCATCGCCATTGGAACTATGGCCGCCATTGGCGTGAGCCTGCTTATCTACCTGCTCCTCGGATACTGGGTCGCGCGCTCGGCAACGCCCGATGAGCTTGTTGAGAACTACTATGTGATGGTCGATAAAGCGTACTGGGGGCCAGCCGTCATCGCAGGCGTCTTTGGCGCCACGTTCTCGTCAGCCCTTGCCTCCATGGTGGGTGCGGCACGCATCATGCAGGCTATGGGTGAGCACCGGGTCGTCCCGTACAGCACCTGGATAGGGTTCCGCACCCGGCACGGCGAACCCCGTAACGCCATGCTGATCACGGGTGGGCTGGTCTTTCTGACGATGCTGATGCGGGACCTTAACGCCATCGCACCTCTGATCACGATCTTTTTCCTGGTGACATACGCCATGCTGAATGTCGTGGTCATCATTGAGCAGAGCCTGGGGCTGATAAGCTTTCGGCCGCTGTTGCAGGTTC
Source organism: Rhodothermales bacterium (assembly GCA_012271185.1). Classification (GTDB taxonomy): domain Bacteria; phylum Bacteroidota; class Rhodothermia; order Rhodothermales; family Bin80; genus JAAXGV01. The sequence goes on from JAAXGV010000205.1 coordinate 10,303, forward strand.
CGCTTATCGTGCCCGTCATAGGGCTGGCCGGGTCCGTGTTTGCGATGTTCATCATCAACCCGGTGGTCAGCCTGCTGTCGGTGGCCGTCGTCGCGGCGTTCTACCTCTTTCTTGTGAACCGCAGGATCGATGCGCCTTTTGAAGATGTGCGGAGCGGCCTCTTCATGGCGTTTTCCGAGTGGGCGGCCGTCAAGGCGGCTGCCCTGCCAACCAAGCAGGAGCGGGCGTGGAAGCCCAACCTGCTTATACCTGTCGAGGACCCTGCGTTGATGCGCGGCGCATTTTCACTGGTGGAAAACATCGCAGGCGCCAAAGGCGCCATAAAGCTGTTCGGGATACGTCACGTGTCAGCTCCCTCAGATCTGGATGGCCAGCTTGACCGGTTAGCGCTGGCCTATCGGGAGCGGGGCGTGTTTGCCGCATCCACAATACTGGACAATGCTTCTTTCACGAACGGGCTGATCTCCGGCATGCAGGTGCTGCGTGGCGGCTTTTTCCGGCCCAACATCGTTTTTCTGGGCATGCCGCGGGACGAAGAACAGGAAATCAGCTACGGGCATATACTCCGCAGCGCCGCGAATCTGGGAATGGGTGCTCTCATATACGCTCCGCATGAGAAGGCATCCCTAGGGCAGCGCCGCCACATCAATGTCTGGATTCGGGATCGCAGTCCTGACTGGACACTTTCGTGGAATATCGGCAACCTTGACCTGTCGGTGCTGACGGCCTACACGCTCATGCGCAGCTGGAATGCATCCATGCGCATCCTCACCGTTATCGGCTCCGAGCACGATCGTCCGGGCGCCACCCGCTTCATGGAGCGGCTTGTGGACCTCGCGCGGATACCGGACACGGAAGTCGTCGTGGCCCTCGGCGCCTTCTCCGCCTATGTGACCACGGCGCCTCCGGCGGACCTGAGTCTGTTCGGGCTTGGTGATCAGCCGGATTTTGACTTTATCCGCACCATGGTGCAGCACACCAGGTCTAGCTGTCTCTTTGTCCGGGACTCAGGCCGCGAAAACGTCTTTGCGTAGCAGCCCCAATTGTGCTGTAAGCTGATGTAGGAACAGCAGGGGCCAGCCATCCACCTCTTGTGCCATTTCACCAGTGGGTGCATTCCGCATCAGCGCAGAAGTAAGCGCTGGTGTAGCATGGCAATGTTCCGGGGCGGGGGCGATATGTTGCTTCGGGTTACATTAGTCCGTGAGGGCAATCATGGGGAAGGGAGCTCGGCATTGGCGACGGT
>JAAXGV010000179.1 GCA_012271185.1 Rhodothermales bacterium
CAAATTCTGCGGGGCAGACTCCTAGCTCCTGACGGAGGCCGAGGAACCCCCTGAGCCGCAGGTGTGTGCAATCAGAATGCCAAATCTACTTCCTCCGCCATTCCTTCAGCACACCAAACAGACCGACCATGCCCGCCGCGATCCAGCGCGACAGGTCGTCAAACAACGCCTCAGACGGTGGTTCCATGACAAAGCAAGATACGAAACCTGCCGTTGGGAAACATTTTGGAGCAGAAACAGTAGTCGATGCATGCCCAGATTGTCCACAGACAAGGCTGAACTGCATTGGGGAAGCTGGCGGATCTTCTACGGATCGGACATTCCCTTCGACAGACACGAGTGGCCACCAGACGCCACCTTCGCAGGTGGACACGTGGTGCCTCGTGACACAAGCACCTGGGCTGAGATGGAAGCGCTGGGATTGCACTGGTGGCGGCTGGAACCCCTGGATGCCTTGGAAGAGACGGAGGATCGGAAGTCCAGCGAAGCAGCGCGTGAGGTCCGCCTCAATTTTGCCTCCGTGGTGTTTGACACAATCGCAGCCCACTTCATTCTCCGGACACCCCCGACCTTCTATCCCCTCGGCAGAGTGGATTCTTTGGTCAAAGCATTCCCGGGCGTTGAGCTGGCATGGACAAATCCGGACATCGACATGGGCAAGCCCGGTCGGATCCACTAACGCACCTGCCTCGGCCCTCCGAGCAGGAAGCGAAGAACGAACCGCAGATAATCGGTGTCTCCGTGATTTGGCTCACCTGACAGGCCTGGAAGGAAAACGCCCATGTTTTTGATCAGGTGTTCAATGCCCAAACTCAAAATCTCGGTGCCGACGATATAGACGGGTCTTGCGCTCGTCTGATCGGAGGCATAAGGCGACTTAACCTTGCCTGAGTGGCGGCCATAAAGTTTGCCGGCATAGGCTTCAAAGAATTTGTCCGGTCTCCCTCGCTCATAGGGAGACATGTCAGGGTAGATTTTCTGGAGACTCTCCAACGCCTCCCCCTTGGTCCGTCGGTACAGGAAATCGACAGATTCCTGCAGGTGCACGCGGTTGTCCCACATGTGACCCATCTCGTGCCAGAGCGCCTGCTTCAGAGCATCAGCGCTTGGTTCCTTGCCAAGCACGATCACGGCATTGGTGTCCGAGAGCGGCTGAAAATATGCCCGCGTGCCATTCTGCCAATCAAAATGAAGCGTCTGTCTCGCCGTCGACGTTGTCCGCATCTCCGGAACCAAGTCGATGAATTCATCAATCCAGCTTTCAAACTCGGCTTGTGACACACCGGCCCACGAAGGCGGTTTTGTGCCGGTGATCACCGGCCGGGACTTCGGGCCGGCCGGCGTGTACTTTTTCACCTGCTGCTTCAGTTCCGACAGCACTTCATCCCCGGAGTTAATGAAGATCCACTGCAGGGTCGATCTGATGCCTCTGATTGTCGACCTGATCGCAGATGAATGACCGACCAGGATGGATTCTCTGGTGCGCAGGTTGGCCACTTTCGCATGATCGCCCTGCTGCAAGGCGGCAGCAATGCGCTTTCGCACATCAGCCAAATCTTTCCGCAGCTTCTTTTCCTTGGCGACCAAAGCGTGGTAGTTCGTCTTCGCGAGCTTCTTCTTGTTGGCCTCAATGATGGCCTTTTGCTTGGACAGGCCCTTCTGCACAACGCGCTCCATGGCGTCCATGGTCTCCCGCACACGGCGCTCCACTTCTTTTGCCGAAGGATTCGCCAGCATCGCTGGCGAGGGCTGAGCTGGCGACGGCGGCTTCACCGGTTGTGGCAAAGGTTTTGGCTTAGGCTTGGAGGGCACGGTGGTTGTGGTCGGGGACGCAGCACCAGATGATTCCCTCATCTCCGCCAGCCACTCCTTGGTGATCTCGGGGATTGCGACACACCGGCACTGTATGTCAAACCCTGGATGGCCAGTCTCTGGCGGCGGGTCGTCCCAGCGAAATTTCAGCCCGTTGTTGGCCACATGCGTGGGCCTGACACGCTCATCATTGGAAGCCTGCCAAGTGTACCGCTCCACCCGGATCTGCTTCTGGCGTATCTCGGTGAGGTTGCCAATGGCTTTGTTGGTCTGGTCACGCGCTAGACGGCGCAACTGGTACCCCGTGGCCTTGTACTTCGATGCGAAGATGTCGGTCAATGCATCCACGTTGAACGGCTCCAGATGCAGTGAATTCAGCAGGTCTTCCGCCACGTCGTTCAGCAGCCGAGATTCCAGGGTCACGATCAGCCCCACGTTCTCCCTGACCTTCTTATCCATCCAGGCATCGACTTCTGTTCTGGCAAGATCTATGTGATGTGGCACCCCGACTGCCATCAGGATTTCCAGGTGGCGGAACGGATTCGGGATCATTTCGGCACTTACCGCTTCCGCAACGTCTTGGGCGGGGCCGGCATTGACGTGATGTTCCAAGGAACGCTTGGTTCTGGCGCGCCCAACCCGCTTACGGTAAACTGGCAAGCCGGATGTCCCATCGCCGTCGTAGCCATGATTGACCGGTACTTCGTTGAGGATACTGAATGGGTGGCGCATCTCCGCGATTTGGGCCGACATGCAGCGAAACAGGGTTTCGGTGCCCGCTTGCTGCCGGTGGCGATGCAATCCAGCGTTCTCGATGATCTGGTGCTCGCTGAGTAAGCCTTACGCTGGGACGAGTGGGATTCAGCGGACGAGGCACGCGAGCAGCGGCTTATCAGGGAGCTGGCGTACGAATTCGCTCGAATGTTGCGCCACCATTTGCACTTGCTCCGCCAGTCGAATTGGTGATCAACCCAGGCTCGAACGGTACCTGGAGAAAATCCAGACCTTCCTCAGCCACACCAAGCGGGACGGGAATGGAAAGAAAATTGCGGAAGCGATCCGGTGCTGGCTCCACCAGAACAGCGCGCTATCCAGCTTTCTGGATGTCTATGACATTCCGGGGGACTGCCCTTCTCCGATGTCATTGATCATCATATCGGGAAGTCAATCTTTCTGGCGATCCACACGGATCATTATTCCTCTCGCGAATGGTGCCGTCGAGAGGTGATCGAGGCAAAACGAAAGGGCGTGCCCATGATCGTAGTGGACTGCCTGCATACCGGCGACGAAAGAGCTTTTCCATATCTCGGCAATGTGCCGGTCGTTCGCATGGATCCCGTTGCGAAGGATCGCCTTCCAGAGATTGCCGGACGGCTGCTGGACGAGGTGCTCGTGAACTTTCGCTGGCGCTGCCAGAGCGCCCGACCGGCACCATCTTCATGGCCCGTCCCCCCGAGCTTGTCTCCCTGGCAGCCCTGGCAATCAATCAGGAGATATGGGGAGTTGTAGTGTACCCCGACCCACCACTCGGCAAGGGAGAAATGTAGCTTTTCGACGCGACATGGAGCGGTCTGCGAGCCCAGACCATGACCCAATGGCTTGCGGAGGAGACCACATGAGACCGACACAGCAGCTAATGACGGTTGCCATCTCGACGTCGGACAGCCCGGACATGGCGGCCCTGGGCCTGGGCGAAGGGCACCTCAAGGAGGCCATGGCCGAGCTTGCACTCCAACTTCTTGCCGCCGACATAAGTCTTGCTTACGGTGGCGACCTGCGTGCCCACGGATTCACTCAGTTTCTCTTTCGGTATGGTCTTGCGGTATACCTCCACTACCGACTTAAAGAGCACTGTGAGAGTCACCAATCACTTGGCATGGCCCGTTCATATTAGGATTCCTGTGAACCAGATCCACGCACTCGCTGCGGAGCTTCAGGGAACGGCCAAGCTCGTGCTCCTCGAGTGTGACGGGACTCCGCTGGATATGAACGCTCGTCGCGACCATCCAACGCGTGAACCGAGCGAAGACGAATGGCGCTCTGGACTGACAGCAATGCGTGAGTTCCAGCGTTCTTCCACCGATGCGCGAGTGCTCCTTGGCGGTCAGGTCGCGAACTACAAAGGACGTATGCCCGGGGTGGCGGAAGAGGCGCTGTTGTCATTACGCTCCAGCCAGTCGTTGTTTCTGATTGGCGGATTCGGTGGATGCACCCGCGATGTGGCCGAGACCCTTGGCCTCGTTGAGCCGTGGGCCGGATCGTGCAACAGCTGGCGGGGCCGGCGTGAGTTCGAGCGATGGATCGGCTGGAATTTGAATAACGGATTGTCGGCATAGGAGAACGAAGCACTGGCGAGTACTCCGTACATCCGAGATGCCATCATGCTGGTTCTCCGGGGCGTGCACAGGTTGCGCCAGCAGATGTCTGAGCGAATACACTAACCCGAACGAAGTGCGTATGCACAAGGTGTTTTTAAGCTACCACCACGACAACGACCAGCGTTACAAGGAATTTCTCGTCGATATGGCTCGCGAGTACGGAATATTCATAGACAAATCCGTGGACACCGGTGATGTTGACGATTCCCTGTCCGATGAACGTATTCGCGAGACCATCAGGGACAAGTACCTGGAGGACTCGACAGTGACCATTGTGCTGGCTGGCCAGGACACGAGGCGCAGAAAGCACGTCGATTAGGAGATCTATTCGAGCATGTTCGATGGCAAGGTCAACAAAAAATCCGGCATTCTGGTTGTCAATTTGCCAGGAACATCGGACTTGGGCGTAGCGCCGAGAGAACAAGAAAAGGAGATAGTGTATCCAGATGTTCTGTCATGGACATCGTTTCGAAGTCGTGCGGAGTGCGAACGCGTTTACCCTCACATGCCTGCACGGATCATCGACAATCTGCTTGAATAGCGAAGCCAAGATATCTGTGGTGCCTTGGGCGAGGATTGCTTGCAGCCCGGACAAAATGCGTTGGCTCGTCGAGGCGGCGTTCCGAGATCGCACTCATTGCAAGTATAACCTATTACGGCGCATGTGTCGCGTGAACTCGTGAGAGATGTCGCTTCCCCGGTACCCCCGTTTCTTTCGCGGGCTCACAGGCCAGCTAAAGCGCTCGGGCATGCCACCGCTCTTCGGCAAGCCGCTGAGTGAGTAGCCTGCACTGCAGGAACAGGAGCGGCCAGGTATCGTTGATGCAAAGCCATGGCTATCTCTATCGAAGAAGTCCGCTATATCGCATCCCTGGCGAAGCTGGAGTTTGCACCGGATGAGGAAGTCGAACTGGCCCGGGAGATGAGCGCCATCCTCGATTATATGAAGACGCTCGATGAGCTGGATACCAGCGGGGTTGCGCCAATGACCCATGCTGCGGACCTTCAAGGGGCGCTTCGGGATGATGTTGTTGTGCCTGCCATCGGTGTGACGGAGGCGTTGCGCAGCGCTCCCGACACGTGTGGTGACTGCTTCCGGGTGCCCAAAGTGATCGCATAGCCCATGGCGCGCCCGGTACAGCGTCCATCCTGGTGGAACGCGCTTTCTCCGTGGCAGCAGCAGCTCGTGTGCCTGGTGGCGCTGGGCAGTGTCGCGCTGTATTTCTGCTGGCCAACGATCTTTTCCGGTAAGTACCTGGTAGGCGGTGACACCGTGCAGTGGCGCGCCACAGCTGAATCCATGCTCCAGCACCGCCAGGATGCCGGAGAAGAGCCTCTGTGGGCCAACAATGTGTTCAGCGGCATGCCCGGGCTCGTTATCTCCCCGCCGGGCACTGTTTTTCAGGTTGACCGTCTCCCGGCATGGCTTCGGCTCGTGTCGTGGCCTTTGTCGCACGCCATCGTGCTGCTCCTCGGCACCTATGCGTTTGCCTGTTACCTGACCAGGGACAAGCTCCTGGGGCTGTGCGCGGCCTGTGCGTTCGGTCTCACCACCTACCTGCCAATAATCCTGGTTGCAGGGCACAACACCAAGTATGTTGCACTGGCCTTCGCGCCCTGGCTGCTTTTGGCTTTCGTGCATACGCTGCGGAGGCCGGGTGTGCTGGCATGCCTGCTCTTTGCCGTCGCCGTGGCTGTCAGCATGCGTGCGGGCCACATACAGATCCCGTATTACATGGGGATGATTGGGCTGGTGTGGTGGGCTGTTGAGCTGGTAGGTGCAGTAAGGAATGCCACAATAAAGAAGTTTGCATGGTCTACGCTATACCTGGCGGCGGGGGCGCTGATCGGCTTCCTCATGGTGATGCAGATATACTGGCCCATGTACGAATACAAAGCGTTCACCATCCGGGGCATGGCAAGCGGCGGCGGAGCGGGCGCGCTGGACTGGGCCTATGCCATGGGCTGGAGCCAAGGACCGGCCGAGCTGCTCACGCTGCTCGTTGCCGACGCCTTTGGCGGTGGCGGGCTGTACTGGGGCCCGAAAATCTTCACCGGCGGACCACACTATGTGGGCGGCATCGTGCTTCTGCTGGCCATTCTGGCTGCCTGGCGCCTGCGTACGCATACGGCCAGGGCGCTCGGGATTGCGGCAGTGCTGATGACGCTGTTTTCGCTGGGGCGCCACTTTGAGGTGCTGAACCGGTTCATGTTTGAACATTTTCCGCTCTTCGATGCGTTTCGGACGCCCGAAGCATGGCTCATCGCTGTGGCGCTGGCGCTGGCGATCCTGGCGGCCCTGGGGCTTGGCTATGTGATACAGGAAGAGGCTGCACGCGGCGCGGAGAGAAGCAAGTCCAGAGCAGTCTACACCGTGGCCGGCATCGTTATGGGCTTCACACTGCTCCTGTACGTCGGACAGGACGCTTTTCTTTCTTTTGAAAAGCCCGGGGAACGTGAGCAGATCCAAGGGATGGTTGCACAGCGGGCGCAGCGCCCACTGGATGATCCGGACGTGATTCGCGCCACCGGTCAGATCTTCGAAGAGCAGATCGCCGGGCCGCGAGCGGACGCCTTCAGGCAGGGCGCCGCACGCACACTGGTGCTGCTTCTTATCGCTACTGCGGGGCTGGTGCTGTTTCGGCGGCGCATGATGCCGGCGTGGCTCCTTCAGATGCTTATCATCGTGCTGGTGACATTTGACCTGGGTGGCATCGCACGACAGTACCTTGGCGAAGACCATCTTAGCGTGCGCCGCGATCCCGCCAGGCGGATACAAACACTCGATGCGGACCGGTTCATACTGGATCGCAAGGCTGAGGCTGGAGGCCCAGGGCATTTCAGGGTGCTCTCGCTGGAGAATCCGGACCAGACCAAGCTTGGCCGGCCCTCCTTTCATCATGAGTCTCTGGGTGGCTACAGCGGCGCCAAGCTGCGTCTGTACCAAGACTTCCTGGAGCACATCCTGACCAACCCTGTAACGGGGCTTCCAAACCAGAACGCGCTGGACATGATGAATGTCAGGTATATCATCGCCCAAAGCCCGATTCCGGGTACGCAGGTGGTGTACCAGGGCGACCTGTTCATGGTCCTGGAGAATACGGATGCCCTCCCGCGTGCCATGCTCATTGGCGAGGCGGAGGTGATCACCGAAGCAAAGGATACCTGGTCTCGGCTTCAGAATGATTCGTTTGACCCGCATGCTACGGTGCTTCTGGCTGAACCGCTGGATGCGGATATCGCTCCGGTTGACTCGAGCAGCGTGGCAAGCGTATCCATGGAGCGGTACGGACCGCGGGAGATGGCGTTTGCCGTGGAGACGGACCAGCCGCGCCTCCTGCTCATCAGCGAGGTGTATTATCCGGCCGGCTGGCGCGCCACGATCGACGGCGTGGAAGCGCCGATTCGTCGCGCCAACTACCTGCTGCGCGCGATCCATGTACCCGCCGGTGTCCACGAAGTAGTGCTGCGCTTCGATCCGGCCAGCTACACCGTTGGCAAAAGGATCAGCCTGGTGTCCATGCTGCTTGTGTACCTGTCAATCGCTGGCCTGGCAGGCATGACCTGGTACAGGCGCCGCCGGAAAGCCTGACCGCGCTGCGATGACGCAACACAGTCACGTGATCGGGCGGGCGATGCTTATCACATACTACTTTCCGCCAGCCGGGGGCGTCTCCGTCCAGCGCATGCTGAAGTTTGCGCGCTATCTGCCGCTGTATGGTTATCTGCCAACGGTGGTGACCCTGGATCCCCGGTATGCGGCGTACGGAGCAACAGATACCGCGCTCCTCAATCAGCTGCCGCCGGAGGTGCGCATTGTCAGAACACGTGCCTGGGATCCGTTCTCCCTTTATGCACGCGTACAGGGCCTGCAGAAAAAGGATGTGGTGAGCACATGTTTCGCCTCAGAAGGGACGCCAGGCTGGAAACAGGAGGCGGCGCGCTGGATCCGGGGCAACGTTTTTCTTCCGGATGCGCGCATTGGATGGGTTCCCTATGCAACACGTGCTGCACACCGCCTGCTGCGTGCGGAAGACTTCCGGGTCGTGATGACCTCAGGCCCTCCGCACTCTGCGCACCTCGTGGGCAGCGCCCTGAAGAAGCGGACCGGCATTCCGTGGATCGCGGACCTGCGCGACCCGTGGAGTGACTACTATTACAACCGCTTTTTTCATCAGTCAGGGCTTGCAGGCTTCATCAACGCCAGGCTGGAGCGCCGGGTGCTTTTGCGTGCGGATGCCGTCCTGTCCGTGAGTGAGAGCATCGGCAGGCGGCTGCGCGCCAAGGCGCCCGTACGCAGGTACGAAACGCTGTACAATGGATACGATCCGAATGATATTCCCGAAGTGCCGCAGCCCGCAAAGCGCGGCGGGCGCTTCGTGATTGCGCATGTAGGCACCTATGCTGAGCAGCGGCACTCAGAAGCCTTTGTGAAAGCGGTCAGCCGTCTGGGCACGGAAGTTGAGCTGCGCTTGGTCGGACACGTGCATGAGAGTGTGGTAGCGTCCTTCAGGCAGGCAGGACTGGGCGGGTCCCTGGTCACCATTCCACACGTTCCGCACCGGGATGCCATAGCCCAGATGGCGCGGGCCGATATGCTGCTGCTGCCAGTAGAGCGCAGCGACCTGAATACGGGAATCGTCAGCGGGAAGGTATTCGAGTACCTGTCTGTGGGAAAACCGGTCCTGGGCATAGGGTCACCCGGCGGCGATGCAGCTTCGATCCTGCGGGAGACAGGCGGGGGCGCCATGTTTGACCACGAAGATGCACAAGGCATGCACGCGTTTATGCTGGACCATATTCAGCAGGTTCGCGACGGCAGGCCTGCCACACCCGCAGACAAGCAGGCGCTGAGCAAATATGACCGGCGCATTGTCACGCGGCGCCTGGCGCGCATAATGGATGAGATTTCGTCACAGTAAGGGCAGGGGTGGAGAGCACACACGTTTGCACCGTGGTGGGTGCGCGACCGCAGTTCATCAAGTCGGCGCCCGTGAGCCGGGCGCTTGAAAGCGCCGGTATCCGGGAAACGGTTGTCCACACCGGGCAGCACTTCGACAGGGAGCTGAGCCAGATTTTTTTCGACGAGTTGGGACTGCGCGAACCCAGGGTTGACCTGAGCGTCGGCTCCGGCACACATGCCTGGCAGACGGCCAGCATCATGATGCGCCTGGAGGACTACCTGCAAGGCGCACCACCCTGTGACCTGGTGCTGGTATACGGTGATACAAACAGCACCGTAGCGGCTGCGTTGGTGGCTGCGAAGCTGCATATCCCCGTTGTGCACGTGGAAGCCGGCCTGCGCAGCTTCAACCGCGACATGCCGGAAGAAATAAACCGCATTGTTACGGACCATCTCTCTCGCTGGCTGTTCTGCCCCACGGAAACGGCAGTGCAGAACCTCGCTCAGGAAGGCATCACGCGGGGCGCCTACCTTTGTGGGGATGTCATGCTCGAAGCAATGCGCATGTTTACGGAAAAGGCCCGGGCCGATTTGCCACTGGAGCTGTTTACAAGCTGTCGCCCAGGAGAGTATGCACTGGCTACGGTACACCGGCCTGCCAATACCGATAACCATGCACGGCTGGCGGGAATATTCGAGGGCCTGGGAGCGCTCGACTGCCCTGTGCTGATGCCATTGCATCCGCGGACACGAGACCGCATGGGCGGAATCAGTCCACCCGCCAACGTTATGGTCCTGCCACCGATGAGCTACCTGGCGATGCTCACGCTCACACAGCACGCCAAGCGCATCTTTACCGACAGCGGAGGCCTCCAGAAGGAGGCGTTCTGGCTGGGTGTACCCTGCGTAACGCTGCGACCAGAAACCGAGTGGCCGGAAACACTGTCCAACGGCTGGAACCGGTGCATCAATCCGACGCCCGCGGCCATTGCAAGTGCTGCTGCTGAGCCGTACGGTCCGCAGCTGCCGTTTGGCGAAGCGCCCGCCGGGACCGCCTCGTCAGAGATCGCAAGAATACTGTCAGAAGCTCTGGCGTGAGCCTGAGCAGCGTGCATGGACCACAGCATTCTGATGGTGCTGGATGAGCCGTTTCCGCCAGACATACGGGTGGAGAATGAGGCCCGGTCGCTGATCGGGGCGGGGTTCAGGGTAACGGTGCTTTCCATTGCTCCGCCTGCGCGAGGGACCACACAGTCCGGCGAAGAGCGCTGGAACGGGATCGACATCATCCGTGTCCGCATACGCAGGCAGCTTCGAAACAAGATGCGTGGCCTGGTGGCGAGTGTCCCGGCTTTGGAGCTGTTTGTAAGTCACCATATTCTCCGTGTCTGCAGGCAGCGGCATGTGGACGTGCTGCATATGCACGATCTCTGGCTCTTTGGTGCCGGCCTGCGGGCGTCGCGACGCCTGGGTATTCCCGTTGTCGGTGATCTGCACGAGAACTTCACCCACGCGCTGACCCAGTATGCCTGGAGCACGCGGTTTCCGGGGAAGTGGGTCGTGAACATCAAACGGTGGAAAAAGCTCGAGAAGCAGTGGATGCAGGCCTTGGGGTGCCTCATCTGCATAGTCCAGGAGCAGCAGGACCGTGTCATAAAACTTGGCGTACCCCGGTCCCGGTGTGTGTTGTGGCCCAACACCATCTCAGTGCAGGCGTTTGACAGCTATGAGGTTGATCAGGAGCTGGTTGCTTCGCTGCGGTCCGATTTCACAATAGTCTATACGGGCGGCATAAACCTGCATCGCGGGCTGGATACGCTGCTTAAAGCCATGCCTGCGGTGCTGCGGCACTGCGACGCCCGGCTGGTGATCGTAGGTGAAGGCCGCATCCGGCCAGAGCTTGAGGAGCTGGCGGATTCGCTGGGTATCGCCGGGCGTGTGAGTTTTACCGGATGGCAGAAGCTGAACCTTATTAAGAGTTACATCCTGGGTGCCGATGTTGGGGTTGTGCCACACGTCAAGAGCACTCACACTGATGCCGGGATGCCGCACAAGCTGTTTCAGTACCTGTACCTCAAGCGGCCCGCGGTTGTCTCGGACTGCATACCCATGCAGCGGATCGTGGAGGGAAACCAGTGTGGCCTCGTGTTTCCTTCGGGAGATGCCGGGGCGCTTGGCGAAGCGCTGCTGACATTGTACCATGATCCGGAGCTCCGCGCGCGGATGGGCATGAATGGCTGCAAGGCCGTGGTCAGCAGGTACAACTGGGATGCTACGGCGCAGCCCGCGATAGCGATGTATCGCGGCCTGTTTGCAGCGGCGTAGCCCCTGCTGCCCGGAGTCAGCCGGGACCCAATGATTATTAGCCGGTTATAAGACGCACGGCCAGGATACGAGGCGACGGGCACCAGGGCCAGGCTCATCGGCGGAGAAAGGGCGATGCCGGCTGCTGAGCGCGCTGGCCTCCGTACATGTGATCCCGCGCCGCCACCAGGATGCAGAGCGCATCCTGGTGGATTCACAGCGGGCTGGCGCTCGCGGACATAACGAGGCCGAAGAGGGCATGCCGGTAGACACACAGGAGCCACGGCCAAAGACACGCCGGCGGGATGATGGCAGTGCGGGGCAGGGCCGCCGTGCAGATGCCGAAAGCGTGGCAGAGAGCCGGCATCGCCACACGTGATCCCGTATCCGGATGAGACTTTGCAGGGGTCCTCAGAGGACATGAACGGACACCAGCTGCATGCCAGGTCTTCCGCTGCGGGACCGGGCTGGAAAGCCTCCTGAAAAACGCAAAGTGGCCCGCCATGCCCCTGCCAGCAGAAAGAAAGGCCCGCCCGCACGCAAGGCGGCGGCGTGATCTGCATGGTCACAACCACTGGGTTGTGGTGGCGACCTGCATCGTCACGGCCTTCGGTCTCTGGCTGCTTCTGAGCCTGGATGAGCCCGGGGAAATCCGCCTGGAGCTGCAGACCACAGTAACGAACCAGGCCGAAAATGTCGCCTTCGCAGCCATCCCCGCCCGCTCCGTTATGGCGACTGTGCGGGGCGATGTTCTGACACTCTTCAAGCTTAGGTTCCGGCCTCCGCGCTTTGTGCTGGACGCCTCGCTGGACACGATAGAGTCGCCGGACGCGGTCAGTTGGCCGCAAGGTGTCACCGCGGTATTTGACAGCCCCCGGATTACCTTGGTGCAGGAAGAGCGTGTCCGCCACAAGGTGCCGGTCGTGTCACGCGTGGCGATTCAGCCTGTGGCAGGGTTTTCCCTGTTCACCGAGCCGGCGCTGACGCCCGACTCGGTAGTTGTGGAGGGCGCGGACTCCATAGTGCGTTCCATACACTCCTGGCCGACCGAGCCTGTCCGCCGGGTAGGCGTCAGGAGTCTGCTGTCTGTTGAGGTGTCCCTGCTGGATACGCTGCATGATCTGGTAACACTGTCACACGATGCGGTGATGCTGGAGGCACAGCCACACCGGTACACGGAAGGGCTGCGTGAACTGCGCGTCATCGTAACTGATATATCCAATGCGGAGAGCATCGTCGACCTGTATCCGCCCACAGTGGAGGTGCGGTTCCATGCGCCGCTGTCGCAGTTTAATGCAGTGCAGGAGGCGGAAGACTTCTATGTTACCGTATCGTATGAGGCCATACGGCTGGACACCACGGGGTCGGTAACCCCCCAGGTGACCCTGCCAGCCAACCTCCTGGCACGGCATGTCGGTACGCAGCCGTCATCGCTGCGCTACTATGTTAACATCGGACTGCAGTAGGTGTAAGCGCAACAAGTCGGGGGTCCATGAGTAATAGCAGGTCGTCCTCGGAGCTTGCTGCATGAAGCGATTCAGCCTGCCTCAAGCCGTATCCACATACGTAGACACCCCCCAGGGCATTTTCACTGATGCGGCTATCTGGTTCAGAACGCGGGAAGCCTCACTGAAGGAGTACGCCGGCGCAGTGCTCAGGCACAGGTCGCTAAGCCAGCTGCTTTCTGACGCGGCCGTGTGGCTTCGCTCGCCCCAGACACTGGCGCTGTGGCTGCTTCCTGCGTTACTGCTCCTGCTGAACACGGCACAGGCCGCCCTGACCACGCTGCTGGTTTTTCTGGCGTGGCACACACTGGGGCCGTCCCTTGTCAGTCGCAACGCCATCGCAGCGCTGCGTGTTCTTGAACTTGCAGCACTGCAGGCCCTCGTGTATGTGGGTGCCTTAAGCTGGATGGCCGCGTCCGACCGGATCACTGCGGTGATTGTGGGGCTTGCATCGTTTGTGCTTCTGCGCTGGGGCGTGCTCTGGCTCGTCCTGGCCCCGATTGTGAAGGTCATCCGGGCTCCGCTGTACCGCATGCCGATACCGGATCACGTCCTGCGGGCAGTCATCGTGCGTGCGGCGCTGCACCACCGCGTCACGCTTGCGGACTTTTCGCCGATTGAGAAGAGCATCACGCAGTACCTCGAACGAAAGTAGCCCCGGGTGTCGCATGCCGGATATGCACGGCAAGGTTGTATCTGGTGAAACATGTGCCCATAAGCATATGCGCCACCAGCTGACACAGCAGGTGCACGCCCTATTGACGAGATCAAACGGCGATCCCACAGCTATCGCACAAGCATCCGTTGCCTTGCCGCGTACGGATCCGCTGCGGTGGCTCAAAGCGCAGGCGAACCAGGCGCGCATGTACTGGAAAGGCAGGCGGGAGGACTGCAGGATCGCCGGCTTTGGCGAGGCCGATGCGGCCTTTGCTCGGGCGCCCGCAAGCCTGGCGCACCTCACACGACAGTTGCGCCCTATGTTGTCCAGGTGCGCCGACAGCATTCGCTACTACGGGGGCATGCGCTTTGAGCAGGAGACACTGCGAGACACGAAGTGGGAACGGTTTGGCGCATATTGGTTCATGCTGCCACGCTTTGAGCTGAGAACCAGTGCGGACAGCACCACCTTGTACTGCAACCTCATCCCCGCCCGCGACTGCGCGCGTAAGGATAAGATCCTGGCTATGATCGCGGCGCTGGCACCACCCGCCGAGGGTGCTTCCGGCACGCTGCCCACCTCCGTCCGCCGGTGGAACACACCGTCGGAAGCGGAATGGCACGCTATGATAGAATGGACGCTGGAAGCGCTGGAAGACCATGCGCTGAACAAGGTTGTGCTGGCGCGTGAAGCATCTTTCAGCTTTGCTGAACCGCTTCACCCCCTGGTGCTGCTGGAGCAGCTCGCTGCCGGCACGCCGTACTGCTTTCACTACCTGTTTCAGCCGCGGCATGGGCCTGCGTTTGTTGGCGCTTCTCCCGAGCGCCTCTTCAGCCGGCAGCACCGTGCCATAGAGAGCGAGGCCGTGGCAGGGACCCGGCCGCTTGGCACCTCGAAAACTGACGACGCGCGCCTGCTGGACGAGCTCCTGCACAGCGAAAAAGAGCGGCGCGAACACGAATATGTGCGCATCAGCCTGCGCGAAGAGCTGGAACCCCTGTCGGAGTCCTTTCAGCTGGACCCTGAGCCGTCCGAGATGAAGCTCTCCCATGGTCGCCACCTTGTCTCACGGATACATGCAGCCTTGCGTCCCGGTATCACAAGCCTGGACGTGCTGGGAGCTTTGCATCCCACGCCGGCAGTCGGGGGATACCCGACAAAGCTGGCGCTGCAGGCCATCAGTGACCTGGAGACGTTTGATCGCGGATGGTATGCAGGCCCGGTCGGCTGGATCGGGCCGGACCAGGCGGACTTTGCTGTCGCCATCCGGTCCGGGCTTGTCGCTGGCAGGCAGTTGTCGCTGTATTCCGGGGCCGGCATCGTGGCAGGCAGCACGCCCTGGTCAGAGTGGGAAGAGATAGAGCACAAGATCCAGGGCTTCACCAGCGTCCTGGGCTTGCCGTCTTCCGGAGTCCAGGCCGCTCTGATGCGGCACGTCCATGCCTGATGCCGCTATGACGGGCGGCATCAACGGCACCTGGGCCCGGCTGATCGTCGAAGAGCTTGTGCGCCTGGGCGTGGACACGTTCTGTCTGGCATCCGGCTTCCGAAGCGCACCACTGGCGATCGCAGCAGCCCAGCATCCCCGGGCCCGTGTCATATCCCACTATGATGAGCGCGGGACCGCGTTCTTTGCGCTGGGCTTTGCGCGTGCCACAGGACGGGCGGCTGTCTGGATCACCACCTCCGGCACTGCCGTGGCCAATGGACTGCCAGCGGTTGTGGAGGCCGATGCGGACTATGTGCCCATGGTGCTGCTGACGGCGGACAGACCGCCGGAGCTGCGCCGCACCGGCGCAAACCAGACCATTGATCAGGCGGGCATCTTTGCCCGGTACGTGCGGTGGTCGTGCGACATGCCGGCTCCCGATGAAGCGGTGCCGCCCGCGTATGTGCTCACCACGGTGGACCAGGCATGCTGCAAGGCCCACAGCGCGCCGCAAGGGCCCGTACACCTTAACTGCATGTTTCGTGCGCCGCTGGCAAGGAAAACGGCGGTAAGCGCCACATACCTGGCACCGGTACAGCTATGGGAGGCGTCTGCACATCCTTTTACGCAGTATGTGCCGCTGCGGGGAGCCTCCGATGCGGAGCATATCGCCGCACAACTGGCAGGGGCTTCACGTATCCTGATGGTTGTGGGGCGGCTCAGTAACAACCGGGATGGCACTGCAGCGCTGGACTTGGCGAAAGCGTGTCGCTGGCCTGTGTTTGCGGATGTTAACTCCCAGGTTCGGC
Source organism: Rhodothermales bacterium (assembly GCA_012271185.1). Classification (GTDB taxonomy): domain Bacteria; phylum Bacteroidota; class Rhodothermia; order Rhodothermales; family Bin80; genus JAAXGV01. The sequence continues at coordinate 15,799 of JAAXGV010000179.1, forward strand.
TCGGACCGCAGCCTGAGGTGCTCATAGACGCGTACGACCTCTGCCTGGAAAACACCACGTTTGCCGACGCACATGCACCGGAGGCGGTGCTGTACCTCGGTGCACCTGCGGTTTCAAAGAATCTGATGCGGCTGCTGGCACGGCACCGGCCTGACCCGTTTGTCGTTGTACACGATGCGCCAGACCGGCTCGATCCCACACACCAGGTGACCGGGCGCATGCAGCAAAGCGTACAGGCCGCCTGCCGCAGCCTGCAAGCGGCCATGGGCACTGCGGCAGGCTTTGACGAGACCTGGCTGAAGGCTTGGCAGAAGGCCAACAGATACGCGCGAAAAGTACTTGAAGAGGAGCTGACCGGCCCGGGCACGTTGTCTGAACCGTTCGTGGCCATGGCTGTCACCAGACGCATTGCAGACGGCCATGGACTGGTCCTGGGCAACAGTCTGCCCGTTCGCGATGCGGACCGGTTCGGGTCGGCCGGATGGTGCCGCGTGCACGTTGCCGCAAACAGGGGCGCCAGCGGCATTGACGGCACCATAGCGACGGCGGCCGGGGCCGCCTGCGGCTGGGACACGCCTGTGACCGTGCTGCTGGGTGACCTGTCACTGCTGCATGATGTTAACTCGCTGGCCATGGCCCGTTCCTATCCGCTGACTGTCGTGGTCATCAACAACAATGGGGGCGGGATCTTTCACCATGTCGATATTGACACGTCGCCGGGCACGTTCGAGCGCTGCTTCGGTACGCCGCACGGGCTGCAGTTTGCGCATGCCGCAGCGCTGTTCGGGCATCGCTATGCGCAGGTGTATTCGCGGAAAGAGTTTCTGGAGGTATATTCCGGGGCCTGCACAGGCGGGGAATCCGTCATCATCGAGGTGTGTACGGACCGCAAAGAGAACCATGCTCTGCGCCTGGCGCTGGCAGGCGGCATGACGCAAACCGGATAGGGAATGCCAAGTCCGAAGGGCAAACACCACTTTACACACCGGCCGAAGGTGTCCGGACCATTTGTCTGGCACCGTGCGCACGACTATACTGACATCGCCTATCACACCGGTGCACCGGGAACAGACACCGAAGGGATTGCCAGGATCATGATCAGCAGGCCGGAGGTGCGCAATGCGTTTCGTCCCCTGACGGTGGCGGAGATGCAGGACGCGTTTGCACGCGCCCGTGATGACGCATCCACGGGAGTCATCGTCCTGACTGGCGAGGGGTCCAAGGCCTTCTGTTCCGGTGGCGACCAGCGCATCCGTGGCGACCACGGGTACACCGAAGCCGCCACAGGCACGCAGCGGCTGAATGTTCTGGACCTACAGCGTCAGATACGTACCTGCCCGAAACCGGTGATTGCCATGGTGGCAGGGTGGGCCGTAGGGGGAGGACACGTGCTGCACGTGATCTGCGATCTCACGATCGCTGCGGATAATGCGCAGTTCATGCAGACAGGCCCCAAGGTGGGATCGTTCGATGGGGGGTACGGGGCAAGCTTCCTGGCACGCATGGTGGGGCAGAAGAAGGCGCGGGAAATCTGGTTCCTGTGCAGGCCCTACAGTGCGCAGGAAGCCCTGCAGATGGGCCTGGTCAACACCGTCGTACCACTCGAAGACCTGGAGCAGGAAACCGTCCAGTGGTGCCGTGAGATTCTCGGGAACTCCAACATTGCCATCAGAATGCTCAAGGCTGGCCTGAACGCTGACTGTGACGGGCAGGCCGGCCTGCAGGAGCTCGCCGGCCATGCCACGATGCTGTTCTACATGACGGAGGAGGGGCAGGAGGGCAGGAACGCGTATCTGGACAGGCGTCCCCCGGACTTTGATAAGGGCGGCTACAGGCCGTAGCAGCGGTGGCTCTACCATCCCGGTTCGCGGTCTGGCTGCGGGCTTCGCGCCCGAAGACGCTTCCTGTCGCCGTGGCGCCTGTGCTGGTAGGCAGCGCGATGGCGTATGAGGCTGGAGGGTTTCATCTGGCTTCTGCGCTGGCAGCCCTGACGGGCGCGCTGCTTATTCAGGTTGGAGCCAACCTCTGCAATGACTGGGCAGACTTCACCAAGGGCGCCGACACGGCCAGCCGCAAGGGTCCGCTGCGCGTAACGCAGGCCGGCCTAGTGCTGCCTGCAACGATACTCCGCATGACTGCCCTGGTGTTTGCACTGTCGGCACTCAGCGGGGTGTATCTCATCATGCGCGGAGGCTGGGTGATTGCGCTGATCGGCGTGCTGTCCATCGCTGCGGGCATACTGTACACGGCTGGCCGGTACCCGCTGGCATATCTGGGCCTGGGGGATGTGTTTGTGCTGGTCTTCTTCGGCCCGGTGGCCGTAGGCGGTACCTACTATGTACAGACGCTGGAAATCACGCCCGCGGTTCTTGTAGCCGGCTTGGCCACAGGGCTGATGGCGACCGCGATACTGGTTGTCAACAATATCCGCGACATCGAAGAGGACCGGCGTTGCGGCAAGAGAACGGTGGTGGTGCGCTTTGGCCGCAGGTTCGGGACAGGGTTGTGGCTGTGCTGCATCGTTGCCGGAGCCCTGATCCCGCTTGAAATCGTGGTGGCTACTGCTGCGCACCGCTGGGCGGCATTAACGCTCCTGATCCTTATCCCGGCGCTTGCACTGTTCAGGCAGCTGCTGACGGAGCGGCTCAACCCGCTGCTGGGACAAACGGTGCTGCTGCTGCTGGCACACAGCGTGCTCTTTTCCGCAGGCTGGATGCTGGGATGATGCGCACAAAGCTCTACCGCTACCGCGTGCCATTCACCGAGGCTGTGAGTCTGGGGGATCAGTGGCACACGCACCGCGAGGGCCTGCTGATCAGGCAAAGCCTGCCGGGTGTCTGTGACGGCTGGGGAGAGGTCGCGCCGCTGCCAGGGTTCAGCCGCGAAACGCTTCCCGCGGTTATTGACGGGCTGCTGGGCGCAGCGTACCTCACCGGCAGCGCGGTGCCTCCGTCGGTCACTTTTGGTATGGATACAGCGCAGGCGCAATGGAGGATGGCAGCAACGGGTGACGGAGCGCTCCGCAGGAACACAGTCAGGATATGCGCGCTTCTCACTGGCCCGCCCGATACGGTGCTGGCACGCGCGGCACAGGCCGCCGCCACCGGCTATGAAGCGGTAAAGCTTAAGGTGGGTCATCGCGGGCTGCAGTCTGACCTGGAGCTTGCGCGTGCCGTTCGGCAGGTTATCGGGCCTGAGGTAGAATTCAGGCTGGACGCCAACCGGGCCTGGGTGTTTCCGGAAGCGCAAGCGTTTGCAGCAGGCATCAGGGACCTTGGTGTGGCCTTTGTGGAAGAGCCGATGGCTGACCCCCGACTGCTGCCGCAGGCGGCCCGTCTGATGCCTGTGGCACTGGACGAGAGCTTGACAGCACTCTCACTCGGGAGCCTGGGGAACCATGCCTACGCGGTGGCGATCGTGATCAAGCCTGCGCTGCTGGGCGGCATCGCTGCCGCAGTGTCATGGGCGGAGCAGGCCGTACACTTGGGGATGATGCCGGTGATCAGTGCGGCCTACGAAACAGGCGCAGGCATGCTTGGCCTGCTGTATACCGCCGGGCAGGTCTCTGTCGAAGCGGCAGCAGGTCTGGATACGTACCGCCTGATACAGCGTGATGTGCTCGTATCGCGGCTGGCACTGGCGGAGCCACGTGTGGCGATTCCCGCATTGCCGCTGCCTGACCGTGATATTCTCACACGCATCGCATGACAGCTTGACACAGTTTGAGGATCCTGTTGGGCGGGCTGCAGGCCTTGCGCCGGATGCACCGGCGATCATCCACCCGGAGGGTGCGCTTTCCTATAACGATCTGGACCGCTTCGTTGACGGAACGGCAAGTGCTGTTGCGGCCCGTACAGATGCGTCACGCGCAGGGCTGGTACCCGCCAGGACCTGGGAGTCGGTTGTGCTTGTTCTGGCGCTGCTCAGGGCGCACCGCACTGCTTGCCTAATAAGCAGCCGGTGGCCACGGGCCGCCGTGGAGCGTGCGGTCAGGCTGGTGGGCGCGGCGGCGCTGGTCACCGGACCCGATACCGCAGGCTCGTTGGTGCGGAAAGGCAGGGCAGGGGTGCACAATCCTCTTGCAGCAGACATGCCTGCCACCATCGTTTACACGACTGGCTCCACAGGCGAGCCCAAGGCTGCCCTCCACAGCATGGGCAACCTCCTGTACAGTGCGCATGGCGCTAACAAGGCGGTGCGGCTGCACCCTGGCGACCGGTGGCTGCTGACGCTGCCACTGTATCATGTGGGAGGACTCGGCGTGGTGTTCAGGTGCGTGGCCTCCGGCGCTGCTGTTGTTGTGGCGCGGCGGGGCAGCACCATCGGCGCACTGCTTCGGGGGCACCGGTGCACACATGTGTCGCTGGTTGCCACGCAGCTTCTGCGCCTGTTGCGAGAGGATGACCGGCCGGCCCCGGATTCGTTAAAGGCCATGATCGTTGGCGGGTCCGGCATCCCACAGAGCCTGCTGCAGGAGGCCTATGCACGGGGGTACCCGGTCTGCACCACCTACGGCCTGACGGAGATGACTTCACAGGTTGCGACACTCGCCCCGGGAGCGCAACCAGACCGGCTGTGCACCGCAGGGAAGGTGCTGCCGTACCGGTCGGTACGGATTGGCCCGCGCGGCGAGATTCAAGTCAAAGGGCGCGTGCTGTTTATGGGGTATGTCACGAAGAAAGGCCTGCATCGCAGTGTGGATGCAGAGGGCTGGTTCACAACGGGAGACCTTGGCTGCATGGACGCCGACGGCTACCTGCATGTGCGGGGGCGGACAGACAACATGTTTGTTTCGGGTGGTGAGAACATTGTTCCAGAGGAGATAGAGCAGGCGCTGTGTGCCATCAGCGGTGTTGAGCGCGCAATTGTAGTGCCCGTGCCTGATGAGACCTTCGCAGCACGGCCAGTGGCGTTTGTGGCAGGCCGCAACGATTGGCCCGCGCTTGCATGCGCGCTGGAGAAGCGACTGCCGCGATTCAAGATACCGGCCTTTTGCGCGTGGCCTGCCGCTGTGCCATATCAGGGCATAAAGGTCAGCCGCGCAGCGCTGAAGAAGCTGGCGCTGAGCAAGGCTGTCCCCCAGTGCAGCAGTCCGAAGCGGGATTACAGGGCGTAGTTCAGCGCGCACGGCACCTGTGCGCAACGCTGTTTGTGGAAGGATAATGCTGCGGCAGCGCACTGCCTGCAGAAAAAGTTTGGAAATTGCCGCGAAAGGCTTGACATTTGAAAAACTTCAGCCTACATTGACGCCAATTCACAATGGCTGTCAGAAGCGTAGCCTGGTCTGCCACACCGCTACCACCACACTACCCGCGACCGCGGCTTCACGCGGTTCAGAAACGCGTCCAACCGGATTGGGTGCCGTCTGCCTGTTCACGGTATCTATGTTGGGTGCGTGGCGTGTAGCATGCCGATTTGCGGCGGATCTGCTACCTTCTGCGAACCAGTCTGACCTTACTCACTAATCGGAGATCGAAAAATGCTACGCAAATGGAGTGTAGTAGTGCTCACGCTGCTCGCGCTGCCGTTATTGGCGCATGCGCAGAATACCGGCAAGGTCGCTGGTACTGTCACGGATGCAACCACGGGAGAGACGCTTCCCGGTGCTACCGTGCTGCTGGTTGGCACTACGCTGGGTGCCGCGGCGGATGTTGACGGCAACTACTTCATCATTGGTGTTCCGGTAGGCACGTACGATGTGCGGGTGACCTTTGTCGGCTACCAGACCGAAATCGTTGCCGGTGCTGAGGTTAATGCCGGATATACCCGGGAGTTGAATTTCGCGCTGCAGCCAGGCGTGGAACTTGAAGAAATCGTGGTTGCCTACGAGCGGCCGCTCATCCAGAAGGACGCTGTCGGGCCGACAAGAGTGATCAACTCGGAAGAGCTTCTGGAACTGCCTGTGCGCGGTGCTGCTTCGGTGGCAAAGATACAGGCTGGCGTCGTGAGCAAAGAGGGGAGCGGAGCGCTGAACATTCGCGGCGGGCGCAGCGGAGAGGTCCGGTACTATGTTGACGGCGTCAAGAACGCCAGCACCGGCGTACCGCAGTCCGCGATTCAGGAGCAGGAGATGCAGATTGGAAGCATCAGCGCCCGCTACGGAGACGTGATGTCCGGTGTTATCAACATCAACACCAAGTCCGGCGCCCCGAACTACTTCGGTTCGCTGGAAGGCATGTCGTCCAACGAGTTTGATGTCTACGGCTTCAACCTTCTCTCAGCGACGCTGGGCGGTCCGCTGGTGGGCCCGAACCTGACCTTCTTTGTTTCGGGCCAGTACAGGGACAACCAGGACGGAACAGGACGGAACGTTACAACCTCAACGCTTTCGGATGACCAGCTTGCCGACCTGATCGAATATCCAACGGGTTTTCAGCTCTTGCTGCCTGATGGCAGCGAGTTCATCGTGCCTATTCCAAGCACTCTGGAGGACGGAGCGTATATGCTTATGGATCCGTCGACAGGGAGGATAGACACAACCGGCGGTGGCATAACCTTCAGTGACAACACGTTTCTTCCTATTCCGGAAGATGCCAGTATCAACCTGAATCCACTCAGCCGCCTTGAGCTCCTGACTGAAGACGACTTTACGCAGGAGCTCAAGAGACGTGGCCAAAAAAGCCGTGCGTTGAGGTTTGCGGGCAACCTGACATGGAAAGTGATCGAGAGTGGCCGCTTCCGGGTCGGTGCGGCCATACAGACAGGGGACTCGCAGGGCAGCGTTGGTGGCACAACGGAGATGTTCCGCAGCCATATATGGTCATCCAACGAGTACTTCAACGGGCAGCTGCACGCCCGCTGGACACAGCACCTGTCGCAATCCACCTTCTACCAGGTACAGGCGGAATACCGTTTCAACAACAGTGAATCCCATGATCCGCGCTTTGGGAAGGAAGAGGCGGACTGGTGGCAGTATCGCGACATAGATCACCCTGTTCACGCTACCATTGCCGGATACAAGAACTACTCTCTTGTAAACATGGAGTGGACGGACGATGATGGGAACACCTACCTGATATCCACGCCAACGTACCGACGCAGATACCAGGATGGTCTCGCTATTTCTACGGCAACAACGGCCGGTCTGTTGAGCATCACAGGCGGTGGCCTTGGTTACGGTCGCAGTGATGGCGGAACATTCCGGATGCATGGTTCGGCCACTACCCAGCTTGGAATAAATCAGCTGGAGTTCGGGGCAGAATACGAGCAGGGAGCCTATCGCAACTGGGGTGTCAACACCTATGAGCTTGCCCGTCTCTTTGCCGACGGCAACCCCGAGCGGATCGGGGCCGAAGACACCGAGCTGAACCCGGACGGGTACACCATGCTGTCTGAGCTGCCCACATGGCTGCTGGCGCGGGTCGTCGGCGGTACGGGCTACATGCTGGATGGCAAGACCAAGTGGGATTCGGAGGCGCACTACTTTACGGAGAACGGCTATCTCAGCACGTCGAAGGACAAGCCTGAGG
>JAAXGV010000038.1 GCA_012271185.1 Rhodothermales bacterium
TCGCGCTGGCACTGCTGCATGCCGGCTGCGGCACCGTGTCCGGCACGGCCGGCAGCCATGCCCAGTCCGTTGAAGCTGACCTGCGCGCCGCACAGGAGGCATGGCACGGAACGCCCTATGCTCCGGGAGGCAGTGACCTGACCGGCATTGACCAGATCTCCTTTGTCCGACGTCTTTATGAAGACCTTTTCGCAATAGATCTGCCCCGCACACCGTCCCGGATGGCCGAAGCAGGACAGGAGGTGCAGCGCAACGACCTGCGAGCTGGTGACCTGGTGCTGTTCAGGCTGGCGGCCGGCCCCTCACATGTTGGAATCTATTTGGGACGCAATGAATTTGCTCACGTCGACATTGACAGCGGCGTGGCCATCGGCCGCATGGATGATGCCGCGTGGTCTGACGCGTTCCTGACCGCCCGCAGACTGAACCTTCCGGGCCAACCTTCCAGGCAGGAGCCTGCACCCAAGGGGCGACCCGGCGGAGGCCAGCGCACCGGATGGTAGCCTGAATATGCTATGCCAATCTACCTGACAAGAGAGGCGCTGGAACAGCTGCGCCATGACCTGCGTCATGCGCGCACCGCCGGGCGGGCCGCAGCCGCACATGCCATTGCGGAAGCCCGCGCCCACGGCGACCTCAAGGAGAATGCTGAATACGACGCCGCCAAAGATGCGCAGGGACGACTGGAGGCACGCATCGCGCAGATGGAGCACACCCTCGGGGAAGCGCGCGTGGTCAACGAGGCGCAGATTGACACGTCGCGCGCACGTATCCTGTCCACCGTACGCGTCCATAACAGAAGAGCCGGGCGTGAACAGTCCTTCAAGCTCGTTTCCGTTCAGGAAGCGGACCTGGCCAAAGGGTGGATATCTGTTGAAAGCCCTATCGGTAAAGGTCTTCTGGGAAGCGCCGTAGGGGAGGTCATCAAAATTGCGGTTCCTCGCGGCATGGTGGAGTTTGAAATACTGGACATCTTTCGTGACACATGATTGACCTGCGTAGCGACACGGTTACGCGCCCATGCCCAGGCATGCGTAGGGCCATGTACCATGCGGAGGTTGGTGACGATGTCTTTGGTGAGGACCCTACGGTCAACAAGCTCCAGGAGCAAGTGGCAGCACTCCTGGGCAAGGAGGCCGCGCTGCTGGTCACCAGCGGTATGATGGGCAATCAGCTGGGTCTGTATGTGCATACACGCCCCGGCGACGAGGTGCTACTAGAGCGATCCAGCCACATCTTCAACTATGAGTCCGGAGCCGCAGGCGCCATCGCTGGGGTAGTGCTGAACGCCCTGGACGGCCAGGATGGGCTGCTCACGACATCGCAGGTACAGGCAGCCATCCGGCACGGTTACTACTGGGAGTCGCGCACCCGCCTGCTGTGCCTGGAAAACACGCTCAACGCCGCTGGCGGCATAATCTACCCGCTGCACCGCCTGGAGAGGCTGGCAGATGCCGCACGCGCCGCCGGGCTGGCCTGCCACCTCGATGGGGCACGGCTGTGGAATGCCACCGCTGCAACGGGTATCCCTGAGCATACGTATGCCGCCGGCTTTGACTGCGTAACAGTGTGCCTGTCCAAGGGATTGGGTGCTCCCGTCGGCAGCATCTTTGCCGCCTCGAAAGAAATCGTAGCTGAAGCACATCGAGTGCGCAAGATGCTTGGTGGCGGGATGCGACAGGCCGGAATCCTGGCAGCCGCAGGCCTTTACGCTTTGAAGCATCACCGCGGGGGGCTGGCCGAAGACCACGCCAAAGCCCGTCACCTCGCGGAGGGCCTGTCCGCGCTCAGCGGCATCACAGTCCGGATGCCACAGACGAACATTGTGCTTTTTGACCTGGAAGGCGGCAGGGCCCTGCCCTTTCTCGAGAAGCTGCACACCCGGAACGTTGCCATGGTGCCTTTCGGTCCGCGTACGGTCCGGGCTACGACACACCGCGACGTGTCGATGGGCGATATCGACCGGGCACTGCGAAGGATGCAGCAGATCCTGGCTCCCGCTATTGCGGTGCCCTGACCGACACACTGAGCGTCGGCAGCCCCGTGCACTCGCACACCAGGTGGTCCCCTGCATGAACCGGGCCGACGCCCTCCGGAGTACCTGTATAGAGGCAGTCCCCAGGCTCCAGCGTGAATACCCGGGAACAGTATGCGATGAGCTGGGCTACGGAGAAGACCATGTCCCGCGTACACGCATGCTGCCGCACCTCGCCGTTGACCGCCAGCGTCAGCATCAGGTCCTGTACGTCAGACACCGCGGCCGCAGGTGCAAACGCACCCAGTGGCGCAAACGTGTCAAACCCCTTGGCGACAGACCACGGATGGCCGCTCCGCTTTGCTTCAGCCTGCAGGTCGCGCGCCGTCATGTCCAGACCCACAGCATATGCTGATATGTGGGAGAGCGCCTCGGACTCAGGGATGTTTCTGCCCCGCCGGCCAACCTGGGCTACGAGCTCTACCTCGTGGTGAACGTCAGTGGACATCGGCGGCAACACAACCGCTTCGCCGTCTCCAATGATGGCCGTGCTGGGTTTCAGAAACACGACAGGCTCAGCAGGCACCACGCTTTTCATCTCCGCGGCATGCTTTGCGTAGTTCTTACCGATACAGATCAGCTTTCGGGCAGGCTTAGCGGATACCCTCATTACAACGGGTCATGGGTTGGATCTTACGGGTGTCTGGCGCGTTTCCACCTGTTGTCACTCTCGCGCCAGTAAGAGCATGTACGCCATCGTTGACATTCAAGGCAAGCAGTTCAAGGTCCATGAAAAGGACACGCTGTTTGTACCGTTAATGGCACAGCATAGTGCCGATGACTCGCTCACCCTGGGGCGGGTGCTTCTGGTCGCTGACGGTGAAGACATCAGAGTGGGAACGCCAACAGTGGAGGATGCCACTGTGTCCGCCACCGTGTTGCGTCACGTCCGGGGAGACAAGGTCATAGTATTCAAGAAGAAGCGCCGCAAGCGCTACAGGGTCAAGCGCGGTCACCGTCAGCAATACACGGAGATTCGGATCGACTCCGTGTCTTCAGCATAATTCACACACTTATCATGGCACATAAGAAAGGCGTTGGTTCGACCAAGAACGGGCGGGATTCCAACCCGAAGATGCTTGGCGTCAAAGTTTACGGCGGACAGGCCATCAACGCCGGAGGTATCATCGTGCGACAGCGTGGTACACGGGTGCATCCTGGCAGCAACGTGAGGCGTGGCGGTGATGACACGCTGTTTGCGACCACCAGCGGAACAGTGCGGTTTTCCACGACCCGGGGCAACCGGAAGCTGGTCCACGTAGACCCTTGAAGGTGCACCGACCAGACTGAGGCAGGCCAATGGGCACGATGAACCGTATGCGCGAGAACACAGGGGTGATCCTGTGGATTCTCGTGATCTCCTTTGGGGGGCTGTGGGTGCTGCAGGACTCCGGCGTCTTTGACACGATGGGCACAGACCCGCTGGGCAAAGTCATTGTTGTGGACGGTGAGGTTATCACACGGGAGGAGTACAACCAGCAGCTGGAGTTTCAGCTGGAGCAGATCCGGCAGGCCACCAATGCCACGGTGGAACCGGAAAGGCTGGAGTTTGAGCGCGAACGCGCGTTCAATACACTGGTTAATGATAGGCTGCGCCAGCACGAAATGGATCGTCTGGGCATCACCGTCAGCAACCGTGAGATTCAGGAGCTTATCGTCGGCGACAGGCCGCATGCAGTGATCCTGGCCAACTTTTCCGATGAATCCGGCCAGGTTGACCGGTCTCTGCTCCAGAGCGTTATTGACGCGCCAGAGCAGGAGGGGACATGGATCCAGATCGAGGAGTATATCCGTCAGGACCGGCGCAGGGAAAAGTTCGATGAAGCTGTCAGCGCCACGGTTCGCATCTCTGACGCCGATGTGCATGAGGAATGGACGCAGGAAGCGCAGGGGGCCAGTGCGGAGTTTTTCTTCTTGCGCTATGCGGATGTGCCAGACTCTGCCGTGGCTTTCACCGACCGGGACATCCGGCGATACTATGATGATCACCGGGACGACTATATGCGGGAGCGGCTGTATTCAGTAGAGCTCGCATCAGCTTCCAAGCTGCCCTCGCAGGAGGACACGGCAGCGGTGTTTAACGAACTTGAAAGGCTGCGCGACGGCTTTGTGCTTGCTGAGGAGGATTCAGCATACTTGGCGTCTGTGGGGTCTGAATCACCGTGGTCTGAGGCTTTCCTGGGGCCCGCAGACCTGGATGGAGCACTCGCGGAAGCCCTCTTTGAAAGCAATGAGCCCATCGTGCCAGGCCTTGTCGCAGGTCCCGTCATCGTTCGCAACACGGTACAGCTCGTAAAAATCCTGGAGACGCGGGACGCCGAAGAAACCAATGTGCGTGCACGTCATATACTGATTCAGGCACAGGAAGGCAACGCTGAGGAAGAGTCGGAAGCACGCTCAAAGATCAGAGAGGTCCAGCAGCGTCTGAACAGCGGTGAATCCTTTGGAGACCTCGCGGGAGAGCTGTCTGATGATCCTGGCAGCGGCTCGAGGCGGGGCGACCTGGGCTGGTTCGGGGAAGGCACCATGGTGCCAGCGTTTCAGGATGCTGCATTTGACGGCAGAGCCGGCCAGGTGGTTGGCCCCATCCAGACTCAGTTCGGATTTCATCTTATTGAAACAACGGCACGCGCCAGCGTTGAGGTGAAGCTGGCACGCCTTGCCGTCACGCTGGATGCCTCCGTGGCAACACTGAATGCGCTCACCGAGATGCTGGAAGACCTGCGCTACTTCAGTGAAGAGACTGGTGACTTCGCAGGCGAGGCGGCACGGCGCAGCATTGGCCTGCAGTCCATGGATATGGAGGCGGGCCAAGTCGCGATTCCCGGACTCGGGGTCAGCCATGCGCTGGCGAAGTTCCTTGAAGGCGCCGACGAGGGTGACATCAGCCCGATCATTGAGCTGAACGATGTCGCAATCATGGCGCATGTCGTATCTGTCCGCGAAGAGGGTGTTCAGCCGCTCGAGGAGGTGGAGTATATTGTCCGCCCCCAGGCGTTGCTGGAAAAGAAGAAGGCGTACCAGCGCACACGGATGGAGGATGCATATGCGGAAGGGGGCTTTGACGGCCTGGTGCAGGCACTGGCCCAGCAGCCCAGAGCCATTGACCGTCTCTCTTATTACGACCCTGTGGTGTCTGGGCTGGGACGCGACCTCATCTTTGCGGGTACCGTGTTTGGTCTCGGAGAAGGTGAAGACTCCGGCGTGGTAGAGGGCGCAAATGCCGTCTTTGTGGTGCGCACGACCGCGCTCAGCAGTCCTTCTCCGCTGGACGAGGACGATATGAACTCCCGCCGGGCGAACATGCTGTCAGACAGGGAAAACCATGTCACCAACCAGTGGATCGCATTCCTGCGGGAGACCTCCGAAGTTGAGGACCTGCGCACGGACCTGTTGCCGCAGCGCCAGTAGCGCCTACAGCTCGAAAGTGCCCCGGTAGACAGTGGCAGCGGGGCCCTCAAGGAACAGCGGCTCCGAGACACCTGCACGCAGTGTGCCACCAGGCATGGCAACCTCGGCAATGTCTGCTGTCAGATACCCCAGGTAGCGCGCTGCCAGCGCGGAGGCCATGGCTCCGGTTCCGCAGGCGAGGGTTTCGGCTTCAACGCCTTTTTCGAATGTGCGTGCGGTAAGATGCGACGGGCTGTCCACCTGGACAAAGTTGATGTTGGCACCCAGCGGCGCCAGCGCTTTGTCGCAGCGGATCCTGCGTCCCCACGCCATAACAGGCACCTGAGATACATCATCCACAAAACACACCACGTGCTCGGTGCCGGTCCAGAGAAAATGCACGCTGTGAATGCCCCCAGGGACCGCCTGTGCAAGCCGCTGCCTGGACCGCCAGTGGTCCGGTGCACTGGTGTGCAGACGCACGACCCCGCTTTGATCTGCAGGCACAACAGCAGTGCAGGGGCCGGAGGCTGTGTCGAACTTAAGCGTACCCGGAGGCATTCCGGTACTGACCGCAAACCTGGCCAGGCATCGGGCGCCATTGCCGCACATCGTTCCTTCGGTGCCATCGGCATTGTAGTACAGCATCCGGAAGGCCGCATCCGGACTTGCAGGATCTTCCATCGCAAGCAGGCCATCTGCACCAATCCCGTGGCGTCTTACGCAGATGCGTGGCGCCATGGCGACCAGCGTGTCCGCAGAAAAGTGATAGAACCGATTATCGATAACAATAAAATCGTTTCCGGCACCATTCATTTTTGTAAACTCCACTACCAGCCGGCGCTGCATAGCCTCCAGGCGCTGTTGTGAAAGGAGCCGGTTGGACGCAAGCCATGAAGATCTGTTCAAAGCGCTTTTGACAGAGAAGACGCTCACGCTGGACAAAGTCAGTCCGCTTCTTCTTTTTGGCACCCACGACGCCCACCTGAGACGTGTAGAGGCAACCTTTCCGGGGACGCGGTTTTCTGCTCGCGGCAACACCATCAAGCTGCGCGGGCCCGCACCGGCGGTGAAGATGATTGAGCGCACCTTTGACGAGCTGGCCTCCATCGCCGGACGAAGTGGCAGCCTAACAGACACCGATGTGGACGCAGTGCTGTCTCATGTGACCGCGTCGGGCCCGGAGAAAAGCGCCATTGGCGAGGTTGTGCTGTACACGCCTTCGGGCGGCATAATACGGACGAAGACACCGGGACAAAGCCGGTTCGTACAAGCCGCACACCGCAGCGACATCGTCTTCGCCGTGGGCCCGGCCGGAACCGGCAAGACATTTCTGGCTGTTGCGCTGGCTGTCGCTGCGCTCAAGCGCAAAAAGGTCAAACGCATCATCCTGTGTCGTCCGGCGGTGGAGGCGGGAGAGCGGCTTGGATTTCTGCCGGGGGACTTCCGAGAGAAGATAGACCCCTACCTGCGCCCGCTATACGACTCTCTGGAGGAGCTGCTGCTGCCGGAAAAGCTTGCAGCCCACATGGAAAACCATGTCATTGAAATTGTGCCACTGGCGTTTATGCGAGGCCGTACGCTCAACGGTGCTTTTGTGATTCTCGATGAGGCACAGAACGCGACCGCCCTGCAGATGAAGATGTTTCTCACGCGCCTGGGAGTGGCAAGCCGTGCCATTGTGACGGGCGATGTGACACAGATTGACCTCGCCGGTCCTGCCCGGAGCGGGCTTATCGAGGCACAGGAGATCCTTGCCGATATTGATGGCATTGCGTTCGTGTACTTCGGTAAAGGTGACATCGTGCGTCACCGCCTTGTCAAGGAGATCATCGCCGCCTACGACCGCCACATGCCCTCGCAGGCGTAGATGTACTCAGGGTTCCAGCACGGCCCATGGCTTACGCCGGCGCTGGTGTTTACGCATGCAGCACACTGCCGGGAAGCAGCGAACACCAGGCACGCGCACGAAACAGGCAAACCTGCTCGGCAGAAGCGTTGCACACTGGAACACGCACGAATTCTGCCGGGAGGCTTTCCATCAACACTGTCCGGAAGAAACACTCTGCGTGCTGGGAGCCTTTATGCTGTCTCCAGACGTTTGACCCCGGAAACGCGGTATCCCCGTCGGCACGGGAGAACTGCTGCCAGTCACATGTTTGGCTGCATCCACCAGGCCGGTCAATTGCCGCAAAAGAGATCCGCTCAGAAAGGTCAGATCTGCGTGGGAGCACGCACGACGACGTTATCGATGAGGCGGGCTTTGTCAAAAAAGGCAGCGACTGCTGCCAGGACTTCCTCACCCGCCCGAATGGTGGATATCCTCTGAAGGTCTCTGGTGGAAACGACCTCCGCATAGTCCAAGCGGGCCAAGGGGGCTTGCCCGATGACGCGCTTCATGACCTGCTCAACCTCCGCAGCATCCGTCGCCCCTGCTTCTATCGCCTCCCGGGCTGCCTCAAGGCTCTGATACAGCGCTACACTCTGCGCCCGCTCGTCCACGCTCAGGTACACGTTGCGTGAAGAGAGCGCCAGACCGTCCAGCTCACGAACAGTGGCGTGCCCAACGATCTTCACGCCCAGAAGCAGGTCCTCGGAAAGCCGTCGGATCATGAAGTACTGCTGCGCATCCTTCAGACCGAAGATGGCCACGTGCGGCCTGCAGCAGGCGAAGAGCTTTGCCACCACGGTCAGCACACCCGGAAAAAACCTCGGCCTGCGCGGACCGCACAGATGCCGGGTGTATGCTTCGCATTGGATCCAGACAACCTGGTGTTCCTGGCCTCTGGGATAGAGCTGAGCTTCAGGCGGGGCAAAGACCGTATCCACGACCCCGGTCTCTGCCAGCAGAGCACAGTCGTGTTCCAGGCCCCGGGGGTATTCCGCAAAGTCTTCGCCCGGTGCGAACTGGGCCGGATTTACAAAGATGGACACAGTCACGTGATCTCCGTGCCTGCCTGCTGCCCTCACCAGCGCAAGGTGGCCCTGGTGCAGCCCGCCCATGGTGGGCACCAGGACGAGCTTGCGCCCCTGGTAGCGCAGCGCATCCGCCTGCCTCCGCATTTCACAAACCGTTTGAACGATCTCCATACCCGTTAACCTTGACTGCTGAAAATCGTATATACTGTCTGGCAGTGAAGTAAATCCAACGCTGGGCTAATGGCGGCAACACGCATAGAACATGACTCGCTTGGACCGGTCGAGGTGCCGGTGGAGGCGCTGTATGGTGCGCAGACACAGCGGGCAGTAGAGAACTTTCCCATCAGTGGGCAGCAGATGCCTCCGCGGTTCCTGCAGGCGCTGGGCTACATCAAGCAGGCCGCTGCCATGGCAAACCGTGACCTGGGCCTGCTTGATCCGGATATTGCAGATGCCATTGCCAGTGCTGCCAGACATCTGACCAGGGGGCGGCTTTTTGAGCACTTCCCTGTTGATGTCTATCAGACCGGCAGCGGCACTTCGACGAACATGAACGCCAACGAGGTAATTGCCCGTGTGGCTGCTGAAGCCTTGGGAGGCCATACGGTACACCCCAATGATCATGTGAACATGTGTCAGTCGTCGAATGATGTCATCCCAACAGCGATTCACCTGTCCGCCTCATTGGCCTTGCGGGATGACTTGCTGCCGGCACTGAGAAAGCTCCACCTTACGCTCTCAAAGAAGAGTGCCGCTTTTGATGATGTCATCAAGAGCGGACGCACACACCTGATGGATGCCACGCCCGTCCGCCTCGGCCAGGAGTTTGGCGGCTACGCGGCGCAGGTGTCCCACTGTGTCCGGCGCCTGTCCACCACCATGATCGGAGAGCTGTCGGAGGTTGCACTGGGCGGGACCGCAACGGGGAGCGGCATCAACCGCCATCCGGAGTTTCCGGCCCGTACGCTGGCCTACATCTATGAAGCCTCAGGCTTTTCACTGCACGAAGCACAGGATCATTTTGAGGCGCAAGCAGCAAAAGACGCGGTCGTGATGGTCAGCGGCGCACTCAACACGCTGGCGGTTGCTCTGATGAAGGTGGCTAATGACATTCGCTTTTTGTCCAGTGGGCCCACCAGCGGTCTCGCCGAAATAAGACTCCCCGCCATTCAGCCAGGCTCGTCCATCATGCCAGGGAAGGTGAACCCTGTGCTGTGCGAGGCCATGATGATGGTGTGCGCCCGTGTCATGGGCAATCACACCACCATCACAATCAGTGCACAGCACGGCAACCTTGAGCTCAATGTGATGATGCCCGTCCTGGCCCACAGCCTTCTCGAGAGCATCAGCATCCTGACAGGCATATGCCACGCCTTTGGCGACCGGTGTGTCGCTGGCATTGAGGCCGACCGTGACCGGTGCAAGGAGCTGCTGGAGCTGAACCCGTCCATAGCTACAGCGCTGAATGCGTCCATAGGATACGACGCTGCCGCCGAGGTAGCCAAGGAGTCTGCAGCAAGACGCGTCCCCGTGCGCGCAGTGGTAAAAGAAAAAGGCCTTCTCAGCGACCATACCCTGAGCACCGTCCTCGATGTTCGCGACATGACCATGCCGGGTATTCCTGGCAACTAGATACGATTCTTGGGGATTGGCGCGTTTGCTGCAGCACAGCACCTGACAAACACAGACACAGCAGCTATGAAAAAGACCACACTTATCCCGGTCCTCATCCTTGGGGCATCAGCTTTTGTCTTGGGAATACTGTTCGCC
The DNA here is from genome assembly GCA_012271185.1 of Rhodothermales bacterium. Lineage (GTDB taxonomy): Bacteria > Bacteroidota > Rhodothermia > Rhodothermales > Bin80 > JAAXGV01. The sequence continues at coordinate 10,115 of JAAXGV010000038.1, forward strand.
ACGGCAGGGGCAAACTTTGCCGGCAGCGGAGACCGCATCACCGCGGACAGCTATGCCACACCCGCCATACTGCCCAGGGCAGCGGAGCGCTCGGACCTTGAACAGACCTTCATTGACGTCGCTGAAGCCGTCAACCCGGCCGTCGTGCAGATCAGAACACGTGGGCGGACGCCAGACGCCACGCGGAACGATCCGTTTGCCGAAACGCCCTTCGAAGGACTCTTTCCCTACCTGGACCCGCAGCGGTCGGGGATCGGTTCCGGTATCATCGTCGACCCGGACGGGTATGTCGTCACCAATCACCATGTGGTTGCCAACGCTGCGGATCTCGATGTCATGCTCTATGGGGGTCGTGTTGTAGAGGCGCAAGTTGTCGGGAGCGATAACTTCTTTGACCTCGCGGTGCTCAAGATCGAGGCAGACGGCCTGCCAACAATACCTTTCGGCAGTGAAGACGACATTCGTGTAGGTCAGTGGGTCATGGCCTTTGGGTCACCGCTGTCAGAGGACCTCAACAACACGGTCACCGCCGGCATCGTCAGCGGCCTCGGGCGAATAAGCAGCCTTAACCGGGGCTCGGCGCTCATTCAGACTGACGCGGCGATCAACCCCGGAAACTCCGGCGGACCACTGGTGGACCTGCAAGGGCGACTTATCGGCATCAACACGCTTATCGCTTCGCGCACCGGCATGTATAACGGCATTGGATTCGCTGTGCCCGCGGGTGCAGTCATCAATGCCATTGACCAGCTTAAAACCACCGGGAGGATTCGACGCGGGTTCCTGGGTGTAGGCTTTGACCGCATCCCGCGGCCGCTCGTCGAAGCCCTGGGTGTGCCCCCAGGTGCCGCCCAAGTCACCAGCGTTTACCCGGGTACCGGTGCAGAACGGGAAGGTATCAGGGAAGGAGACATCATCACGGGCATCAACGGCAAGAAGCTGAAAGACTCTTCGCACCTGCGTACCACCATCAGCAGCCACAGGCCCGGGGACGAAATTACGCTGGAAGTGGTGCGTAACCAAGAGACACAGGAGTACAGTATCCGCCTAGGCGATATTCCACCGGAGCTGCTTGGTGCAGCACCCGCGACACCAAGCCCTGACGACACAGGCTCCAGCTTCAGGGAGTTGGGGCTCACGCTTGAAGAGTTCGATCCCGAATGGGCACGTGAACACTACAACCTGGCCGATGCGCCGGACTTTGACGGTGTCCTCATCGTGAAAATTGACCCGAACAGTGACGCGCGGCGGGAGGCCCTGCTGCAACGGTTTGATGTGATCATCGAAGCCAACCAGCATCCAGTACGCAGAGTGCGTGACCTGAAACGTGCCTACGACGACACCAAGGATGGACAAACCATGCGACTGACCGTGAGGCGACAGATAACAGAAGACGGCGGCGACTATGTCATGTTTCAAACCGCGCTGAAGAAACCTGAATAGCCCCCGTATATCCGCACCTGACCTGGGTGCAAGGCAAATCCGGCAACGGCCCAGGATGGGATGACTTCTGAGCAGGTCATGCCGGTGCGCACCGTGTATGGCACAGCCGGCGCAACTAATGGTATGCGGCCGCCCAGGCTGCCAGGAGAGCGTCCCGGGTAACCTGGTCCGTGACATAGGCCTGACCCACAGCACGCAGTGCTACCAGCCGCAAGGCGCCCCTGGAAGCTTTCTTGTCGTAGCGCATGGCATCCATTAGCGCATCAACGCTGACTGGCTGAGAGGACAACGGATAACGCACTGGAATCTGACATACCAGTGACATAGCCCGGTCCATGTCGAAGTGCTTGTGCAACCTGGCGGAAAGCGAGAGTGCGGCGCGCATCCCCAGGGCTACGGCTTCGCCATGCGTGTACGCACCGTAGCCTGCCACACGCTCAATGGCATGACCGAAGGTATGCCCAAAGTTCAGGATAGCACGGCGACCCTGTTCTTTTTCGTCCTCCGCAACGATAGCGGCCTTGACGGCCGCCGCCCAACCTACCATGGTGCGCACTGTGGCAGGCTCCCTGCTCTGCACCTTATGCCACGATCGTTCAAGGTATGCCAGGAGTTGCGTATCAGCAATCAGTGCGTGTTTGACCACTTCTGCCAGGCCGCTTGCCCACTCCAGTGAAGGAAGCGTATCCAGAATCGACGTGTCCGTACACACCAGGCGCGGCTGGTAGAAAGATCCGATAAGGTTCTTGCCTGCAGCGTGATTGATACCGGTCTTGCCACCAATGGCACTGTCTACCTGGGCAATGAGGCTGGTAGGCACATGTACCAGCGGCAGGCCGCGCAGCAGCGTAGCTGCGGCAAAGCCTGCCAGATCTCCAATGACGCCGCCTCCGAACGCGATGACAGGGGTTTGCCGGTCAATACCCTGGGCTAGAACCTTGTCATAGACGGAGCGAACAGAAGCGTGCGACTTTGTCTGTTCTCCCGCAGGCAGCACGATAACAGACGGATCCCAGCCATCAAGCGCCTCAGCTAACTGCGGGAGCCAGCGCCCTGCAACGTTAGCGTCCGTAACCACCACACACGGTCCGCGCTGCAGGCGCACTTCCCTCAGCAGGGAGTCCAGGCGGGCCAGTGGCACCAGGTGTATGTTGTAGCTGCGCCCTCCGCCAATATTGACCGGAATAGGACCACTGAGCTCGCGCATGACCGCTACTACGACGCGCCTCAAACTTCGTTCGAGGAACATAGTACCACTAAGGCGCCCGCCTGTACTCCTTTATGCTTCGGCTAAGCGTGCTTCTGTATGCGTGGCTGCTGTGTGCTCCGCCTGTCGTGAAAGCACAAGACCACGCACCCAACATCATCCTGATCCTGGCTGACGACCTCGGCTACGGCGATCTGGCGAGCTACGGGGCTGCAGATTTGCGGACTCCCGTGATTGACAGCCTGGCCGCGGCCGGCATGAAGTTTACACGTTTCTATGCCAATGCACCCGTATGCTCCCCTACCCGTGCAGCCTTGCTATCGGGGCGCTATCCACCCATGGCGGGTGTTCCCGGAGTGATCCGCACTCATGCCCAGGACAGCTGGGGTGCACTGTCGCCGAACGTCGTACTGCTGCCCGCCATGCTGCGACAAAACGGCTACCATACAGCCATGGTGGGCAAGTGGCACTTGGGACTGAGCGCGCCGGACCGCCCCACGGACCGCGGATTTGATTTTTTTTCCATGGATTCCTGGGAGACATGATGGATGACTATTACCACCATCGCCGGCACGGCATCAACTACATGCGGCTCAATGACAGGACGATCAATCCGGAAGGACACGCTACTGAGCTGTTTTCCACTATGGCCACCGACTATATTCGCAGCCGTGCCGGATCATCCGCGTTCCGGCTGTGGTATCGTGGCCCGGCACCGTAGCACCAGGTACTGTGTCGGACCACGTGGCCCTGACTATGGATCTCTATCCTACGCTGCTCGAAGCAGCGGGCGTGCCCGTGACACACTACATTGAAGGGCAGAGTTTCATGCCTGTACTGAAGGGCGGAACGCCGACCCGGCAAGACCGGTACCTGTTCTTTTCCAGGCGCGAGGGAAACCTGCGGTACAACGGGAAGACAGTGGAAGCAGTCCGCCTCGGAGCCTGGAAGCTGGTGCAAAACAGCCCGTACGCCCCGCCCGAGCTGTTCAACCTGGAAGAAGATCCACTGGAGCAGGACGACCTGAGTAAAGACTATCCCGGGATCTTCCGGCGGCTGGCGGCGGCTCTCAGGCGCCACATACAGGAAGCCGGCAAGGTTCCGTGGCAGCGCAGCCAATAAAGCCCAGGTGTCTGCGCCGCAAGAAGTCTTCAGTTGAGGCGTCATCCTTATCTGTTCAGCCATCGCGCAAACGATCATGTCTGCTACGCTTCGCCCATACGATCTTGACCAGCCGCGCCTGCTTTCACCCAACCCCCAGGAGTGGCTGCCGCCGCATCACCTGGCCTATTTTATCAGTGAC
>JAAXGV010000194.1 GCA_012271185.1 Rhodothermales bacterium
CCACCGGCCGGATCCCGATAGCTGCACCGCAACACGCCCAGCGGAAGACCGTCCGAGGTCGTGTGCACGTGCAGCCCGCACGTTTGTGTCGACGTCTGATTACGCCCAAGCACGGACAAATCCGTGCAGGCCGGACGCGGGGATCATAGCGCAATCGGCTGCCATTCCAGCTTGTGTCCCGTGCTCTGCACGATGATGAAGTTGAAGTAGAGCGTGGCCGTCAGGCTTACCTGCCGCTTGGCCGCCTGCGTGTACAGACCGTGGATGATGCTCATGCCCTTCCACACGGGAGACACCACGTCAAAAGGTCCTTTTTGTTCTGCACGGTAAATCACGGCTTCCTGCGCACTGCTGGCGTCTTGGTTTTTTCTCGATAGTGGCACCGGGTGATTTTGATTTGCCCTGTCTCTGTCCCATAAATCCAGCGCCTGGCCTTCCGACTCACAAACCACCGCCCTGCGCTCCGTAGAGACACAGGCCTTATCCCCGCAGGTCCGCTGCTTCTCACCATGGCCATCATGGGGAGAAGCTGCCATGTAGCGCAGGCTATATGTCCGCAGGCCGCTGTTTCAGCACAAAGAGGCCCTCGCTCATACTTGTTACGATGATGATGCCACTCTCGAAATACGGGTAGGTGCTCCAAGCACCGCCTCCGGAGCCTTCAGTCGGCGTCGTATCAAAGAATCCAATCTCTACTGGATTCTCTGGTATCGTGATGTCCAGAATCCGCAGACCACTGCCGTAATTCGCCTGGTACATCAAATTACCCTTGATGTACAGGTTGTGGTCTGTGGTCGTTGTCTTGGCGATGTACTCCCGCACAAGAACGGGGTCGTCCAGGTCGGACACATCCCACACAAGCGTCCGCGTACCGTCCACCAGCTGCTGCGGCTCATCGCCTTCGTCATTCATGTAGAAGTACGTGTGATCTTCCGTCAGCCAGCCCTGATGGGCATATGCCACCTTGGGATATACAGCCATAGCCAGTGCCACAGGATTAGCCTTGTCCGTCACGTCAGAAATACTCAACGCCGTCTCGTTGGACCCCAGGCAAATCTCTTTGCCCTTGTGATCTGCATCAGGACCATGATAGATGACACACTGCGCATCGTGGGAGTAGCCGGTCTTGCGACGCCCCGTGGTCGGATCCTGAAAACACCCCGCAAACGATGGTGCTGCCGGGTCCGTGATGTCTATCATGTGCAGCCCTCCACCACAGGTCTCTCCTCCACCGCTGGCACCTACGGCAAAGGCAAACCCCGTGCCTTCATTGATGACGATGTTGTGCGCACTGTGAATGCGGTCGTAGAAATATGTCTCCGTGAACGTCGCCGGCACGTTTTCCACCAGGCGCAACTGCCGCAGATCCATAACCTGCATCCCATGCTGCCCAGCGCCGTCGGCTACGATGAACGCGTGATCCTTGTACACCTTGATGTCCCGCCATACGCTGGCACGTGAACCCTCAGTCATAGGCAGATCGCCTACAAACACGGGCATCTCCGGGGACGTGACATCAACGAAGGCGGTCCCGTCAGAGCGACCTACGAGCGCATACTCGCGCCCTGTGGCCGGGTCAGTCCATCCCCAGACATCATTGGACATGCCTCCACGCCCCCCGCCCATCTGATGGGTCGGCACAAACGATACCAGATCAACCTTGTCGCAGGCCCAGCCCCGTGCCGCGCCTTCGGCACACTGCACCTCTCCACCCGTCACCGGATCAAAGCCCTTGATGTCATTGATCACCATATTCTGCTCTTCCCACTCGTCTTCCATCGCCAGGATCACGGCAGCCCCTTCACGCCGGTCTACGCCGGTTGCGCCCACAACAGCGACATTCCCGGTTACGGCAAGCGTGGTGCCGAAGCTTGCTCTGCCGGTCGCCATCTTGCTCTGTTGTCGCTGCGCACCACCCCAGCTCTCCTCGCGCCGTTCAAAACGGTATACCGCACCGCCACCAAAATACTCGCCCGGCGATCCTACCCAAAGCACACCGTCAGTATAGACCAGGCTGGCACCAAACATCGCGCCGCGCTGTGGCTCAAACGCCCGCAGCTGCGGAAGCTCCACGAACCCCCCCGTACCGTCCCGCCGGTAGACCATCACAGCCCCCTGGCGCTGTGCGACCATAGGCATTCCTATAAAAGCCATCCCACCCCCAAGCGCCAGCGCGTATCCAAACCTGCCGCCTGCCACGCTGCTGTCCGGCTCCAAGGCGCCAGTCCGCACAAACATGTCGCCCTCCTTCTGGTAGACGTAGACTTTTCCGCGCCTTTCATTATGCGTAGGCGACCCTATCAGCGCTGTGCCATCCCGCAACACCATAATGGAGCCAAAGCCTTCCGTTTCGTCTTCCGTTATTGTCCCGGTGTGGGCAAAATCACCGGCTTCGTTCTGGCTGAAGACATAAACTGCACCGGCTCCCTCGTTCCGGCCCAAAGCGGACACCAGCGCCGTTTCGCCATCAAAGGCTATGCTGCTACCGAAATAGTCGCCTTCCACTGCATCGGAAGCAGTCAACGTAGCAGAACGACTCCACGCACCCTGTGCGTCTTTCGTATACACGTGCACAGCACCTGCCTCTGCGCTCGCGCCGACAAGGAGCACGTTTCCGTGCGCTGCAAGTGCACGCCCAAAGCGATCGGCTTCGCTGGAAACGGCCAACCGCGTGGACTCGGTCCAGCCGCTATCCCGGCTGTAGACATAGACCTCTGCGGGAAACAGCACATTGCCGGTTTCACCTACGAAAACCTCGTCTGAAGTCGCTGCAACGGCGCCCCCAAAGCGCTGCGCATCGGCTGGCAGTGCTGCCAGCGCCAGTATCAGGATTGTAACAGTTCTCAACATCGGGACAGGTATTAGAAGTTGTGGTGAGCCTCGTTGTAGTGCCCCGTACTCATGAAGGTTCCTGCGGGGCGGAACTTCGGCTTCCAGAGCCTGTTTTTGGCGTGCCTCTCCAGAAACGTGACACAGTGGAGCACAGTCCAGACATCGTTCCGCGCGCAAATGGTTACGAGGACGAACCAGACTTGCAGGAGCGATGGTCGAGACTCCAGCGCTGGACGCTGAGACGGTTCGGCAAGAAGGCGGATGTGGAAGGACTGCTTTTTCTGATCGGCATCCAGGAGCTCGGACAGGGGGTTCTGCCGGACCTTGGTAAGACCCGCAAGGAGCAGATCGTTCGCGAGGGTGCATACTGCGTACTGGAGACCCTCGGGTACTACGAGCGCGTCGGGATGGAAAAAAGCGGACACTGGATTTGGCAGCAGGCGCATCCGATGCCAGCGGAACTCTCCAAGGAAGCAGAGGAGGTGATGCTCCGCCGTGCAGTGCTTCGCTATTTTGACAGGAACCTCAAGCACTGGCCTGATGAATCGTAGCGCATCAGTTCTCTTTTTGACTGCACTGGTATGTCTGGGTGCCTGCGGGCAGACTGAGTCGGAGCAGCCGGTATTTGCGGAATTTGCTCAGAGCAAAGAAGGACCCGTTGAGGCTATGGCTGAAGAACCGCATACGCAGCCTGAGCCTGTGTATAACCAGGCTGACACGACGAATTACTACGAAATCACTACGCCTCAAGGGCGCATGGTTGTGCGCCTGTACGACGAAACCCCGAAGCATCGGGACAACTTCAGGAAGATTGTAGCGGAAGGCGTGCTGGACAGCACCCTCTTCCACCGCGTCATCAGACAATTCATGATTCAGGGCGGCGACCCCAATTCAAAGGATGATGATCCGTACAATGACGGCAACGGCGGCCCCGGCTATACCGTGCCTGCCGAGTTTGATGACAGGTTTTTCCACAAGAAAGGCGCACTGGCGGCAGCCAGGCAGCCGGACCAGGGAAACCCCGAACGCGAATCCAGCGGCAGTCAGTTCTATATCGTACACGGCCGAACTTGGTCTGACAGCGAGCTTGAGCAGCTCGTGAGGCACACACGGCAACGCAGCCCCGACTTTTCCATCCCGGCAGAGCGGCGCGCCATCTATGCCTCACTGGGTGGTGCACCGTTTCTCGACGGCACCTACACGGTCTTTGGTGAACTGGTGGCGGGCTTTGACGTGCTGGATGCCATCGCCTCCACACCTACCACTGGCGACAGTGCATACCCTTTGAACCGGCCACTCACGGACGTGCGCATGACGGTTCGCCCTCTCTTCAGCTACGTGCCTTAGCAGCCCGTGCAAGAAATGGGTTTCCAGAGCGCCGGGTGAAAAAAGAGGCGCCGGCGCCGAAACAGGGGAGATTTTGGATCCGAGACGGACCCTGCAGCCTGAAAAGCCGAGGATCGACCTAAAAGGCCCGTATGGAGGCAAAAAGAGCGAAATATAGCCAACCGGCATGCCTCGCAAGTGCAGCTTGGGTTGCCTCAAGGCCCTGCAGGTCCCGCGGAGCACCAATACCATACCGCTGGCGCATCAGAAGGCCGCGGCCTAATAAGTAGCCGTTTTCGGTGTGCTGTGAAAGCTGGGAGGTGGTATGATGGCATAGAACCTTTCAGGTATGAACTGTGGAGCTGAATGAAAGTGAACCGTTGATGAGGCGTCGTAAAATGTCAGATGGTGTCAAAACCAAGGTGCCAAGGGAATCTTGGGAGGAGTCTGGAGGGCACCTGTTTACTGTCCAGGCGGCATCCGGCGTAAAGGCGGCAGAACCACAGATCAGGCTTCAATGCGGAACACAGGAATCAGTCGTCCTGGTGATAAGGGAGCGTCGCATGCCGCAGCGGAGCCTGCCACTGTGCAGACGGAAAGCTGTGTGCAATAGCCTGTATCAACCAGGACCATCTGACACCACCAGCGCCACCCCGTGCAGTCCGTGGGACTGCAACTGGGAAAACAAGGCGCTCCAGCTGCTGCGCGACTCCTGGTCTGCCACCGCAGAGCCCAACGCCTCCCGTTGTGCCCCGCAGACACCAGGCTCTCCAAGCGACTGCGTTAATCTTCGGCTACTCCATCAGGCTTACGCCAAGTCCAGGTCGATTGAGCACCTCCAGCCGGCCTTCATGGAGGCGGAAGCCGCCGGTGGCTGTGTCATGCGAAAGGTCGAAGCTTCCGTCAAGGTCCAGGTACATGGTAGCCGCGGAAGCGTACGCGGTATGGAGCGCAGCGGCGATGCTGATCACGCTTTCGTCCATGCATCCCCACATGCAGTGGAGATTCGCCAGTGCGGCCAGGTCAGCGATAGCCAGTCCGCTGGTGACCCCGCCGCACTTCATCAGCTTGATGTTGTAGATGCCAAAGGGCGGTTCCAGCGCCAGCGCCAGCGCATCAGATTCCGTATGCAGGCTTTCATCGGCGGCCATCAGGTACGCGCACTCTTTCGGCAAGGTACGCATCGTGTCCGCATTCGCGGCAGGCAGGGGCTGCTCAACAAGCTCCAGATTCAGCGAAGTGGCCCGGTGAAAGAGTGCCAGCGCCTCATCAGCTGTATATCCCTGGTTGACATCAACCCGGATGCGAATGTGCGGACCCACATGCGCACGCAAGGCCTGCAGACGCTCCAGATCGTCTGCAAAGCAGTGACCTAGCTTCACCTTTAGTACACGAAACCCCCGCTCCATGTATTCGCTTGCCTCTTCGAGCGTTTTTTCCAGGGGCAGTATGCCAATGGTGATGGAGGTTTCCAGGCGGCTGTGTCGACGCCCCAACAGGTCTACCACAGGCACACCGGCGTCTTGCGCCGCCAGATCATACAGCGCCATATCCAAGGCTGCCCGCGCGGCGGGTGTGCGGGGCATGTGATGCCGCAACGCGCCGGTAAGCGCGCGCAGGTGCCGCGGATCCTTTCCGACAAGAAGGTCCTGCCCCATGTCGTCCAGAGCCTGGGCGCATGCTTCAGACGATTCGCCAGTGATGTCTGTGGGTGCTGCTGAGCCCAGTCCCACCAGACCGTTGGCGGTTATCAGGCGCACAAAGTGAAGTGTGACACGGTCTACGCGCTTGAATGCGATCTCATAGGGGCGAGACAGGGGCAGATCTTCAGCGAACGACTCCGCACGGGTGATCTTCATAGGCGGGCGCGTATAAGATCCGCAATACGTGTGACGCCTTCCTCCAAGGGCCGCACAACAGGAAGCCCCAGTTCAGCTTCCAGCATGCTCTGAGCAAGACGCGACTCAGAGTCTGACATGCCGCGTGTAAACAGCGTTACAGCCCACACGCTGGCGCCCAGAAGGCGTATGAGCTCGATCTCCTCACTTACAGGAGGTACGGCGCAGCTCATGACCGCCAGGTCTTCGTAGTATCGTCTCCCGGGAGCATGCTGAAGGATGACACCATGCGCATCGCCTGACAGGATAAACTCTGCTCCAGCCGGACCCGCAGGGTTGCGGAGCCCGGACTGACCTTCCATGAGGATCACCTCGGCTCCTGTATCTCCATAGCAGCTCAGGATCGCCCCTTCCAGCTCGCCGGACACGAAGTCGTTCGGCGTCGCGTCAAAAATGAACCCGTGCTCCACGCCCTGCAGCCAGCCGGTCTGGCCTGTGTAGATCATCTCGGCACGCACGCCTTGCGCTCGGCATGCCTCGCGCAGCAGCACACAGGTGGTGCGCTTGCCTATGGCACAGTCCATACCGAGTACCGCGATACGGAGTGCAGAGACAGACAGCACATCACCCGACCAGAAACGCAGCGCCGATGCAGGTTTCGATCTGCGGATATCAATAATACGTGCACCGTGCGCGACGGCCAGACCGGAGAGGTACCGGTCCTCGCCCAGCAGGTAGTGGAGCCCGTTGACGAGTGTCAGACCTGCACGTGCAGCATACTCCAGGTCGCTCCGGAGCGAATCCGGCAGCATGCCGCCAACCGTGGCAACACCTACGATACAGTGTGTAATGGGTGGATCAGCCTGATGCAAGGCCTCTGCAACACTGGCGTAGAACCGGATGCCCCGTGAAGTACCATCCAGCACAGTGCCCGCATCCTGTCCGGCATAGGATGGATCTACGACGCCGGCTAACGGAAAACGACTCGGGCCCCGGATAAGGCCGTGCGTGGTCTTCGCAAAAACCGTGTCAAAATACCCGCTGGTGAGCGCTACAGACCGCGCCGGCATACGTCATGCATAGGGATCATTACGGGAAAGATACCAACTGCGGTATCTTTGGCGGATTTGAGGCGTTTTCGCGTAAACTTCGCCTTGTTTTTCCGGGCTGATTCCGGATCATTGCCAGTTACACAGTAGCTGATGCAGGACAGATGAAGCTTCGCGCGCTCTGCACTTTTACCGCCATACCGTCACTGCCGCCAGCGCTTGAGCGGCTTCGGGAGCTCGCATACAACGTGCGCTGGGCCTGGCATGAGGATACACTGGATCTGTTTCGGCGTCTGGGTGATCGCCTGTGGAGCGATACCGGCAACAACCCTGTCAAGCTTTTGCACATAATCCCCCAGGTGCGTCTGGAGCAGGCGGCCGGGGACGAAGGATTTCTGGCACATCTGGCTGAGGTATGCGCTGACTTTTATGCGTACATGCGTGCGGAGTCGACCTGGTTCGGGCGGCGCTATGGAGCGGATTACGCGCCGCTGGCCGCTTACTTCTCCGCAGAGTTTGGCATCACGGAGTGCCTGCCCATCTTTGCAGGCGGCCTTGGTGTGCTGGCTGGCGACCACCTCAAGAGTGCGAGCGACCTGGGCATTCCACTGGTGGGCGTTGGGCTGCTCTATCAGAAGGGATACTTCCGGCAGCGTCTCAATGAGGAGGGCTGGCAGCAGGAATCGTACGAAGTCAATGATCCGGCGGCCCTGCCGCTGAAGCTTGCGCTGGACAGGAGCGGCAAGCCTGTAACGGTCTCGGTAGCGTATGCCGCCGGGCACAGGGTGTATGCCCAGATCTGGAAGCTGCAGGTGGGTCGCGTGCCGCTGTACCTGCTGGACACCAACTTTGCTGCCAACACGCGCCACGAGGACCGCGACCTTACGGATTACCTTTACGGTGGTGGCAACGAGCTGCGAATACGCCAGGAGCTGATGCTGGGCATCGGAGGTTATCGCGCTTTACGGGCATTAGGCTACACACCGCACGTATGCCATATCAACGAGGGCCACTCGGCATTCCTGACGCTGGAGCGCATCCGCGAATTCATGCAGGAGCACGGGCTTTCTTTTGAGGAAGCGCGCATTGCTGCTTCCGCCGGCACCGTCTTCACGACACATACACCGGTGGCGGCTGGTCATGACCGGTTTCCGCCGCACCTCATGGATCAGTACCTGACCGGGTACGCTCAACGTACGCTGGGGCTTTCCCGCAGGGACTTTCTGGCGCTTGGAAGGGAAGACCCCGACAATGACCATGAGCCGTTCGGCATGACGAAGCTGGCACTGCACATGAGTGCGGCCAGTAACGGCGTTGCGCGGCTGCATGGCAAGGTAAGTCGGAAGATGTGGCAGTGTCTGTGGCCTCTGGTACCGGAGGCAGAGGTGCCGATCAGCCATATCACCAATGGGATCCACGTCCCGTCATGGTGCGCGGCGTCCCTGAAGCGTCTTTTCTCACGGTACCTCGGTCCGCGTTGGCATGACGGGCCCACAAACGGGATCATGTGGGAGCGTGTCAATCACATCCCTGATCAGATGCTGTGGCGCACGCATGTCAACCGTAGAGAACGGCTGATCACTATGGCGCGCCAGAGCTTGCGCCGCCATCTTGAACGCCATGGTGCGCCCCAGTCGCAGCTGGTCGATGCGGCCAACGTGCTGGACTCCAATGTGCTGACGATCGGGTTTGCCCGGCGCTTTGCCACCTACAAGCGTGCCACGCTGCTGCTGCGGGATCCTGAGCGTCTGGCAGGTATCCTGAACAATCCGCACCGGCCTGTCCAGATCATCTTTGCGGGTAAAGCGCACCCCCGGGATGAGCCTGGCAAGCGTCTTATCCAGGAGATTGTTGCGCTGTCGCGCACAGAGCCGTTTCGGGGACGGATCGTGTTTCTGGAAGGCTACGACATGAACATCGCCCGCTACCTTGTGCAAGGGGCGGATCTGTGGCTGAACACGCCCAGGCGCCCGCGCGAGGCGAGCGGTACCAGCGGGATGAAAGCCGCAGCCAACGGCGTGCTGAACCTGAGTATTCTGGATGGCTGGTGGGACGAGGCGTACAATTCGGCGTTGGGATGGGCAATTGGGACAAGGGAGACCTACAACGACCACGCATATCAGGACAAGCTGGAGTCGTCAATGCTTTATGACATACTGGAGCAGGAAGTGGTGCCGTTGTTTTACGCGCGGAGTACGGATGGACTGCCCATAGCGTGGATTGCACGCATGAAGGGCTCTATGGAAGCCTATAGCGCGATATTCAGTTCACACCGCATGGTGCGGGAGTACGTGGAACAGGCGTACCTGCCAGCGGCGAAGCGCTATGGCCGCCTGGCTCGCGAAGGGATGGCCAGGACGCGGGCGCTGGCGGTGTGGTGGAAGCGTGTACGTGCCGAGTGGCCCATGGTCCGCGTTACGCTGCCCAGGACCGGGCCAATGGGAGAATACACCGTAGGTGAGCTGTTCACGGTCCAGGCCTTTGTGGCCTTGGGCGGGCTGGCGCCGGAAGATGTGGATGTGCAGCTTTGCCTGGGGAGCGTGACGGCGGCAGGTGCGCTGGAAAGCCTCACGCTGGAGCCAATGGACGTGGTCGAAGCTCAAGACCAAGGGGTGTTTACCTACGAAGCTGCAGCCGTCGCGAGCCATCACAGCGGATTTCGCGGGTATACCGTGCGCGTGCTGCCACGGCATGAGGACCTGGGGTCGCCGTTCCAGTCCGGTCTGGTGGTGTGGAGCAGCTAGCGGTTTAGCGAAGCGATGTCAATTCGCGCCGGATCCTCGAAGACGCTGTCCGGAAGCTCGGCATAGACTGCGACATTGGCGAGGAGGAAGGGCACATCGCCGCGCATCGTCCCACGCCGGTCCGACAGCATTATGCTGCCGTGGCGGGTCCAGTTTTCCCAGGGACCGGTAAAGACGGGTTCTTCGTCGCTGCTGCTGGCATAGTACGACCACTGCGTCACCAGCCATGTCTCCTTGTCGACGTAAACGTCGTACCGGTTGTCTGGCGTATGACCCACATCGGTAAATACCAGCGTCAGGATGTATGCATCCCGCCCGTCTTCTGTGGCTCCTTCACCTGCGTAGCCTAACGTTACGCCGGAATCCTTCAGCTTGTATGGCATGAGCAGCCAGTATCCGCTGTTGGCCCAGTTTCGGTACGCCCGGGTGACCAGGGCTTCACTATCCTCTGAAGGCGCTGTGTGGACGTACGCAGCGCCTTCCTGCGTGTTAATGTTCATGAGCACGACCACGCTGTCTTCCTGCCAGCGGAAGCGCCCCGTCCATTTGTCCCAGACTTGGTCGTCACCAAAGAAGCTCCATGTCAGGTAGCGCGTGTTATCCCAGCTTGTGCGCCCCCCCAGGGCACGCATAACCTGGTCGGCAATCTCAATCGCGCGCGGGTCGGAGCCTTCCGCATCGAAGCCTTCCATGGGCGGATTGTCCTGTGCGTTGGCGGTGCAGGGTATCAGGAGCAGTATCGGGAGTAGTGCAAAAAGCTTCATCTGGAAGAACGGGCCGGGTGTGCTGAGTAAGTGAGTAGCCTGGGATCACAACGTGTACACGCAGAGTTTTCATAGGCCTCCCACCGCACATGATATTCATCTTATGGCACAAAGATTCTTGCTGGTGATTCTGTTGTTCTGCACAGTGCCGCTGGCGGCTGCGCAGGAGGTCACCGAAGCGGACTATGCGCGCGCGGAAGCCACGTTGTCGCTGTTCAATCTGGTGTACAACGGGGCTGTTACCCCCAACTGGCTTGAGGATGACCGGTTCTGGTACCACAACCGTGCCAGGACTGGCACCGAGGTCATCTTTGTTGACCCTGCCGCAGGCACGCGTGCTGTATCGTTTGATAGCGGCCGGCTGGCACAGGCTTTGACAGCCTACACCGGAGAGGAGATTGCCGTGGACAGGCTGCAGTTCATGAGCTTTCAGATGAAAGACGACGGGCGGGCTGTGACGCTTCGGGTCGGCCGCGAGAGGGTGCGCTGTGACATTGACACGTTCACATGTGCAGCTGCCGATTCACCACCGCAGCCTGCACGCAACAGCGCCACCTCGCCCGATGGAAAGCTTGCCGCGTACATAGATAATCACAACCTCTGGGTGCAAGAGCTGGCAACAGGCGCCAAAACGCAGCTCACCACGGACGGTGTGCAGGACTACGGATATGCGACCAACAACGCGGGCTGGACGCGTAACGACACGCCTGTGCTGCTCTGGTCTCCTGACTCGAGAAAGATTGCCACGTTTCAGCATGATGCGCGCGGCGTGGGTGAAATGTATATGATCACTACGGAGGTAGGCCACCCGCAGCTTGAGGCCTGGAAGTATCCGCTCCCCGAGGACAGCGTGATTTTCAGGATCAGCCGTGTAGTCATTCACGTGGACGAGCCCCGTATCGTTCGCCTGGATATGGCGCCAGACGCGCATCGCGGCACGACCACAGACCATATCGCGGGCTGGGGCGGTACGTTTCTGGATGTGCGCTGGAGTGGCGATTCGGAGCAGCTGGCATTTGTGTCATCATCCCGGGATCACAAGGATGCCTGGCTGCGCGTGGCGGACCCGAACACGGGCGCTGTGCGGACCGTTCTGCATGAGCATGTGGACACCTACTTTGAGTCCGGTGTCGATGCCGAAAACTGGGATGTGCTCTTTGATTCAGGTGAGGTGCTGTGGTTCTCTGAGCGCGACAACTGGGGTCATCTGTACCTGTATGACCTGGAAAGCGGTGACATGAAGCACCAGATCACCAGTGGCGACTGGGCGGTGCAGCAGGTGCGGCGTACTGATGAAAGGGAGCGCACAGTGTATTTCACCGCCAAGGGTCGCGAGGACACTGACCCTTATTACAATCATTTTTACAAGATCAATCTGGATGGGTCGGGCCTGACGCTTCTGACACCCGAATCCATGAACCATTCGGTGACGATATCACCATCGGGGCGCTACTTTGTAAACAGCTTCTCCACGCCGGTTGCGCCTCCTGTTTCCGTGCTGCGGGACATGAACGGGAAGGTGGTGGTCGAACTTGAGGAAGCGGACATTTCGGGGCTGGAGGATCGTGGCTGGGTACCTCCTGTGCCGTTCACCGTGAAGGCGCGCGACGGGGAAACGGACCTCTATGGTCTGATGTACCAGCCGTCCAACTTTGACGAAACCAGGTCATATCCGGTACTGAACTATCTGTACCCGGGTCCGCAGTCAGGCAGCGTTGGCAGCAGGTCGTTTCGTCCGTCGCGAGGCGACAAGCAGGCGCTGGCAGAGCTTGGGTTTATCGTCGTGGAAGTCGATGCGATGGGCACACCGGGGAGATCGAAGTCTTTCCATGATGCGTACTACGGCAACATGGGGGACAACGGCTTGCCGGACCAGATCACCATGATCCGGCAGCTTGGTGAGCGCCACCGATGGATGGACCTGGATCGCGTGGGTATCTGGGGGCATTCCGGGGGCGGCTTCGCCTCCGCCGGTGCCATTCTGCGCTACCCGGACTTTTACAAGGTGGCGGTGTCGGGAGCGGGCAACCACGACAACAGGAATTACGAGGATGACTGGGGCGAGAAGTGGCAGGGCCT
>JAAXGV010000138.1 GCA_012271185.1 Rhodothermales bacterium
GCTGACGAGCGAATCTCGCTGGTTGCCACAAACATTTCCTGCTGCTGTCCATTGGACCGTCTGCCCATTGCCATGGCTGTCTTCCTCGTTGAGGTTGATGCTTGCCTGTAATTTAATCATTCGCGGGGATCCCGTAAAAAGCTATTTTATCCACGGGCAGCTATGGAAAAAAGCATTGCCGATGGGCCACCGGTGCGTCTTACTGACAGCGACCACCATGAGTATGCGCCGACATTCAGTCCGGATGGCGGCACTGTGGTCTACACCACCTGGAGCGATAATGATCTGGGCGTCATCCACCAGGTGCTGCTCACCGGAGGCACACCGGCAAAGCTGACGACGCGGCCCGGGCATTATTTCACGCCCCGATACAGTCCGGATGGATCCAGGATCGTCTATCGCCGCGGCACAGGCAATTCCTTGCGCGGCTACCTGTACGGCACCGATCCTGGCCTCTACTGGATGCCGCCGCCGGCCCGGCACAACGTATAAGAGAAGGGGGCACTGAGCCGCGCTTTGACACAACTGGGGAGCGGGTGTACTTCCTGGACGGAGGCGGCCTGGAGAAGTCGTACAAGAGCGTCCACCTCACCGGGCGTGATGAGCGTACGCACTTTACGCTGAAGTATCCGACGCGGAGATTGTCCCCAGCCTCGATGGAGCGCTTGTGGCCTTTACAGAGCTGTTTAACGCCTACGTTGCAGCTTTCCCCTCCACAGGAAGCCCGGTAGCGCTGTCAAAAGGCACCCGGGCGATCCCTGTGCACCAGGTCAGCAAGGATGCCGGCACCAGCCTGCACTGGGTTCTTGGTCCGAGGTACTTCACGCAGGATACCAGCGGAGGCTTACCCATAACGGGAACGGACAGCACCGGCATCGCCTTGGGCATTCAGGCACAGTCAGACGAGGTTGCCGGCACGGTTGCCTTCACCAACGCGCAGATCATAACCATGCGGGGTGACGAGGTGCTGAGGGCGCCACGATCATTGTGGCAGGGTCGTATATACAGGCCGTTGGGACGGACGTTGATATCCCTGACGGAGCCGAGGTTATCGACGCTGCCGGCAAGACCATCCTGCCGGGAACCGTCGATGCACATGCACACGCCAATCATTTTGCGGGAGGCCCGCTTCCGCAGGAGAACTGGGCGTACCTCGCCAATCTGGCTTTCGGTGTCACCACAGCGCACGACCCGAGCGCCAACACGGAGACCGTCTTTTCCCTCAGCGAGATGGTCCGGGCGGGCCTCATGACCGGTCCGCGGATATTCTCCACTGGGACGATACTCTATGGTGCGGATGGCAACTTCAAGGCGGTGGTGAACAGCCTGGATGATGCCTGCAGTCACCTGCGCAGGATGAAGGCTGTCGGAGCATTTTCCGTAAAGAGCTACAACCAGCCGAGGAGAGAGCAGCGGCAGCAGATTCTGCAGGCGGCGTGAGAGCTCAGGGTCAACGTCATGCCGGAAGGGGGCTCCACGTTCTACCACAACCTACCATGATCCTGGACGGGCACACCGGCATTGAGCACAACCTGCCTGTCGCACCACTCTATGAAGATGTCCTGCAGCTCTGGGCAGCGACCGATGCAGGGTATACACCAACCCTCGTGGTCAGCTACGGAGGGTTGTTAGGAGAGTATTTCTGGTATCAGAAGAGCAACGTCTGGGAAGATGAGCGCCTACTGACCTTTGTTCCGCGTCCGATCGTGGATGCGCGCAGCCACCGCCGCACCATGGCGCACGAAGATGACTATTATTACGTTGAGGTGGCGAAGCAGGCCAAGCACCTCATTGATCAGGGCAACATCATGCAGGTGGGTGCACACGGCCAGATGCAGGGTATCGCCGCGCACTGGGAGCTCTGGATGGATTCTGCACCAGGGCGGCATGACGCCGCATGAGGCGCTCAGGAGCGCTACACTGCATGGCGCACAGTACCTGGGACTGGACCAGGCCCTGGGCTCACTTGAGCCGGGAAAGCTGGCCGACCTGATTGTTGTCAATGGCAATCCGCTAGAGGATCTCTACCAGTCAGCCAATGTGTGGCAGATTATGGTGAACGGTCGCCTCTATGACGCGGAAACCATGAACCAGACTGGCAACCACCCGAAAGCACGCCGGCAGCTGTATTGGGAGCGGGCGGAAGTGAGTGAGGGGCTGCTGCTGGACGACCACGGGCCGGCCTGCGGCTGTGGCCGGCATTAACGGGCCAGGCCCGACTGCCGGTGAGTGCAGTCGTCGCGCCGACAGTGTCCGTAGAGGTTGAGGTCGTGGCTTTTGATCTCGAAATTGTAGATCTCCGCGACGAGGTCCTGGATCCGCTGAATGCGCGGGTCGCAGAACTCCAAGACCTTGCTGCAGTCCAGGCAGATCAGGTGGTCATGCTGCCAGTACCGGAAAGATGGCTCGTACCTGGTGGCTCCCTTGTCTCCAAACTGGTGGCTGATTACCAGGTCACACGCCTCAAGCAGGTTGAGCGTGTTGTAGACGGTGGCGCGGCTGATTGAGCGTTTGCGTGTGCGGAGACGGTAGTACAGCTCATCCGCATCAATATGCTCATCGGTATCGTAGAGCGCGTCCAGCACCTCGAAGCGCTCAGGCGTCTGACGAAAGCCCTGCCGGTGAAGATAGCGACGGAACAGGTCGTGAACCTCTTGGCGCTGGTCAGGGGAAAGCCGCTTCCTCATGCGTTACGATACGGGCAGATATCAGAATTACCAAGCGGTTGCAGCTTGTGTTCCAAGTCGCAGCCTGGTTGGTGATCAAGCTGCCCGCGCCGCGGCTTCACACCTGCTTAGGGGACTTCGTCCTGTCGACCTTGTCTTGTTCTGCAGTGCCTCAGCCCTGGCCTGGCGTCGGTGCAGGCGCATGCAGCGGGCTGAACATGACGGTGCCCTGCGCGTTTGTCGCCTGCAGACAGCGTCTGTCAATCGGATTAATTATATGAGCTTGCTGGATTTTGATCACGACGGGAATGCGAGGGACCGGGACTCGCTGATCGCGCTGGTGGCGTCCTACGAAAAGGGGCGGGAGTCGGTGTTCTTTGACACCAGTGCCTTGGAAGACATCGCGGCGCATTACTTCGAGTCTGAAGAGTTTACCAAGTGCCTCGGTGTCGTTGACCATTTGCTGGAGTTGCAGCCCTTTGATTCGGATCTGTGGCAGCAGCGCGGTGTGCTGCTAAGCTACCAGGGAGATAATAGCGGTGCCCTTGAAGCGTTTGAACGCGCACTTGAGCTCAACCCCTCAGCCTCCGACGTGCTGATCAGCATCAGTGCGGTACTGGATGCGCTCGGCCGCAAAGACGAGGCCCTGGAATTCCTGGACCGGGCCGAAGCGCTGAATCCGCTCAGTGCTGATGTCTACTTTTGCCGCGGACAGGTGCTGTCGGGTGCGGGCCTGCTATCCGAAGCCGCAGAGGCTTTCGAGGATTGTGTCCGTCTGGATGAAAACTGCTCCGAGGCCTGGTTCGAGCTGGGTAACTGCTATGGTGCGATCGGCGAATACGATCAGAGCATAGCGGCCTACGACCGCCACCTAGATCAGGACCCTTATTGCGCTGACGCCTGGTACAACCGCGGGATCACGCTGGGTGCCGCGGAACGGTGGGAGGAATCAGTTGAGTCCTTCGACATGGCCTTGGTTATCGATGAGAGCCTCTCATGGGCCTATGTTCATCGTGGCAATGCGCTTATGATGCTGCGGCGGTTTGGAAAAGCCATCGCCGACTTTGAGTGTGTGCTGCAGTCTGATGTGCTGGATGGGTCACCGCTTGTCAGCCTGGGCTACGCGCACGCCCACCTGGAGCAGTACACGGAAGCGATGAAATATTTCCGGAAGGCGCTCGAGGTGGATGACACCTTTGCGGAAGCATGGTGCGGGCTTGGACGCTGTTACGACGCGCTGGATCAGCACCGGAATGCCATCAAGTGCATCGACAAGGCGCTTGCCTTGGCGCCTGACTCAGTGGAGTACATGTACTCGAAAGGGGACTTCTATCGCAACAGCGGTGCTGTCCGCCCTGCGCTGTCCTGCTACAAAAAGGTCGTGCACGTGCAGCCTGGGAATCATGCAGCCTGGGTGGATCTTGCAGACATGCTGTTGGCTGTGGAAGCTTTCGCCAAAGCGCTTCATGCGTACCGCCGGGCGCTGGATATAGAGCCGACGTGTGCCCGGTCCTGGTTTCAGCACGGCAAGCTCCTCTTCCTGCGTGGTCGCGAGGACGAGGGCATAGGCTCCTTCAAGGAGGCCTTTCGGCTGGAGCCCGGCCTGGTTGAGGACTTCAAGGAATTCTGCCCGGGTCTGTACCAGGACCGCCGGGTGCGCGGGCGGCTGGGTCTGACGTCTTAGCTACACATGCGGCGGGTTCGGCAGCTCTACGACTGGGTACTCTCTTGGGCTGCATCCCCCTACGGTGCCGCAGCACTGTTTGTTCTGGCTTTCATCGAGTCGGTCTTCTTTCCTGTGCCACCGGATGCGCTGCTGATAGCACTGGTCCTGGGAAGCCGGAGTCGGGCTTTCCATTTTGCGCTGATCTGCTCTTTGGGCTCGCTTCTGGGTGGCGCCGCCGGCTATGGACTGGGACATTATGCATGGCTGGCCGGTGACGGCTATACAGCTTTGGCCCACTTCTTTTTTGACAAGATCCCTGGCTTCAGCCAGGAGCTCTATCACGAAGTCGGACGCCGCTTTGAGGAGTGGGGCTTTGAGATCATTTTTGCGGCGGGCTTCACACCGGTGCCATACAAGGTTTTCACCATCAGCGCAGGCGCGTTTGATGTCAGCTTCACGCGCTTCCTGACAGCGTCGCTCATCAGCCGCTCCGCCCGGTTTTTTGCTGTGGCAGCGCTTATCTGGTGGTTTGGCGAACCGGTAAAAGCCCTGATTGACCGCTATTTCAACATGCTGGCCATACTCTTCACGATCCTTCTTCTTGGCGGTTTCATCGCGCTTAAGCTGCTCTTCTGACCACTGTCTCATGAGGTAGCCGTTCGCGTCATCTGCACCCCAGTGGCGGTCGTCACGATGGCAGCGCTGACGCCGACTGCACAGTACGAACAGGGCGGAGCGTCTGATCAAGGCGTCGTGAGCGTTCAATCCGCATCCCTACGAACGGAGTGCCCGATGGGTGCTGTACTGGTGGAATGGCACGAGCGGTGGAGGACGGATCCGCGCTGTTTCACGGTGGAGGCGTGTCATGAAGCGTTTCAAGCCCGCTATGCTGTGCCAGGCTCCTTCCGCAGCGCGGCGGGCTCCTGGCACCAGCAAAACCCGGATTGCAGCATAGTCGGGACTTGATTTTGTTCAGGAATCTCTCGTTTTTGACGCTCATGTCCAAGCATCGGCAGCTACTCCCGGGCACAGCTTATGGGGTGATCGCTCTCGCGCTGCTCAGCACAGCCGGGCCGAGAGTCACCTGGGCCATGATACAAGAAGAG
>JAAXGV010000201.1 GCA_012271185.1 Rhodothermales bacterium
TCAGCACTTTCAGCATCATGCGGGGGCATTGCGCCGTGGTTGTGTCCCTATCTTAACGTAACAGCAAGCCTGACATGCGCGGAGCACTTCCCGTGGGCAGGAATATCTCTTCTGCGACATCACGCTTCCGGCAAGACCGGCCCCTCGTCCTGGCCAGGCACCCAAAGGTGGTCCTCAATCACGACGCATCCCTCCTCGTCAAATGCGACGCCCTCGCTCCGCAGAAGCCCCTCCATCACAAAGGGACCCGCAAAGCTCCGCGCACCGGAGAGTGCCCCAAACCGGTTAACCACTCTGTGGCATGGAAGGCTGGTGCCTCTGGCCGCCCTCATCGCCCACCCAACAGTACGTGCAGCGCTGCGGGCACCTAGGTGTGCGGCTATGTGACCGTAGGTAGTGACTTTCCCGCGAGGAATCCGGGCAACGACCTGCCAGACACGCTGGAAAAAGTCGTCACGCGGCTCAGTGCCGTAGCTGCGATCCACTGCTAAAGAAGCTCAAACGCAATGGAGCGAGTCGCGCTGCGCCCTGCTGTCAGGTCATGCACCGTAACGCGAACATCAACCAATCCGGCGTCCTTCCAATCGGTGAGATCCAGCAAGACCTCCTGCTGTTCCCTTGACCTTGTTCCGGTGTAACTTGTGCTCACCGAGGCGGGCGCCTGCCGCATGCGGCCATCCTCTGTTCTCCTGCTGATCTGATACGTCACACTGTATCGCGTGTAGTCATCCCTGCCGTAGCGCAGGTTGTATATTTCAAAATACACCCCCAGTGGCACATCCGTGTCAATCTGCAGATACGGATAGGGCTCGGACTCCCCTGTCAGCTCCACGGCGGACCAGATCATCACTGGCTTCAAGTCACTCATCTCGAGCGCCTTGCCGCTACCATCAAGCGCCGAGAGGGAGTCCATGTAATCGGCTGCTACACGCAGCCGCTGCCCTGGCACAGCCCACCCCCCTTGGTTGCGCACCAAGCGGTACAGGTCCCATTGCACGGCTATGTTGTACATGGCCGTGTCACCGAGCAACACGTCCCGCTGCGCGGGAATAACAGCATCGCTGCCCTTCGGCAGATCAGTAACCTGGATCAGCCGCGTGTTCACGGCACGCCGCCTGTAGCGCGCGTCCATATGAACAGTCGTGACATAAAGCAGGTAGTCTTCGTCCAGATCCGTTCGGCGCAGGGCGCCCGGCACAGGCCCCCAGTACAGCTCCGTTCGCGTTGTTCCGTCCCTCTCCAAAAAGCGGGCGGTTCGTACGCCGACAGGCAGCAACGGCAATGCCCTGTGCACCTCCGTAAAGGTCTTGGGCATCAGCAGGTCGCGCTGGTACGCCATCTGATCATCTCTGAGGCTGGACGATGTGATAACACGCTGCACGAATTCACTGGCTGGACGCTCCTCGCCTCCCGGCTGCATCTGGGTGTCATCGTCCTGGTCAAGCACGGACCTTTGGAAAGCCTCACCCAAAGTGCGCGCAGCGACCCGACCCGGCATTTCACTGTCCGAAATGTAGTTGTCAACCTCGCTGTACCGGTCAAGAAAGACGGGAGCCTCCGCGGCCAGCTGCCGGTAGATAGTTCGCATGGCGGCCAACGCAATCTCCGTGCGCCGCTGACCGCGCTTCCCCTGTGTGAACCCTGTCCGCAGCCGCCTGGGAAGCAGCTCCGTAGTACCGGCAATACGATACTCACCGTCCGACTTGACAAAAAGGTAGTGCCCGGCTCCGTCAATGTGCCCGTATCGCCAGAACATGTTCTCGGGAAAGTCAGACCGGTCAACTACCATGCCGACCTGGAAAAGCTTGTCAGTAAACTCCGGTTCATCAAACCTGACGACCACCTCTCTTTCCGGACGGCCGTACCGCACATATACCTCGCCCCTGGCATCAAGCCCCGTGACATGCCCGTCACTGACATAGTGCGTCTCAGCAAACTGCACACGCTGGACATGCTCGAGCAGCCGCTCGTTGACGGGTGACGCCGGCAGCGGGTCCTGGCGGCGCCACCAGTCGACAAGGGTCTGTCCGGCATCCGACCGGATCTGTGCAGCCCGAGGCGGCAACGCAAGGTCTCCCTCCGCTACACGGTGCTTGATATCATCTGGCAGTATCAGCCACAGCTGCGCTATATGCCGCAGCACGACTGCGGAATCACCTGACACACCATCATGCAAAACGTCCAGGTAGTCTTCGGTGTCTGACACGAGCGCCACCAGAGCACTGTCCTGCCCATGACTTGACCCAGAAACAAAGCCAGCCACCGCCGCAATGCCACACAGCACAGTCACCACCCTGGCAGCGGCAAATGAACTGGTGTGGGAATGGTTCATGGTGCGTGACAGCCTTGGAAAGTTAAAATGAACAGCTTAGACCAAGGCTGGGGATAAGCGGAAAACCATAAACGGGCTCACGGTAGAGCGTCGCTATCGGGGGAGGACGCAGCGCCTCCGGCAAGTGCTCGTAGTCTCCGGCATCAGTTCTTACAAAGTACTTGTTGGTGATCGTGTTCCTCCGGTTGTACGCGTTAATGGCGTCGGCATAGACACGTACGGCCAAGCTCTGCCAGCGGGCTGTGTAGGTCACCCGCAGATCGAGTCGATGGTAAGCCGGCAACCGGGCGGAGTAGAAATTCTCAGGCCCCCCAAAAACCGGCACCAGCCGCGCATATCCGGTTTCCGGATCGACCATCACAACCTCCTGTGTAACACCCGGCTGCTCCGGATCTTCCACCAGTGCTACCAGCGCCCTCATGTCCGCCGCCGGCGTGTACGGAAAGCCGCTGCCATATCGCCAAGTCAAGCCTGCCGTAAAAGAAGAGGTGGCCTGCCACTGCAAAACGATATTGGCCGTATGTCTGCGATCATAGGCAAAGGGATGCTCTGGCGTACTCGAACCGTAGCGGGCCTCCCGGGAAGCGCTGGCGAGTGCGTACGAAAGCCAGCCGCTCAGGCGGTCTTCCGGCCTCAACCGCTCTCTGGCAACGAGCAGCTCCACCCCGGCGCTCTGGCCCGACCCTGCATTGATAAGATCAGGGAGCAGCACTGGAGCATCCTGATACTCAATAATCCAAGCGCTGGGTGTCAGCATGCTGACCCGGCCTACCTCAGTTGATCCAACAGGAAAGTAGGCTGCCACAGCCTGTGACTGCACACGGGAGTCACGCGTCAGCAGCTTGTGATACCACTTCTGGTAACCCTGCAGTCGCACACGCCACCGGCGGGCCAGGTACGTCGTCAGGCTCATGCCTGCGTGCCATGCCTCTTCCGCTGCAAGGCCCGCAAGGCTTTCAAAGCGCACGGTGTTATAGTGGTTATCCGGATCGAGGGTCTTCTCCAAGCCTGGGCTCTGGACGTACCGGCCACCGGCAAGGCGGACCGTTGTGCGCCCGCCCAGCGGAATGGAGACACTCAGCCGGGGGGTCAGGTACCTGCGTGCAGCCAGCCCGTAATAGTCAAAGCGCAGTGCCGGCTGCAGAAAAAGCCTCCGGTTCGCCAGCTCAATACGGTCCTGGAAAAAGATATGCCCACGCAGACTCGTCTGGGCCACATCAGCGCTGTCACCCAAGGTGGTGAACAGCGGATCCGCCATCCGTATGGCCTCGAAGAGGCTGTGTCCGAACGCATTCGCCTGGAACTCCAGGACAAGGTCTGTGGCAAGGTGGTCCAAGCCGGCACCAGCTTCAAGGCTGTGCGCACCACGCACCAGCACAAGCCGGGTGCCAACCGAAGCCTTGCGCACAGTGTAGCGCTCCGACTGTGAGAACTGCGCCTCGGCATCGCTCGGAAACACCGGATCAGGTGGATCAAACGGGCTGTCAAAGCTCTTCAGACCTGCCATCCAAGCCTGCAGCCCGCCGCCTAACATGCTGCTACCACTGTTCTTGTACCAGTTGGCATACAGGCGCGCACTGGTAGCTTCATCCGGAACATAGCGCCACTGCAGACCGACCGCGGTATGCGTTATATCCTTGCCGCCACGATACAGGCTCTCTGAATCCCCCTGCACAGCCACAGCATCCTCGTCAACCACCCAGTCCAGACGATCCCGGCTTGTCAGCACGGTGATACGCGCAATATGGTCATGCACAGGACGCAGCGACAACTTGAAGTGACCATCGGTAAAATCCGGGAAAGCAATCTCGTTGAACACCCCGATGCGACGCGCAAACGTGTTGGCAAATGAGCCGAAATAGGTCTTGCGGACACTGGCGATCCAGCTGCCTCCCCAAAATCCTGTAACCCCTTCCAACGTTGTGTTGATGGTCATCAGTGTGGAATTTATGCGGCCATGCAGCCTGCCGTCGGTACGGCCTTCGCGCGTTGCCACAACCAGGGCCGATGAGAGACGGTCCCCGTACGCTGCCGGCATCGTGCCTGGATAGAGCTCGATACTGCGTACCAGTTCCGGGTTGAGCAGACTTCCCATCCCGCTCAGCTGATAAGGGCTAAACACCTCTATGTCATCAATAAGTATCAGGTTCTGGTCCGGCGTACCACCGCGGATGTACAGCTGCGTTGAGTAGTCACCTGAAGTCTGGACACCTGGGAACATCCGAAGCGCCTGCAGAACATCTTCACCGGATCCTGCGAGGCCCCGTACCGTTCTGGCGGACACCTTTGTAATCGCCACACTCACATCGGAAGGTGACTGAAAAGGGGTCACGCTAATCTCAACCTCCTCCAGACCCACGATCGTGGGCACCAGGCTGAGATCCTGCCGTAACGTGTCACTGCGCACCGAAATGCTCAGCACCACCGTCGTATAGCTGACATGGCGGGTAACCAGAAGGTAGCTGGCTTCGCGCGCTGCCATCAGGCTGTAGAATCCTGCGCTGTCCGCGACAGCGCCTGCTTCGATCCTCTCATGACGCTCCAGCGTCACGGTAGCACCCGGCAGCGGCATGCCGGTTTCTCCATCACGGACGTAGCCTTCAATCACAGCCGGCTGCGCCTGTGCAGCCGCAGCACTCAGCACCACCAGAAGAGCAGGAAGGTGAACAGTGCATCTCATGGTCTGCATAGTGGTTCAGCCACCTTCTCTGATACGTATCTCCTGTCGCATCGCCACAGCTTCCAGACGCTGTGTTGTTCGGCTTGCCGGCCAGTACACTTCAACAGCCCGTATGGCACTGGCGTTGCCCAGACCTATCTCCTGCCTGAGACTGGACGAACCAAAACTGCCTCCGGTTGTGACCACCCGGTGGATAGTGCGCGGTCCCGCGTCCGAATCAAGGTCCACACGTATCCGGGCGCCAATAGCGCTCCGGTTGGATTCCACGCCTTCAAGGGCCAAGGTAATCCATGCATGGCCATGACCAGGGTTTTCAAAGAGCACATTCATGGCAAGGTCCCCCTCAAATGCGCCGCCCATCACCGCATAGATGTCCTGGTCACCGTCATGGTCCAGGTCGCCAAAGGCAACACCGTGCCCTTTCTGAAGGTGTCCGAAACCACCCGTTGCGGTGACCTCCAGAAAACGCTTCGCACGGTCGTTGCGAAACATCCTGTTGGGCATAAGCGCACGAAGGTCCGGATCGCCGGTACCCACATAGAAGTCCAGCCAGCCGTCGTTGTCCAGATCGCCGAAGTTGCTCCCCATAGTATACATCACACGGTTCAGCCCCAGACTCCTGGCCACATCAGTAAACGTGCCATCGCCATTGTTCCGGTACAGGCGCGGTTTCTCGTCACCTCCCGGTAGGCCAAGGTACTCAGCAGCCACATCGGCGGCAGTGGCCCGCCAGCCCGAAACAAACAAGTCCAGCCACCCATCGTTGTCGTAGTCCCAGAACCACGCAGGAAAGCTGTCTGCCGGCTCCGTTACGCCCGCCTGGCTTGCGACCTCCTCAAAGCCAGCGCCCCCCAGGTTGCGCAGCAGCAGGTTGGATTCGCCGTACCGCGACACGTACAGGTCCACCCACCCGTCGTTGTCGTAGTCACCACTCACAACCGCCTTGACATAGCCCGAAACAAGCAGTCCCACTTCCCTGGACACCTCTTCGAACGTGCCGTCACCCCGGTTGCGAAAGTATTCGCAGAAGTGCAGGCCGGCCTCCGCATTGGATTCGTTGCCGACAAACAGATCCAGGTGCCCATCGTTGTTAAAGTCAGCCCAGGTCGCGGTTTGCGTGGGATGGCGTGCATACAGGCCCGCCGCAACCGTGACATCGTCAAACGTGCCGTTGCCCCGGTTGCGAAGCAGAGAGTTGGGATGCCCCGCGGCAAGCCATGCGCCGCGCAAGACCAGGACATCAACGTCTCCGTCGTTGTCATAGTCCGCATGCACAAGGTTCAGTCCCCCAACAATGCCTCCCAACCGCGCATCCTCGCTGCGATCCTCAAACGTGCCGGCACCCGTGTTGACAAAGTAGCGCAGCGGATCACGCAAACCCCACGAAGAGGCCATGATGTCAAGATGGCCGTTACCGGAAAGGTCCTCCATGACAACGCCACCCGACAGCCCCATGACATCGACACCCAGGAGCCTGGCGATGTCTACAAATCGCCCCACATCGTCTTCCGCTTCAAGGGCCTGAGGAGGGATGCGCCAAGGTTGTGGTACGCCTTCCGGGTATTCTCCCAGCGTCATGGAAGCCAGGTTCAGCAGCCACAAGCTGTTGAAATCACCAGGATCGGACGCAAGAATATCGCTGTACACCGCCATGGCCGCCCTTGAGCCACGCTTCAGCGTATGCACCCCGCCGGAAGAAATTGGCAACAGGCATCGCTCTGTGTTGGGGTTCGCCACGCAATTTTCCTGCTCCCCCAGCCGCAGATAGCTGAGCGCCAGGTGATCCATGACACCCAGCCGGTACGCGTCGTTAAACAGATCCGGCGCAGCATCGATAGTGTCCAGGATGGCACTGAACTGCGCGATCGCCGCCTCACTGTCGCCAGAGCGCAGCAGCTCCTGGCCAAGCAGGCTTTCATAGTGTACGCGCTCCACAGGATCAGCAGGTGGAATAACAGCACGAAGGGCACGCACGCGCGCCTTGTTCGCATGCGCGTTGCTGCGGGGATAGGCATCGGTTTCGGCTGCGACAGCCTCCAGGATTGCGGCCATCTCCTTTGTGCCACGATCAGTATTTGTGGTACAGCCGGGTATGACGGCAAGCAGCCCCCATAATGTGATGCGCAGCACCATGTCACTAGTAGACTACATGGACCTCCTGCGTTCCCGGCAGCAGCGGAGCCGCCGACTCCCGCCCGCCGGGCCACCACACATGAACGGCCGACACATCGCCCTGACGCCCTGCAATAACAACAGGTGCATCCTGGGACCAATACCCCGACCCTGCTGTCATCACATGTGCAGGTCCGAAAGAATCATCTGTGTACTGGACGCGAACCGTGGCGCCAATGCCCCAAGGGTTTGAGCGCGGACCAGTGAGGCGCACCCGGAGTCCAGTCGCCAGCGACTGGTTTCTGTACAGATGCGGCGGTGCACCGTTTTGTGTCAGCAGCACATCACGGCGGCCATCCTGATCAAAATCGGCCGAGGCCACCGCACGTCCCTCGCCGTAGGCTGCCAGCCCCGATCGTGGCATCGGCATGAAGCTGCCGGTGCCGTCGCCAGCCAGCCACAGCCCTCGCCCCGCGTCCTGGCGCGGGGTCACGACCGGCAGCGCAAAATAGTTCTGACCAAGCACCAGGTCTTCGTGTCCGTCGGCATCCACATCCATCACACTGATACCCATTGCCACGGTATGCTGGGCTGCCTGCGGCAGCGGCCTTGCCTCAAAGTGCGACTGGCGGTTGAGAAACACGGTGGAGCCCAAGGTGGCGGCTTCCACATAACGGAGCTGTCGCCATCTCTCGCGCAGCATCTCTTCCAGCGACGACGCAGCAAAAGCGCGATGGGAAGCGAACCGGCGCAGCAGAGCTGGCACACCTGTTACAAGGTCTCCCAGCTGGCGCACCGGCACATACGCGCGGGCAGCATGCTCAAAGTACGATTCAAACACATCGAGGAGGCCGTTGCCGTCAATATCCCCATAGTATAAGCGTACCCTTGCGTCAGCGCCGTAGTGCAGATTCCATCCCCAGTTTGTCACCACGAAATCAGGCTTGCCGTCTTCATCAAAGTCTCCCAGCGAAACCCCGTTCCACCGGCCACTGAACCCGCCAGGCAGCAGCGACGGCGTCTGATCCGTGTACATACCCCCATCGTTTATCATCACGCGTGGCACCCCCCAATCGGTTGCCAGGATCAGATCGGGATCGCCGTCGGCGTCAAGATCACCAAAGACTGCGCCGGACACAAGCCCGATGCGGTTCAGGGGGCTGCTCAGTGCAGCATCAAAAACCAGCGTATCGCCACTGTTGCGGTATATCCTGCTGCTGGCCGGCGCGGGGTACCGGCCGGGAACAAAGCTCCCGCCAACAAAGAGATCCACATCGCCATCGTTATCTATGTCAGCCAAAGCCAGAGGTCCCGGGGCTTCGGGCCCGAATGGTATGCGCAGCCCTTCCTCGGGCACGCCGCCGCGCGCAACCTCATAGATCTGGATGTAAGACGAGTCGCCCGCTGTTTCCGGCGTACGTTCATAGTTGGAGACGCCCGCCATGATCCGTACCCGGCCCTCAGGGCCCGGCATGGCTACGATACCTGTGATATCTCCCGTGGCCACACCGGCCACACCGCCGCTGTGTAAGCGGCCACCCTCATTGATGTATGTGGACAGTCGCCCCCCCCTGCCGCTGCCCATGACCATGTCTTCATCACCATCCCCGTCAAGGTCAACCAGCGCGACACCTGGGCCTCGCTGGCTCAAGCGATGTGGCAGCAGCGGCTGCCTGGCGAAATCGTCATAGGGCACCTCGACGGGGGACGGCAGCAGCTGGGCAGGAAAAAAAGTGTCCGGCACCTCATGCGCGACCGCAGCCCGTGGCGCTGCGCCCTGGTAAACCACCTCGTAAAGCCGGCCCGAAACAACTTCGGTCACTGAGGTGACCGACCCATCCGGCCAGACCACTTCAAGGTGGCAGGTTTCCGCTGATGCCGCAAAAACAGCCATCATCTGACTGAACGACACATACTGCCCTCCGGCAGTGACCTCCTTCTCCTGGGCAGGCAGCCCGGGGCAGTGCATGCGAATGACACCGCCGACGCCATGCACATTCGCGCCGGGGCCGCGCAGCCGGACAGCGATGCGGCGTGCCGATGCGGTGTTCTCATAAATCCCAGCCACCGCATTAAGCCGATTGACCACAACATCAAGATCGCCATCGCTGTCCAGGTCACCCAGGGCCATGCCATGAGCGATGTCCTCGGTTCTACCCAGACCCCAGCCACCTGGCACAGACTCAAAGGTGCGGTCCCCCCGGTTGCGAAAGGCCACATTCGGCAGACGCAAGTCCGGGAAATCCAGCAGCAGCGCCCGCTCAGCACGCATCCCGCTAACCTGTCTCATTCGCTGGTGCTCCGCGGCCTGCGCATCCAGATCCTGTATATCAAAGGGGTGCCCGGTTGTTATAAGCAAGTCTTCATAACCGTCAAGGTCGACATCCAGGAAGCTGGTTGACCATGACCAGTCGGATGCGGCTACGCCGGCAAGGTTGGCAAGCTCAGCAAAGGTCCCGTCACCACGGCCTACAAACAGCATATTCTGCATCTCCTGGGGTTGGCTTTGTAGGTCACCGATGGTAACAGGGATAGGGATCCGCGTGTTGCGCTGACGCTGGCGCCTGACGTGGTCCCGGCTGAGCATATCGGTCAGAAACAGGTCCACGTGGCCATCCCGGTCAATGTCTGCAAAGTCCACAGACATCGTGGCATTGCTGAACTTGCGGAGTGCCTCCGGAGCCGCCAGCCTGAATGAACCCTGGCCATCACCCAGCCACAGCGCGTCCCGACTCTCAAAGTCGTTGCAGACATACAGGTCTGTAAAGCCGTCTCCGTTTACGTCGTAGAAACGGGCCGTCAGCGCCCAGTCTTTCGGCGCTGCACCCAGCGGCCTGCCGTCTGCATCAAGGAAGGCACCGCCTGTCCAGTCAACGAGCTCAAACCGCCCAGTGCCATCATTCAGGTACAAGCCATCCGGCTCGGCCAGCTCAATCCTGACGACCTTATCACCGTGTATCCTGAACATGTAATGATCGGAGAACGCAGGCTTTACTGCATAGGTGGAATCCAGCATGACCTCCTCCCAGGTGAGCTGACTCTGCGGCAGACTGTCCCGGATGGCAATCCGTTTGTATCGCGCTATGTAGATGTCCAGATCATCGTCGCGATCCACATCCGCCAGCGCCATGGTCGTGCTCCCGTACGGTGACGACAGACCCGACGATGCTGTGGCATCGGTAAAATGCCCGGCACCGTCATTGAGCATCACGGAGCCAGGCCCACCCAGCATGGTGATCAGGAGGTCGAGATCTCCATCTCCATCAATATCCACCAGCGCCGCACCAGTAGAATAGCTGCCTGCCAGCGCCACACCTGCTGCCCGGGTTATGTCCGTGAACCGCCATCCTCCTTCATTTCGGTACAACACATTGGGCTCAACCAGCCGCGCCATGTAGATGTCGGGACGGTCGTCACCATCAACATCACCCAGTGCAATACCTGACCCATGCATAAGGTGACGGTTGATGACCATAAGCCCGGCAGACACACTGTTGATCGCAGCCACGCCCGTCCGTGCAGGCTTCAGCTGCGTGAAGCCTGCACGCCCTTCATCCGGCGATGCCAGCGTGCGCCAGCGGTAGTGGGACTCCGACTGCCATTCACCCACAGGCCTTGCACAGCCCGCCATCGCACAAAGCAAAAAAAGCGCAGCGGGCAGACGAATGTCAGAACTACCTGCCACTGCGATACCTGACCGTGACCGCTGTCTGATCTTCAGCAACAGGCATACTCGTTTCTGTTCCGTCGGGCCAGCGCACGCGTACACCCCAGACCGGCCTGGCCATGCCCAGTACCTGTGTCAATGCATTTTGCGACCAGTACCCCGAGCCAGCGGACACTGCCCTGGCCGGACCCAGGCTCCCATCCCTGTATCGCAGCCGGACGGTCGCACCAATGCCACCTGTCGGGCTGGACAAGGTGACAGCCAGACCAGGCGTGCCCCCGGTGTTCATGTACAGCTGCGCAGAGGCTGCATTCTGCGTGACCACCAGGTCTACGCGACCATCCCGGTTAACATCGCCTGCGGCTGCGGCCCGCTGCTCCCCATAGACCATGATCCCGGCGCCGCCTTCGCCAAACGGCCGGAAGCTGCCGTCTCCATTCCCACGCAGGAGCAGTCCACGCCCCGCATCCATGCGCGGTGTGGAGGCTGGAGTGGCAAAAAAGTTCTGACTCAGGAAGAGGTCCTCTGCGCCGTCACCATCAAAGTCTGCGACCACAGAGGTAAAGGCTGGAGCCCACTGCGCCTCAGCCGGAAGCGGCACAGCCTCGAACACAGTGCCCCGATTCATGAACACGGTGCTCGACAGGGTCGCAGCCTCGTGCTTGCCCATGGTTCCAAGTATCCCGCCGAAGAGCGCTGTGGCGCTGAGCTGTGAGAATTCGCGGTATGAGCTCACCCGCTCGACCAAGGGTGGGATCGCATGCAGCAACGTGCGCAGATCTCGAACCATTCCGTAGCCCCTAAGCGTCGGGTCATAACGGGCTTCCAAAATATCGGTGATACCATTGCGATCGATATCACCGTAGTAGACTGCCAGCGGCTCTGTGACATGACCGTACATGGTATTGCTCCCCCAGTTGGTTGCCACCAGGTCCAGGCGGCTGTCACCGTCAAAGTCACCGAGCGCCACCCCGTTCCACCACCCTGTCATATGCGCCAGGCCCACTGCGCCAGTGTGATCCACAAAGTGCCCGTCTCCATGGTTCACCAGCACCCGGACCGGCCCCCAGTCCAAAGCAAGTACCAGGTCTGTGTCGCCGTCACCGTCCAGATCACCCGCAGCAGCACCACTGACAAGCCCGATGTCAGCAAACGGCCTGCTCATCGAATCGTCATATGCGAACTGCCCGCCGCCGCCCCGATAGATGCGGCTTGTTGCCGCGAACGGGTAGCGACCAGGCTGAAACTGTCCTCCGACAAACAGGTCCAGCTCCTGATCCCCATCGAAGTCTGCCAGAACAAGCGGCCCGGGTGTGTCCGGACCAAAAACGATCTCGCTGTCTGATGCCTGGCTGACAGAACGATAGTGCGTTATCGTTGCACGGTCATCAGCGTCTTCCGGCGACTTCTCATAGTTAGCATTTCCGACGATGACTGCCCCTGCGGGCGTAACGACCATGCCGGCATGATCACCCGTCGCGGTGGAGCCAAGCAGACGTGGCGTGCCGAGTATGCCGCCTGTGTTCAGTGCATACGTCAGGGATCCACCGCGACCGCTTCCCATGATGATGTCATCGTCACCGTCCGCATCGAGATCTGCCAACGCCAGGGCAGGACCGCGTTGGCTCAGGCGCCGCGGCAGCAGTGGCTGCCGGGCAAAGTCATCGTACGGCGACTCCTGATGAATAATCCCCACGGGCATCGGTGTCATGAGAGTCTGCGGTTTTCTGACACGGGTGGGTGCCGTGTCGACTGACGCATGGTGCTCAAAGATCTCATAGACGTGATTGACCGGCGCATCGTGTATCACGCTCCGCCGCCCGCTTCGCCAGCGCACCTCAATTGTTACAGCGCTCCTGGCCGCGAAGCTGTGGAGTGTCTCACTAGAGGATAGGTACAATCCGCCGGCGATGACTTCCGTCTGCCTGCGGGGCAGCCCATCTCCGGCAACGCGGATCAGTGCACCGATACCCTGGGTATTCTTTCCCGTGCCTCTCAGCCGTACGGCTATGCGGGAGGCCGCCGCGCCATTGCGAAACACACCCGCTGGTGCGTTGAGCCGGTTCACGACAGCATCGAGGTCGCCATCCTGATCGAGGTCTGCGAGCGCAAGGCCGTGAGAGACATCGGCCCGTACTCCCAGGCCCCATCCGTGCGGCACGCGTGCAAAGGTGCCGTCACCGCGGCCACGGAATGCCAGATTCTCCAGGTTGAGCGCCGGAAAAGCCAGCAGCTGCCTGCGCCAGTCCGCGCCCGGAACCGGGCGCATCTGTGCATCGCCATCCATAGCGTCATAGGCATGTCCCGCAGTCAGAATCAGGTCCTCATTCCCGTCCAGGTCCACATCCAGAAACGCGCTGCTCCATGTCCACTCTGATGCGGCTACACCGGCATGGTTGGATACCTCAGCAAAGGTTCCGTCGCCACGGCCCAGCAGCAGCATGTTCTGCATAACCTGCGGGCGCGTGCCAATGTCGCCGATCTGCGCCACCTCCGGCGGAATCACCTGATACTGGCGCTGTCGCCGTGCATAAACGGGACTCAGCATGTCGGCCAGGAAGAAGTCAGTAAATCCGTCACCGTTTACGTCGCCGGCCGCAATGGACATGGTGGACTGGCTCGTCTTGCGGACCGACACAGCCGGGGCTACCCTGAAACCGCCCTGCCCGTCCCCCAGCCAGAAGCGGTCGGGG
>JAAXGV010000054.1 GCA_012271185.1 Rhodothermales bacterium
GCGCCCATTGCCCCGCTTGGGATAGTGTGGTTCGATGATGGCCTGAAAGTCTGCCCATGGCAGCACGGCCTCCCTCTCTTCGAGCATTTGCTGCTTGCGGGTTTTCTTTTTTCTGTTTTGGTATTCGAGGTCTGCGAAACTAAGGCTGCATGGTGGTTGGTTTTTATAGGTTACGTCAACATCAGTCTCGAACCCCGGGCTTAATCAGGAATTCCTTAACTTTTTAACACATGCCGCTTATGTATAGGCGGCATGATAACACAGAATCAGATACTCCGGACCATACGTGCTGCACCGGCACGGCTGTCCCATACGATCCAGGCGCACCCAGCGCTCGGCCGCACCGCGCTCAGCCGCCGCGTCTGTGAGGTGTTCAACTTCCGGGATGCGCGCGGACAGCTGCAGCATGCCGGGTGCCTGAAGGCCCTCAAGACGCTGGAGTCCGAAGGTCGGCTGGCCCTGCCGGCGTCCCGGCGCACAGCCACCGGTCCGCTCGTGCGTCTGCTGGACCATCCCGTACCGGAGGCACGGGCGGTGCCGCGGTCTCTCCGGCACCTCCGCGGCCTGGAGGTCATTCCTGTGACGTGTCCTGAGCAGCGGGCGGTATGGAGCACGCTCATGCACGCGGAGCATCCCCGGGGCGTGACCCGGTTTGCGGGGGCGCAGATGCGCTACCTGGTTTGCAGCGATCACGGCATCCTTGGCGCGGTCGGATTCGCGGCTGCGGCGCTCTATCTGCGTGCGCGGGACCGGTGGATGGGGTGGACCGATGCCCAGCGTCAGCAGCACCTGTTCCGTGTGGTCGGGCTGAGCCGCTTTCTGATCCGCCCCGGTGTTCGCTGCGCTCACTTGGCCAGTCACGTGCTGGGCACAGTGCTCCGGCGACTGCCGGCGGACTTCGCCCGGCGCTACGGATACCGTCCATGGGTGGTGGAGACGTTTGTGGGGCCCGGTCAGCAGGGGACCTGTTTTCGTGCTGCGGGTTTCAAGTATGCAGGTCAGACCACCGGCCGTGGCCGTCATGCCCGCACTCTTGCCTGTCATAAGTCCAGGAAGTCGGTTTTCGTCTATGAGCTGGACCGCCGGTGGCGGCGCACGCTGGGGGTGCCGGCGGTGTCGCTGTATCCGAAGCGGGCGGTGGGGGCAGGTCTGGACAGCGCGGGCTGGGTGCAGCAGGAGTTTGGTGAGGCGCCGCTGGGCACACGGCCCGCCTGGTCAAGAGCGTGGGCCTTTTGTCCCGGATGCCGGGGGTGCCGATGACCGCCAACCTTGAAGCGGATCAGGCCGCGATTCAGGGCTACTACCGTTTCATCGAGAAGGCCGATGAAACGAAGGTGACGCCGGAGAGCCTGCTGCACACGCACCGGCAGCGCACGATCGAGCGGATGCGTGCGCAGCGTACCGTGCTGTGCATACAGGATGAGACGCTGATCAGTTACAGTACGCGTACGCCGTGGGAGGGGTTGGAGGTGATCGGCCGCAATCAGACCTCGGCGGTCTCCCAGGGGGTGCGCCTGCATGCGACGCTGGCGGTCACGGCCGCTGGGCTGCCGCTGGGGCTGCTGCGGTGTGCGTACGGTTCCCAGGGGGGCGCGCATGCGCCGGGCACGCAGCGCTGGGTGGACGGGTTGCGGGATACGATGAAGGCCGCGGAGCAGGTTCGTGCCGGCACGCGGATCCTTGCGGTGATGGACCGGGAGGGGGACAAGTTTGCGTTGTTTGACGCGTACCGTCAGCAGGCGCGGGTGCATCTTTTGGTGCGGGCGCGCCACAACTGCACGCTGGAAGGCGGCAGGAAGCTCTTTGCGTGTATGGGCGCGGGTGCAGCGAAGGGGTATGTGGAGGTTCCGCTCGGTCGTCTGAGTCGCCGGGTGAAGGCGGGCCGTATTCTGCATGAAGGTCGTACGGGGCGTCTGGCCCGTATGGCGGTACGCTTCCGCCGGGTGTCCTTGCCCCCCACGGCGGGGTTCCAGGGTGAGCCGGTGCCGGTATGGGCGATTCATATACGGGAGGCGTCTCCGCCGTCGGGGCAGAAGGGGGTGGTGTGGCGTCTGCTGACCACCTGCGCGGTGCGCACGGTGGCAGAGGCCATGGAGATGGTGGGGTATTATCTGCGTCGGTGGCGGATAGCGGACACCTTCCGGGTGCTGAAGGGGGGCTGCAAGGTGGAGGAGCTGGGGGTAGAGGGTGCCGCCTCCCTGCACCGGGTGATCACGCTGTACGCGGTGATGGCATGGCGCATCCTGCTGATGACGCTATTGGGCCGGCAGGGGCCGGAGACCCAGGCAGAGACCGTCTTCACCGATGGGGAGCTGCGGGCCCTGTGCGGCTTCGCGCGCCGCTACGGACTGCCGAAGGTGACCAACCTGCAGACGGCGATGCTGGTGACAGCGATGCTGGGCGGCTACCGGAACCGGAAGCACGAGCCGCCGCCAGGGGTCAAGATCATGTGGCGAGGGTACAGCCGGCTGGAGATCGGGGCGGCCTTCTACGCCGCGGCGGCCGGACCGCCACGAGTTCAGCGGGAATAGCACACACCGGCTTCCGCTGATAGCGGCCCGATACTCTTACTGCTCCCCTCACCGCGGCGTGCACAGGCCCGCCCGTGCAGGCACCGCGCTGCCCGGAGCATACCCGCTCGCGCCGCCTCCACGCTCCTGGCGCCGGTGCTGCCGGCCGTATCGGTCGCAGACAGCAAGTGGCTCGTGGCCTGCAGTGATCATAGTGCTTCCCCAAGCAGCAATTCGCGGACAAAAAGAGAGTCAAGCCTGATTTGTGAAATCAAGGTAGGCCAAGCTGGTGCAGGAACGCATGGTGAAGCACCATGGAGCGAAGGGCTCCTGTGGCAGGGCAGCCGATCGCCAGCCTTCCTTCTTGCCGCCATCGGAGGCGAAGCTGGCGGCTGCGCCGATCAGCCCCGTAAAAAGACAGACATAAAACCGGTGGTTGTCGCACACCGCTGATTTGCGCTGTCCGTCATATCCAGGGATTCAGAGGACCTCTTGCCCGCAGAGGGCGCCATGATAGGCTGGAGTTGCGCGGGGCAGGCAGCCGCAAGCCTCAGCAGCTTCCCTGATTCAGGGCGCGACCGGCGGGCATGGAACCAGCACACCAGATCTGTGTTGCAGCTGTTCGTGGTTGGACAGGCAGTGCCTCAGGCTGCATTGTTGCAGCTTGGGGGTGCCGGGAAGGGGGGCTTGCAAGCCACCCTTTTTTAATGTGCATCGTCCGTCACGCTGGTCGGGACAGGCGATGCAGTCTGTGGCTGATATGCTGGCTATGGTGATGTCATTGCAGGATCGCGCGGCAGCCCTTGTGGAGGGCGTCCTGGAAGGGGGTCCCTGCTATCTGGTCGAAATGGTTTGCCGTGGCAGTATCGGGTCGCAGGTGGTGGACGTGTTCATCGAGAGCGATGCAGTGCTGGATGCGTACACGCTGGCAAGACTCAGCCGGGAGATAGGCTACACGCTGGATGTGGCCGGTGTCATGCCTGGCCCCTACACGCTCACCGTGTCCACGCCTGGCGCCGACCGTCCGCTGCGGCTGCCACGCCAGTACCGGAAGATGGTCGGCCGCAACCTGCGCGTACACTACAGGCTGCCCAGCGGCAAGTACACCGAAGTAACGGGGCTGCTGGAGAAGGCCGGAGACGAGAGTATCACCCTCACGGCAGGCTCAGTGTCCCCGAGTATCATGTACAGTGATATCCTGTGGGCAAAAGCGCAGCTGCCGTGGTAAACAGGCGGGTCAGCAAATACTATGATTAGAACGGACCTTGTGTCATCGTTCGCGGAAATTGCCCGCGACAAGGAGATTGACCGGGATCGGCTCCAGCTGATCGTGGAGGATGTGTTTCGCGCGATGATCCGAAAACGGTACGGCTCCGATGAGGCCTTCGAGATCATCCTCAACCCGAACCACGGGGATATCCAGCTTCTTCACATCCGTGAGGTCGTGGACGATTATGACCTTGAAGACCCGGTCACGCAGATCGAGCTGCGGGATGCGCTGCTGATTGATGAAGATGTTGAGACAGAAGACGATGTGGCGGAGGAGATCTCTCTCAAGATGTTTGGGCGGCGGGCTGTTGCCATGGCGCGGCACACCCTGCGTCAGCGCATACGGGACATTGAGAAGGAGAATATTTTTGAAGAGTACACCGACAGGATCGGCGAGATCGTGGTGGGCGAGGTGTATCAGCATCGTCGCCGCGATGTGCTGGTCATGCACAACAGGGTAGAGCTCATTCTGCCGCGCGAAGAGCAGATTCCGCGCGACCGTTACCGGAAGGGTGATATGCTGCGGGCCATCGTGAAGGAGGTGCGGCGAGATCAGGGGAACAATGTTCACGTCATCATCAGCCGGGCGGATCCGCAGCTGATGGAGCGCCTCTTTGAGCTGGAGGTCCCGGAGATTGATGAGGGCGAAGTGGAGATCAAGCGGGTCCTGCGCGAGCCGGGAGACCGTGCCAAGGTGGCGGTGATCAGCCACGATGAGCGCATTGATCCCGTAGGTGCTTGCGTTGGGCTCAAGGGCAACCGTATTCATGCCGTGGTACGGGAGCTCAGCAATGAGAACATCGATGTGCTGGAGTGGGCGGATGACCCCTATACGCTGATCAAGCGGGCGCTGTCACCGGCCCACCCCATCTCTGTCATGCTGAACGACGAGCTGGATCCGCCTCGGGCCAAGGCCATCGTGAAGGCCGACGAGGTAAGCCAGGCCATTGGCAAGGGTGGTATCAACATCCGGCTGGCCTCCAGAATGTCGGGCTACGAGATCGACATCTACCGTGAAATCCCGCCGGATGAGGAAGACATCGAGATTGATGAGTTTGATGACGAGTTTGATGAGAACACGTTGCAACGGCTGAAGGACATTGGCTGTGATACGGCAAAAGCTGTATTGGAGCTGTCCATTGATGAGCTGATCAGGCGCAGTGGCCTGGTGGCGGATGTGGCGAAGAGAGTCATGCACGTGATCAAGCTTGAGTTTGAACTTGATAACGAGGAAGACGAGCTGGAAGAGGAAAGGATCAGAGCCTGAACCGCGTAGCGCCCCCAGTACCCACTATCATGCCGTCCATGGCCACATCGACAAAGCCATTCAAGAAGAAGAAGCTCTTCAAGGTAGCCAAGGAGCTCAATATCCAGACTGGTCACATCGAGGATTTTCTCAAAGAGAATGGCCTTGGGGACTCCCTGAGAGGCACCGGGATCATGGCCTCCATCACGAGCGAGGAGGCCTACAATGCGCTGTTGGACAAGTTCAAGGGGGACAGGGCGACAGCAGAGCGTGTGGAGAGGCTGCGAGAGGAGCAGCAGGCGAGAGCGGCTGAGCTTGCTGTAGCCAAAGCTGAGCCGAAATCGGTCGAGGTCGAGTACGTGGAGCCGGTAACGCCACCGATCACGATTGAGCCGGAAGAAAAGCAGGATGGCCCGACGATCGATGAGGTCATCACACCGCCGGCCGCTCCCGAAGCCCCTGTGCTTCTTGAGTCGGAGCCTCAAGAAGCGGTCACTGCGCCGCCTGCTGATGTTGCAGAACCACCAGAGGAGCTGACGGCATCGGAGGAACCGGCTGATGCCGCCGAAGAGGCGCCAGCACAAGAGCCTGTCACGGAAGAGCCACCTGAATCGGAAAAGGAACCGGCTGTTGAGACGCCCGCCGAAGGCAGGGAGGAGCCCGGAGACAGGCCGCTTGCGCAGACGGGTGTGATCAAGGCTGCGGATCGCGTTAACCTGCAGGGCACCACGGTTGTAGGGAAGCTGGATCTGGAGTCCGTGGAAGAGAAGAAGCCTGAGCCTGAGAAACGGACCAAGCGCAAACGAAAGCGGAAAGAGACCGCTGCTGCTCCAGTTTCAACCGGAACCCAGCCGACGCGTGAGACCGCGAGTCGGCGCAAGCGGTCCCGAAAGCGGGGCAAAGCAAAGGTTGACAGTGCGGACGTTGATCAGACTGTTCAGGAAACGCTGCGTGAAGTTGAGACAGGTGGCACGCGTGTCAGGCAGCGCAGGCGCCGTGCACGCCGCCAAATGCGTGCGGAAGAGCGGCAGCACGAGCGCCAGGAAAGAGAGCAGCAGGAGCAGAAGGTGCGCGTGACGGAGTTTGTCTCCACGGGAGAGCTGGCCGACCTGATGGGCATTGCCGTTACCGAGGTCATCAGCATGCTGTTCAATGCCGGCATGATGGTTTCCATCAATCAGCGGCTGGACGCGGACACGATATCCTTCGTGGCGGACGAGTTCAACTTTGAGGTGGAGTTCATCACTGAGTTCGGCACCGATGATATTGAGCTCGAGGAGGACAGGCCGGAGGATCTCTCACCGCGAGCGCCCGTGGTCACGGTCATGGGTCATGTTGATCATGGCAAGACATCGCTTCTGGACTACATACGCCGCTCCAATGTGGCGGTCGGAGAGTCGGGTGGCATCACGCAGCATATCGGTGCATACAAGGTGCACCTTGATGGAGGCCGCGTGGTAACGTTCCTGGATACGCCGGGGCATGAGGCATTCACCGCTATGCGTGCGCGCGGCGCTAAGGTCACCGATGTGGTGATCCTGGTGGTGGCGGCAGACGATGCGGTCATGCCGCAGACGATTGAAGCCATCAACCATGCGCGTGCTGCGGAGGTGCCCGTCATCGTGGCGGTCAACAAGATAGATCTGGCCAATGCTGACCCGCAGCGCGTGATGCAGCAGCTGGCCGATCACGGTCTTCTCGTGGAGCAGTACGGTGGGCAGGTGCAGTGCACGCACGTATCGGCCAAGACGGGCCAAGGTATAGAGGACCTGCTGGAAAGGATTCTGCTGGAAGCCGATCTTCTAGAGCTCAAAGGCAATGCGGATCGGCAGGCTCAGGGCATCGTTATTGAGAGTCGTCTGGACCGTGGTCGTGGCAATGTGGCTACTGTGCTGGTACAGAACGGTACGCTGCGCGTCGGCGACCCGTTTGTTGCCGGCATCTACGGCGGCCGGGTGCGCGCCATGTTTGACGAGGCGGACCGGCGCATTACAGAGGCCGGGCCGTCGATGCCGGCGCTGGTGCTTGGCTTGCCGGGCCAGCCTACTGTTGGTGATCCGTTTATCGGATTTGAGGACGCGGACGAAGCCAAAGCCGTTGCGCAGCGTCGGCACCAGATCTGGCGTGAGCAGAAGCTGCGCCAGTACAAGCATGTGCGCCTGGAAGATATCGGGCGCCGCATGGCACTGGGCAACTTCAATGAGCTCAACCTGATTATCAAAGCCGACGTGGGTGGTTCTGTGGAGGCGCTTAGCGATGCGCTGCTGAAGCTGTCCACCGATGAGGTGGCGGTGAACATTATCCATGCAGGTGTTGGCGCGATCAACGACAGCGATGTGATGCTCGCTTCGGCTTCTGATGCTGTGATCATCGGGTTTCAGGTGCGTCCCACGGCTGGTGCGCGCCATGCTGGTGAACGCGAAGAGATCGACATACACACGTATTCGATCATCTACGATGCTATTGAGGATGTGCGTGACGCGCTTGAGGGTCTGCTGCAGCCTGAAGAGACCGAGAGGGTCACCGCCACTGTTGAGGTGCGCGACCTGTTCAAGGTGCCCAAGGCGGGTACCGTTGCCGGCTGCTACGTTAGCGAAGGGAAGGTGAAGCGCCATGACACCGTCCGCATCCTGCGCGACAACGTCGTGATCTACAACGGTAGAATATCATCGCTCCGCCGCTTCAAGGAAGATGTTCGTGAGGTCGTCAGCGGATACGAGTGTGGCATCGGGATTGAAAACTACAACGACCTGAAGGTTGGTGATCAGTTTGAGATCTATAAAATCGTTGAGATGCAGCGGACCCTGGATCCCCGTTGAGTGTCCGAACGCAACGTGTCGCAAAGCTCCTGCAGCGTGAGATAGCTGCTGTCCTGGCGTTTGAGGTGCCGCAGGAGCTCATGGTGACGGTCACCCGCACCCAGGTATCCAGGGACCTGAGCATTGCCTATGTGCATGTGAGCCTGATGGGAGCAACGAAGGAGCAGCGGCAGATGGCTTTTGCGCGGCTCCGGCAGCGTGTGCCGCAGGTTCGGGGGGCGCTGGGACGGCGCATCCGGCACCAGATGCGTGCAGTGCCCGAGGTGCGGTTCTTTCTGGACGAGTCACTCGACTATGCATCCAGGATGGACTCCCTTATCGCAGCAATACGGGCAGAGCGGGCGCAGCGGGAGGCATAACAGCGTCGGGCATGACAAAGGAGGTGAGCGTGTACGGGCAGGGCGTGCTGCCACCGGACCTGAC
This sequence comes from Rhodothermales bacterium, assembly GCA_012271185.1. Lineage (GTDB taxonomy): Bacteria > Bacteroidota > Rhodothermia > Rhodothermales > Bin80 > JAAXGV01. The sequence continues at coordinate 8,268 of JAAXGV010000054.1, forward strand.
CAGTGCGGTGCTGCTCATTGATAAGCCGAAGAGGTGGTCATCCTTTGACGTTGTCAGGCAGCTTCGCCGCATGTTGCCGGTGCGCAAGATCGGGCACGCAGGCACGCTGGATCCTATGGCCACGGGCCTGCTTATATGTCTGGTTGGGCGTGCCACGCGCCGCATGGAGGCGTTCATGCACTTGCCCAAGACCTATGAAGGCGTCATGCAGCTGGGCGCAATGACGCCTTCATACGATGCTGAAACCCCGGTCAGCCGGTATGCTGACTGGCGGCATCTGTCAGCGGACGATATCAGGCGTGCGAAGCAGCGTTTTGTCGGCACGATTCAGCAGCAACCTCCGATGTACTCGGCCGTGAAGGTGAAGGGTGAGCGTCTGTACAAGAAGGCGCGGCGCGGCGAGTTCATAGAGCGCAGGCACAACACCGTGCACGTGTATGAGTTCAGCATCACCGGCTGGGACGGCGCAGATGTTGCGTTTACGGTGCGATGCAGCAAGGGCACCTACATACGTGCTCTGGTTCATGACATGGGGCAGGTGCTTGGAGTGGGAGCGCATCTGACGCGCCTTCGGCGCACGGCGATTGGAGAGTACCACGTGCGGGACGCCTGGGCGGTACACGTGCTGGCTGATGCACTCGACACGCAGCAGGCATCATGAAGCTGGAGTGCGGCTTGGAGTCGGTCAGACGAAACCCCTCTTCCATCGTGACGGTGGGCTCATTTGACGGGGTTCATGCTGGACACCAGGCGGTGCTGTCCTATGTGATTGGGCGTGCACGCGCGCAGCGTGCCTGCAGCACGCTGGTGACGTTTGAGCCGCATCCGCGTCAGGTCCTGACCGGGCGCGACATGCCGCTGCTGACGACAGTGAGGGAGAAAGCACGCCTGCTGGAAGCCATGGGGCTGGACCGGTTGATTGTGCTGGCATTTACGCGAGAGTTTGCCAGCATCTCGCCAGAGGATTATGTCAGCGATATCCTGGTCAGCCGTGTCGGGCTGCAGGAGGTCATCGTGGGCCATGACCATGGCTTCGGTCGTGGCCGCAAGGGAGATGTGCGGCTGCTCCGGAAGATGGGTTCTGCCCTGGGGTTTGTGGTGGGCGGGCTTCCGGCGGCGCTTGTCGGGTCACGTGTGGCAGCCTCGCAGACGATCCGGGAGCTGCTGGTCTCGGAGGGGGATGCCGCCGGTGCGCACGCGATGCTCACACGTCCCTATGCGATCACCGCGTGTGTGGTGAAGGGGGCAGGGCGTGGCCGGACCATTGGTGTTCCAACAGCCAACCTGGAGGTGCTGAGCACGCGAAAGGTTATACCCCTGCGCGGTGTGTACGCTGTGCAGGCTGCGGTTCGAGGCGGTGTGTATGATGGCATGATGAATATCGGGTACCGGCCAACAGTGGACAGCGGCGGCAGGCAGCATCTGGAGGTGCACCTGTTTGATTTTGAACGGAACATATACGGAGAGACGATCACCGTATTTTTTCTGCATCGCCTGCGGGATGAGCAGCAGTTTACGTCGGTTGAGGCCCTTAAGGCGCAGCTCAGGCAGGATGCCAGGCGAAGTCGTGCATTGTTGCGCCGGATGGAACCTGTGGCAGGAACTGCCGTATTACCGGGCTGATTTGTTCTGGTCCGCGGGGGCGCCGGCTTTGGCCTTAGGCCAGCGAATGGCGGACGGGAGCACGATCGTAGCAAGGCCAAACACTCACCACATGATTTCCAAGGAGCAGAAGGCCGAGCTGATCGAGCGCTTCGGCAAGGACGGGCACGACACAGGCACGCCTGAAGTACAGATAGCGATTTTTTCAACGCGTATCCGGGCGTTGACGGCACATCTGAAGACCAATCCGAAGGACTATGCCACGCGGCGTGGCCTGCTGAAGCTGGTAGGCAAGAGGCGCCGTCTGCTGAACTACCTGATTGAGAAGGATATTGCGCGTTACCGTGCGATCACGCGTGAGCTGGGTATCCGCAAGTAGGGAATCGGCCTGGGCGGTATGCCTGGGCGTTATTACAAGACGCGTTGCGCGTCGCAATTCACAGGATTTATGAAACCTGAAGCAAAGACTGTATCGATAGATTTTGGTCCTGACCGGGTAATGACGCTCGAGACCGGGCGTCTGGCCAGGCAGGCCGGTGGTGCAGTGGTAGTGCGCGTGGGCGACACGATGGTGCTGTGCACCGCGGTGCTTTCGAAGACCGTCAGGCCGGGACAGAGCTTTTTTCCGCTGACCGTTGACTATCGCGAGAAGTTCGCATCCGGCGGCCGGATCCCTGGTGGCTTTATCAAGCGGGAGGGACGTTCCAACGACAAGGAGATTCTGACCTCACGCCTGGTGGACCGTGCCGTTCGCCCGCTGTTTCCCGATGGGTTTCGCAACGAGGTGCAGCTCATCGCGTCGGTCATCAGTGCAGATGATCAGCACGATGGTGACATGCTTGCAGGGGTTGGTGCGTCATGTGCGCTGCTGTTGGCAGGTGCACCGTTTGACGGTCCGATCGCCGAGGTGCGGATTGGCCGTGTGGCAGGAAGCTTCATTGTCAACCCGACGATCGATGAGATGGCAGAAAGCGACTTCAGCCTGGTCGTGGCAGGCAAGTCCGACGCTGTCGTGATGGTTGAAGGGGGGATGGAGGAGGTTTCCGAGGAGGAGATGGTAGAGGCGCTGGAGGTGGCGCATGGCGCCATCAGAACGCTTTGCGAAGCACAGCATAAGCTTCTGGCGCAGTGTCCTGAGCCCACGCCTTTTCAGTATGAGTGCGATGTGCCCGATGAGGCGCTTGTGCGAGCGGTTCAGGAGCGCATCGGCGAACGCGTGGCGGCTCACATACGGGCACCCTACGACAAGTCGTCGTTCTATGGTGGCTTGGATGAGCTGACACAGGAAGCCGTGGAAGCGTTTGCTGAAGATGAGGAGGCGCTGCATGAGCCCGGGGATGTTGCCAGTGCGGCTTGGGCCGTGTCCAAAAAGCTGATGCGGGAGATGGTGTTGTCTGATGGACGTCGCATTGACGGGCGGAACCCTGAAGAGGTCCGGCCCATCTGGTGCGATGCGGGGTACCTGCCGAGGGTTCATGGTTCGGCTGTCTTCACACGTGGCGAGACGCAGGTTATCGCGTCGGTAACGCTGGGCACTACGCGCGACACGCAGGCGATAGATCAGGTCTTCAGCCAGGAGGAAAAGCGCTTTTTCCTGCATTACGAGTTTCCGCCGTTCTCCACGGGTGAGGTCAAGTTTCTGCGCGGTGCCAGCCGTCGCGAGATTGGACACGGCTTCTTGGCCGAGCGTGCGCTGTCAGGCATGGTGCCAGACATAGAGGAGTTTCCCTACACGATTCGTGTCAATGCCGATGTGATGGAGTCGAACGGATCCTCCTCGATGGCCAGTGTGTGTTCGGGCAGCCTGGCCTTGATGGATGCCGGCGTGCCTGTGACAAAAGCGGTATCGGGTGTGGCCATGGGTATGATATCGGATGGGAAGCGCACGGCGATACTGACAGATATCCTGGGCACGGAGGATCATCTGGGAGACATGGACTTCAAGATCACCGGCACGCGGGATGGGATCACGGCGTGTCAGATGGATATCAAGATCAGCGGTCTGTCCCGGGAGCTCATGCTGAAGGCGTTGTACCAGGCGCGTGCTGCGCGGCACCACATCCTTGATGTCATGGATGCCGAGCTGAGCCAGCCAAGGAAGGAGATGTCACCCTACGCGCCGCGATTGACGCAGATCACGATAGATTCCGAGCAGATCGGAGCGATAATCGGGACGGGAGGCAAGGTTGTGCGGGCGTTGCAGACTGAAACGGACACGATCATAGAAGTTGATGAGCGTGACGGTTTGGGGTATGTGACCATTGCGGCTTTACGGGAAGAGAACGCGCTACGTGCCGTAGAGATGATACGCGACATTGTCAGGGTGCCAGAGCCAGGGGAGGAGTATGAGGGAACAGTCAAGTCCTTGTCGGGCATTGGTGTCGTCGTTGAGATCTCGCCGGGCAAGGAGGGTCTGGTACATGTTTCCGAGCTCGATCACGAGTACGTCCGTCAGCCCTCCGATGTCGTTGAAGTTGGCGACAAGATCAAGGTGCAGGTGCTGGAGGTCCGGGACCGCGGCAAGCTCCGGCTCAGCCGCAAGGCGCTGCTGCCGCGCCCAGAGGGGCAGTCGGAGTTCCGTCGTCCGCATGCCGGCAAAGGGAGGCCCCACCGCGGCGGGCCAGGTAGGGGTCGCCCGCCGCGTGGCCGAAGACACAGAGGCCCCGCTGGCAGACGCTCGTAGACCAGCTGCTGCTGCAACCGTGTTCAACAAGACGCTTCTTGACAGCGGCGTCCGTGTAGTTACCGAAACGGTGCCGGTCGTGCGCTCTTTTGCCGTGGGCGTGTGGGTACACACGGGAAGCCGGGATGAAGATCCGCTGCAGGCCGGAATCAGTCACTTCATTGAGCACATGGTGTTCAAGGGTACGCGGCGGAGGCGGATGCAGCATATTGCGCGCCGCATGGAATCTGTGGGTGGCTACCTTAATGCGTTCACCTCCAAGGAGTACACGTGCTTTGAGGTGCGGGCGCTGGATACGCACCTAGTGCGGGCAATAGATACAGCGGCAGACCTGGTGATGGAGCCGCTGTTCCCGGAGAAGGAGGTCGAAAAAGAGAAGGGAGTGATCCTGGAGGAAATGAAGATGTACCAGGATGCACCGGAGGAGCTGATCTTTGAGCGGTTTGAGCGCATCGTCTATGCCGGACATGCGTTTGGGCATCCGGTCGTAGGGCATCCGCACACGGTTTCCGTGTTTTCCCGGGCGGATCTTTTCGCCTATCTCAACCGGCGCTACACGCCGGACCGCATAGTCCTGGCAGCGGCTGGCAATCTCAGCCATGAAGCTGTGGTGCGGGCGGCCGAGCGTGCGTTTTCGGGGATCCGGTCGCCTGACGGGCCTGAGACCCGTACGAGCGTGGGTGAGTACGTGCCACAACGGATTGAGGAGACACGTCCAATCCAGCAGGCGCATCTTCTGCTTGGTCGGCGTGGTCTGAGTATCGGTCACTGCCAGCGGGCTGCAGTAAACGTGTTGAGCACCATTCTGGGGGGCGGCATGTCCAGCCGTCTCAATCAGAATATCCGCGAGAAGTACGGGTTCTGCTACAATGTGTTTTCATTTTTCAACATGCATTCCGATACGGGTGATTTCGGCGTGTACATGGGGACAGATGCAGCGCACGTGGACCGGGCGGAGAAGCTGATCTTCCGGGAATTCGGAAAGCTGGCGCAAAGCCCGGTGAGTGCGCGGAAGCTGGAGGAGGCCAAAAACCAGGTCAGGGGCGCTGTTCTGATGGGACTTGAAAGCATATACAGCCGCATGAGCCGGATTGCACGACAGGAGCTTGTTTTTGGTCACTACACCCCCTTGGACATCGTGCTTCAGGAGATTGATAGCGTGACCGTGCATGAGGTCCAGGCGCTGGCGCAGGAGCTCTTTCAGCCTGCATCGTTTTCGCGTGTGGCTATCCTGCCTGAATCATAGCAGATGCAGGACCGCCCCGTTTGCTGAAACGCTGTGGCGGCTTTTCCGGGATCGGTTTCATCGGGGGTTATGCCATTGCGTCTGTATGAGTTACGCCGCATTTTGCATAACTTCCACTGCCGTGTCCGCGAGGGCCTTGCGCCCAAGGGCGTTTGCTTTGGGTGCAGTGGGCCATTCATGCGTATTTGTGTAGTGCGTGTTCGCGAGAACCTTGCAGTGTATGCGCGTGCCCAATCTGCTGGTGAGCTCTTCTGCGGATGGGTGGAGCGGCCGCGGAGGCCGGCTCCGGCCAGATACTGTCCTTCAAACCAAAAACCATAGAACCTGATGGAACAGCGAGAAAGAAAATATGGCGGGTTTTGTGCGTCTGCCTGCATGCTGCTGGCGATGCTGCTTGGGTCACCCGTGGCCCAGGCGCAACTGCACACCGTGACAGGAACGGTCACGGCCGCCGAGGACGACCTGCCCCTGATTGGTGTGAGCATCGTGGAGATGGGTACGATGAACGGCACGGCATCGGATGTTGACGGGTCGTTTGCGCTGGCGGTGTCCAACCCTGATGCGGTTCTGGTTTTCTCCTACATAGGGTATGTAAGCCAGAATATTCCCGTCAATCAGCAGGCCGAGATCAACGTGGAGATGGTCGAAGACACGCACCTGCTGGAAGAGGTTGTCGTGACTGCAGGTGGCATTGAACGCAAGGAGCGTGCGCTGGGCTACTCGGTGACCGAAGTGAGTGGTGAGGAGCTTCGTGAGTCGCGCGAGATCAACATTGCGAATTCACTGGCGGGCAAAATCGCCGGTGTGCAGGTAACCAAGCCAGCCACAGGGCCGGCGGGTTCCAGCCGCGTGATCATTCGCGGTGTCTCGTCTTTGGGCGAGGACAGTCAGCCGCTTTATGTGGTCGATGGCATTCCTATTGACAATACTACGCTGGGTACGGCTGGCATGTGGGGCGGCAGCGACGGTGGTGACGGCATCTCATCGCTGAATGCGGACGACATTGAGAACATCTCTGTCCTTAAAGGGCCATCTGCCGCGGCACTCTACGGGACGCGTGCAAAGAATGGTGTGGTACTGATCACGACCAAGAAGGCTACGCCCGGACTGGGCCTCGGCGTGGAGTTCAGCAGCAACAACACATTCGAAGAGGTGCTCGTCAAAACGGACTGGCAGCAGATGTATGGCCAAGGTACGCGCGGTGAGGTGCCTTCCTCGGCGGAGGATGCGCTCAACACAGCCGACTTTGCGTGGGGTGCACCCCTTGACGGTTCGCAGGCGATCAGCTGGGACGGCACGATGCAGCCGTATGTCCTTGCGCCTGATGCGGTCCAGACTTTCTACAATACGGGCGTGACCTCTGTCAACAGCCTGGCGCTGACCACGGCGACACAGACATCATCGCTGCGCATGGGGTTTTCCCACCTCAACAACGAGGGTATCAGCCCCAATTCGGGTGTCGTGCGTACCTCCTTTTCCATACGTGGCACGTCAGATTTCGGTTCCCGTCTGAGCGCGGACGCCAAGCTCAATGTTGTGCGCGAGCAGGTGGTCAACAGGCCGCGCCTGTCCGATTCGCCCGGCAACGCCAACTACAGCGTCTATCAGCTGGCCCCCAATGTTGATGTGACCTCGATGGAGTGTCCGCCCGAAGACGAGGCGTGTACCGAACCTGGCACAGATGCGGACGGCACAGAGCTGCATCGCGGCCTCTTCGGCAACATCTACCAGCAGAATCCCTACTGGGCGGCGCATCAGTTCACCAACGCGGATGAAGACCGCAGGATGATCGGCTTTGCTGCGCTGACGTACAAGTTCACCGACTGGCTTTCCCTGATGGGCCGTGTGGGGGGTGACACCTACACCACGCGCCGGACGAACATCACGCCATGGGGCACAGCATACAACACCCTTGGGGGCCAGTCCGAAACCGAGTACCGGATTTCCGAGATCAATGCGGACTTCCTGCTCAACCTGCAACGCGAGATCACACCGGATATTGGTGTTCAGGCCACCCTCGGCGGGAACATGCTCTTCCGTGAAAATGAGACGCTGACGCTGAGTGGTGGCGGTGGCTTCAATGTGCCGGGGCTTGAGGTTGTGACCAACCAGAACACCCGGTCGCACGGCTACGGCGTCAGCGAGAAGCAGATCAACTCGCTGTTCGGGTCGGCGGAGTTTTCGTACGCGGACTACCTGTTCTTAACCGTTACGGCGCGCAATGACTGGTCGAGCACGCTTCCTGTTGAGAACAACTCATATTTCTATCCGTCCATCAGCGGCAGCTTTGTGTTTTCTGATGCGTTCGAGGTGCCGGCCTGGCTGAGCTTTGGCAAGCTGCGCGCCTCTTGGGCGGAAGTCGGTGGAGATACCAATCCTTACAGGCTGGCACTCACGTACGCCCTGTACGGCAGTCATCTTGGCCAGCCGCGCGGCGGCGTCGCTCAGGGCCAGATTCCGCTCGCTGGCCTGAAACCGTCCGCCAGCGTTGGTGTTGAGTCTGGCTTTGACATACGCTTCTTGGACAACCGGTTCGGGATAGACTTCACGTACTACACCCAGAGTGCGATCAATCAGATCCTTTCCACGACGATCTCCAGTGCATCCGGTTTCAGCAGCCAGGTTATCAACGCCGGCGAAATCAAGAACTCTGGTGTGGAGGTGCTGTTTTCCACTACACCGTACCGTACGGGTGACTGGCGCTGGGATTTCGATCTGAACCTGTCGCGCAACAGGAATGAGGTGGTGGAGCTTGTGGAGGGTCAGACATCGCTGACGCTGTCTGAAAGCCGCCATCGTGGCAACTTTGTTACGGCGGAGGTCGGGGAGGCGTATGGTACAATCAAGGGACGCAAGTATCTGCGCCAGCATGTGCCGGATGGCGGCTCTGACTGTGATGCCACAGGACCAATCGTGCATGATGCTGACGGGCTCCCCATGCGCACAGCCGACCTGTGCGTTGTCGGTAATGGGACGCCGGACTTCATTGGCGGTATCGGCAATTCATTGCGTTGGCGTAATCTGCGTTTCAACATGCTCTTCGACATGCGCTTTGGCGGAGACATCTTCTCCGTAACCAACAGCGCCGCGTACGACAACGGTCTGCACAAGAACACGCTGCAGGGTCGGGAGAATGCGACGTCTGACCGCCCGCAGGGATACATCGTTGGCAACGGGGTCGATCAGGACGGCAATCCCAACACGGTGCAGGTGGATCCCCAGGACTACTGGGGTCGTATCGGTGGCGGATTCATTGCTGAAGAGTTCGTTTACGATGCCAGTTTTGTGAAGCTTCGGGAGCTTCAGGTCAGCTACCGGCTTCCTCCCGAGGTCCTGGCCCGCACGCCCGTGAAGGTGGCTACGATCTCGCTTGTTGCCAGGAACCTCTGGCTTCTCTACAGCAACGTCGACAACATTGATCCGGAATCCATCTTCAACAACACGCACCGGGGCATTGGCCTGGAGCACAGTGGTGTGCCTCAGGTGCGCAGCATCGGCATCAACCTGAACGTCAGGTTGTAGCCTCTTGTCAGGAGCGATAACTGCAATCCCAAACGCAAGATTACATGAACACTACGAAGAACGTACTGGGATGCGCTGTACTGGCTCTCTGCCTGTTGGCGCTCCCCTCCTGCGATGCTGGCTTTGCCGAACTCAACGTCAACCCTACACAGGCGTCGCAGATCAGCCCCGATTTCAAGATCACCAACATACAGGTGAACATTTCGGGGCAGCGCTATGAGAACTGGCGCACGAACCTGATCTACAGCTCAGTAATGATTCAGCACTTTGCTACTCTGCCGGGTTACTGGGCTGGAGACAAGTATGGCTACATAGCCTCGTATTCGGCTGCCATGTGGGATCGTTACTACCCGAACATCTCCCGGCAGATGGAGGACCTTCTGGCGCAGTGCTCAGAGGATCCTGACCTGGCCAACGTGTGCCATATTGCCCAGGTCCTGCGGGTGATCATGTACCATCGCCTGACGGATCTTTATGGCGATGTGCCTTATTCGGAGGCTGGCCAGGGTTTTTTGATGGGCATAACCAAACCCAAGTATGACAGGCAGTCTGATATCTATGCGGACATGCTGGCAAAGCTTGAGGCGGCGGGTACCGGCCTGAACGCAGCGGCGCCTACCGCAGGTCCGGGTGATCTGATGTACCAGGGCGATGTCGAGCAGTGGCGGAAGCTGGCGTATTCGCTGATGCTGCGGCTGGGGATGCGCCTTACAAAGGCTGATCCGGGTGCAGCTCAGAGCTGGGTCCAGAAGGCCATCGCCGGCGGCACCATGGTAAGCAATGCCGATATTGCGTATATCCCGCACAACGATCCTACCGGTTGGCGAAACGGCAACGGCTCGGTCTTCGCGGTAGACCGCAACCCGCGGCTGTCCAAGACCTTTGTGGACTGGATGGTTTCCCACGGAGACCCCCGGCTTTATGTCTATGGCATGACGCCTGTGGCGGGAGCGGACCCGGTAGGAATGCCTAACGGCAAGGTGGCCGGTGGCTCCGATGCTGACCATGGCATAGAGAATGACCCCAGCTGGGTGTCGTGCGATACGGGTGCTACGCCATGCGGCATGGATGTCTACATGGTGCCCAACAGCTTTATCACGGGGCAGGATGACCCTATGTTCTTTATGACCTATGCTGAGGTTGAGCTCCTTAAGGCGGAAGCGGCGATCCGCGGTTGGTACTCAGGCGATCCGGCGACGCACTACGAGAACGGTGTACGTGCGGCTATGGAGTATCTTGCCATGTATGATCCTGGAGCCACCATCCCGGCGGCGGACATCGATGCTTACCTTGCGGCCAATCCTTACGATCCGGCCAACGGCATGGAGCAGGTTAATACGCAGCTCTGGGCCGCCGTGCTGCTGAATGAGTACGAGGCTTTTGCCAACTGGCGCCGTACGGGCTATCCGGTACTGAACCCGGTCAATTACCCGGGAAATGTTACAGGCGGCACAATCCCCCGCAGGCTTCGCTATCGCGAAGCGGAACAGGTATCCAACCCTGAGTCCTACAATGCGGCGATCGCGAATCAGGGGCCGGACGAGTTGACGACCCGTGTCTGGTGGGACAAGTAGACCAATCGCATAACAGTCTTGAAGCAGAGAGCGCCTGCATCCGCGGGCGCTCTCTGCTGTTTGGAGCAATTTCCATCGTTTGCCGGAGGTTTTCCGGCCACAGACCTTCCTGTGCCGGAGTTGCAGACAGGATGATTTCAGCTGTCCGGTATAACTCTACCTTTCTTGTGCACGCATTCCCCATCAAAACGGTATACAGTGCAGCGTATGGCAGAAGCTGGGCTATGGCCATACAGACACCGGAATGCTGCATAGGCCAGTCGCATCATATCAAGTTCGGAGAAGCTTGACGATGATGTTGATGAAATAAGCGGGAACTCCAGTATGAAGCGAACCAGGAGAGCTGCTATGAAGAATGTCTTATGGACGGCCGAGTTGTTCACAATGCTTGTTCCAGGTATCCTGCAAGCTCAACAGCAAGTTGTCGACAGAAGGGGATGGGTTTCTGCTAATTTGGGTATCATGACTCCTGACTTTGTTGCTTGGGGTATCAATTACAATTTTGGCCGCAAAATCCTCTATCAAGTGGGATTGAGTGGTGCTGAGGAGTTCACCCTTAGCAGTAGCGTGCCCGCCAGCAGCATGACTTCTCTGAATGTTTCGAGGGGGTTGGGGAGTTTGGGAAGATATCATGCTTTGGCTTTGTTTGGAGGGCTGTCAGTAGGATTAGTTGATATTGATGAGTGGGATCGTTACGATCCCCCGAGAGCAACAGTGGGGCTTTATGGGAATGCGCAGGCCACACTCCATCCTTTCAGGTATTTTGGGATAGGTATTGAGCTGTATGGCTATCTTAATTCTGTTCTAAGTGGAGCTGGCATAGGCGTAGCGCTAATGTTTGGGGGCAAAGGGCCCTCTGTATCTTGAAACAGACTGTTACCGATCTAGATGCCCGTGGAAGAAATGGGATTCCAGA
>JAAXGV010000159.1 GCA_012271185.1 Rhodothermales bacterium
GGTCTGGTGTTCTGCGCAACCGGCCTGTAGGCGGTGGCCTTTTTCTGTTCATCGTGCTCGCTGTTTCGTTTTTACAGCAAAATAGGGACACAACCTTGGAGAGGCATACCTTGGACGTGGCCAAGGAGCGGTGCCAGCACCGGTGTGGCATGCCCACCGCGACTCGAGCAGGCGATTTTGTGCAGCAGAACGACGTGCTGGGAGGATATCTGGGCAGCTGAAGGAGCGACCTGGGTCGCATCCACGGCTGCTAGAACTGCATCTTCAGCAGCGAAACCTTCCAGGCGAGGGCGTTGCGACCATCGTTTTGAGGGATCGGCTGCAGCGCCGGGACAGGGAGCGGGGTCGACAGCGCCCAGTTTCCGTCTGACCAGTTGAGGAGCGAGCCCGGCACCGGCAGAAACGCCGGCGCTTCGCGGCCTTCGCTCAGGTCCGATTCTCCTCGCTTGGCGCGTCGGTTGCTGCGGGTCACGCCGATCACGCCCGCTGCGAGACCGGCGATGCTGGACGCCAGCATCATCCCCACGACTGCCTTCCCGCCTTCGGGCTGGATGATCAGGTTAAGACCCAGCCCGCAGAAGCCCCCGATCACACCGCTCAGACTGGCCATACGCGCTTGCCCGCGGCTGATGGGCAGGCGGTGTCCGGCGAGGGCACCGGCCAGCAGTCCAGCGTTGCCGGCGGCCAGCGAGGCCCCCGTTAGTCCGTCTCCCTCGACATCCATCAGGTACGCGGTGGAGAAACCGAGCCACATGCCCCACAGGCTTCCGAGCATGGCCGAGGTGGCGGCACCGGGTGTGATGTCGCGCCGCGCCAGCATCAGGCTGCTGCCGATGCCCAGGGCCCCTCCGACGAACGCCGACGCGGCGATAGCCTGGGAAGACTCGTCCTCGCCCGCTCGTCCGCTGGAGCGGGGGTCGCGCTTGCCAAAGTCGAGGACCGCCGCCCATCCCCACCCCTGGATCACACCCCAGGTTCCGCCCCATGTGACAGCCCTCGTCTGGCCCAGCGAACGTGGATGGGTCCGGGCCATCTGCCGCCCTGCCAGAAACCCCGCCGGCCCTCCCACCAGCAGCCCCAACCCAACTGTCCTCGAGTCGCCGGAGTCCAGTGCCGATGGTACCACAACTCCTCCCATGAAGACTCCGTATGTCGCCATCCACACCTTTAGCTCGACTTCGCCGCCGGCCTGGGACCGCCGACTGCTGATGACCTCGATACGGATGCGCGCGGCCTCGGCTGCGGACGTTTCCTGGAAGTGCTCCAGTATGTACCGGTACAGCGCTTCGGCGATGTCGTCTGCACCCCGGTTCTCGAGATCCTCCGCGGCCGCGAGGAGGACGGCGGCTGTGTCGGCGCGCACAGGCTGGGCAGAGGCGGAACGAGAGAACGACAGAGCTGCCACGAAAAGGGTCAGGAGAAGCAGGCGTCGGAACATGGCTGATGAGTTCATGGGTCTGCTATCCCAAGCTTAGCTTCATGAAAACGGACGGTCCAGCCGAAAGGCTTCTTGAACGGGCTTCTTTCGCACCATAACCATAACCCAGCCATATCACATATGCTAGAATAGGTACAGTGGGTAGCACACAATGATCCCCCAGTTGCGGTCACGGTCCAGGGAAGGTCTCCACTAAAAGCCGACACGGACTCGTCTGCGGCCTGGTGATGCAGGCAGGCAGCATCACTGCCTGCCAGTTCACCATGAGCAGAGTCATACAACACTCGTGGCGGTCCGGGTTCAATATCCCCCTCGCCCTGCATCCGGCGTGGCAACGGGCCGACGGAAGGGCTCCGCCACACCAGTGACACGGTCAGGTGTGACCGGTCGCGGCCAGCGTGCTTCCCGTTACGATTGAGTCAGCCGGGGCGTTCACCCTACAGAAAGCAGGCCTGCTTTAGTCACATGCATCGCACAGTGCGTAGTTTAAGCACGGATAGTCCCGGCACCGCCGCTATGGTCAAGTCGCCATTCTTCGTGCGCCAGATGGCGTTGTGTGAAAGCATGCGCTGGAGGCCGTGGTCGGGGTTCCATGCTGTGGAATCGTACCTCCTGCAGCATGATCTGGAGTACTATGCGGTGCGCAGCGCGGCGGGACTGCTTGATGTCACGCCGCTTTGCAAGTATCTCGTCAGTGGCACAGACAGCGCGGCCTTCCTTTCACAGACCATGGTGCGCAACATCATGCGCCTGAGAACGGGCCGGGTGGCCTACACCTGCTGGTGTGATGACGATGGCAAGGTCGTGGGCGACGGCACTGTGATGCGGCGTGGAAAGGCTGAGTTTCTGGTCACCACCACGGATCCCTGTTACGCCTGGCTGCACCGCTTCGCTGGCGGCTACGCCGTCGAGATCAGTGATGTCACTGACACCCTTGCAGCACTGGCACTGCAAGGGCCATACGCGCGAGACATTCTGCAGGCAGTATCCGACACTGACATCTTCATAGTGCGATATTTTGACACGTGCAAAGCCACGGTCGCCGGCTGTCCGATATGGATATCGCGCACCGGCTACACAGGAGACCTCGGATACGAGCTCTGGATTGATCGCGAAAGCGCGCTTCGTGTCTGGGATACCCTGATGACCGCCGGGGCCGGCTACGCGCTCAGGCCCGTTGGACTCATGGCGCTGGATATGTGCCGGCTTGAAGCCGGCCTCATCCTGAAGCACGTGGACTACCACAGTGCCATCCACGCGTTCACCGATGCACGCAAGTCCTCGCCATACGAACTGGGCCTAGGTTGGACTGTGCACCTGGATCGGGGCCCGTTCAACGGGCAGGCAGCGCTTCGGCGGGAAAAGCGGTCCGGCTCCCGGTGGGCGCTCGTGGGGCTGGATATCGACTGGGCCGAAACCGAAGCCCTCTACTCAGACATCGGCCTGCCACCGGCCCTCTGCCCGGAACCCTGGCGTTCCTCCGTGCCGGTGTACCGCGACCGGGACAGGCAGCACCAGGTGGGCTATGCCACCAGTGGCACATGGTCCCCGATACTGAAGAAAAACATTGCTCTGGCGACCATACGGTCGGGCTACGCAGCCCCGGGTGCCCGGCTGCAGTTCGACATGCAGGTGGAACACGCCCGTCATGCAGTGACGGCTACCGTCAGACCGCCGAGATTCTTTGACCCTCCCCGGAAGATCAGCATGCCAGTATGACCAGATACGATGTCGTGGTTGTGGGTGGCGGCCACAACGGGCTGGTCTGCGCCGCCTACCTGGCGAAAGCCGGACGCAGCGTGCTGGTGCTGGAACGGCGACATGTTCTGGGGGGCGCCGCGGTGTCCGAAGAGCTGTATCCCGGATTCACCTTCTCCGTTGCATCCTATGTTGTCAGCCTCTTCCGGCCGCATATCATCCGGGAGCTTGACCTGGCGCGACACGGCTATCACGTCATCCCGATGGACTGCGCCTTCCAGCCGCTCCACGATGGCCCGGGACTGGCCCGCTGGACAGATTACGAACGCACACGCCGGGAAATAGCGTATTTCAGCCGCCACGATGCAGAGGTATACCCGGAATTCAGCCGCGTGATGACACGAATGGGCCAGCTGGCGAAAGTGGCTATCGATCATCCGCCCCCGGTCCTGGGGTCCCTGCATCCTCGTGACCTGCGGACCATGCTGCGGCTGAGACGGGCATTCAGGAACCTTGACCCTGAGCTGCAGCACCTTGCAGTCAGGCTGTTCACCATGAGTGCCGCAGATTTTCTCGATCTCTGGTTTGAGTCACCTGTCCTCAAGGGGCCACTGTCCGCCAGCGGCATCATCGGCACCTTCAAGGGTGTGCGGACCCCAGGCACAGCCTATGTGCTGCTGCATCATTACATGGGTGAGATTGACGGAGCATTCCGCTCCTGGGGCCTCTCCCGGGGCGGTACCGGAAGCGTTAGCGCAGCCTGCGCCAATGCGGCCCGTGCCTTCGGTGCAGAGATACGGCTGTCATCACCCGTGGCACAGGTGCTGCTTCGCAATGGACGTGCCACTGGTGTGGTCCTTGACAACGGCGACGAGGTGGAGGCCAAGCTCGTGGTGTCCAACCTGGACCCGAGCAGTACACTCTTTGGTCTGGTGGGCAAAAAGCATCTGCCGGCAGCGACAATAAAAGCGCTTTCCCGCTACAAGTACCACGGAAGCTCAGGCAAGGTCAACCTGGCGCTGGACAGCGTACCGGAGTTCGCGTGCCGGCCCGGTGCAGGAGATCATCTGCGTGGCGACATAGCCATCGCGCCTGATGTCGGGTACCTGGAGCAGGCCTACGACGAAGCCAAGTACGGAGCATTCTCACGCCGCCCATTCATCAACGCGGTCATCCCCTCCCTGACCGATCCGTCTGTTGCTCCTCCCGGGAAGCATGTCCTGTCGTGCTTTGTGCAGTATGCTCCTTACCACCTGAGCGAAGGGGCATGGGAGGAGCAACGTGACGCTTTTGGTGATGCCGTGGTGGACACGCTAAGCGAATATGCACCGGGACTTCGGGAAAAGATACTGTTTCGCCAGGTGCTCACGCCGTGGGACCTGGAGCAGCAGTTTGGGCTGACCGAGGGCAACATTTTTCACGGGGAGCTGAGCCTGGAGCAGCTGTTCTTTCAGCGCCCCACGGCTGATCTCGCCCACTACCGGACGCCGATCCGCAATCTGTGGCTGTGCGGATCAGGCACACACCCCGGGGGCGGCATCATGGGCGCAAGCGGCGAGCTGGCGGCCAAGGCTGTCCTGCGCTCCCGCCACGCATGAAAGCATACGATGCCATCGTGATCGGCGCGGGCCTGAACGGCCTGACAGCCGCGGCGCTGCTCGCACGCGCGGGCTGGCGCATTCTTGTTATTGAACAGCACAACGAAGTCGGCGGCCTGGCAGGACCTGGTATCCTGCACGACCATGGCAGCCTCTGCACCAAGCTGCTTGCCGGACTGCGCCTTCAGGATCACGGGCTGGAGCTGACCCGCACAGCGGCGCCACTCCATGCAGCCACCGGCGCCGGCGAGCGTGTCACGCTTTCCGCTGAGGCACCTGCCGGAGGCCTGTCACCTGACGATGCGGAAGGATACAGGCAGTACCGCGCAGTCTGCAGCCGGACAGTCCCCCTCTTCAGAAAATTGCTGCTGCGTCCGGTTCCGCAGCGAAAAGCAGACTTTCTGATGCTCCTGCCCTGCTGGCGCAGCGCCGCCGCACGCGAGCTCCTGCATCTGGCACCACTGAGCGCGAAGGACTTTCTGGACCAGTTCTTTGTGCATGACGCACTGAAAGCCGCATTGGCTGTTCCGTCATTGCAGGCAATGTATGGAGGTCCTTTTGCTCCCTTCGGCGCACTGGCTATCCTCATGCACGAGGCGATGCGCGGACAGCATGTCGTTGGCGGTCTGCCTGCGCTGGCTGGCGTGCTGCACGAAGCGGCGGCCAGCCACGGCGTGAAGACCCGGACGAGTACGCAGGCGGAGGAGATTCTGGTGTCCAAAGCCGGCCAGGCTTGTGGTGTTCGCCTGGCAACAGGTGAAACCATCGCCACCAGGATGGTTGCCGCCGCATGCAGCCCGAAGGAGGTGTTCGGGTCACTTTTACGCTTCGGCGCGCAGCGGCACATGTTTGCATGGCGGACCCGGCACCTCAGAGGCCGGGGCACCACCGCACACATGGTACTGGACGCCGCAGCGCCGGCCCTCCTGCCTTGCACACGGATAGCGCCGGGGCTGGAAGCACTGGAACGATCGTTTGACAGACTGAAACGTGGAGAGCTGCCAGACACATTCGCTCTCGAGATCGCCGCAGGCAGAAAGGCCGCCCAGCTTTCTGTTCTGGCACACTGCGTCCCATACAGGCCCAAGGGCGGGTGGACGGATGCAGCACGCAGCGAACTGACCGGACGCGTTATGGAGCAGCTGTTACCGCACCTGCCAAGCACCGCCCAAGTGTCGCAGCTTCGGACACCAGCGGACCTGGAAAACGAGTACCGCATACCAGGCGGACACTGCTACCACCTTGAGCAGGCACCGGACCAGCTTCTTGTGCGACCGGTGCCGAACTTTGCCTCACCGGTGGCGGGACTCTTTTTCTGCGGCAGTGGCGCACACCCAAGCGGCAGCGTTACCTGTGCGCCCGGCGCACTGGCTGCACGCGCAATGGCCGCATACCAGAAACCGCTGGGCCGGCTTTTCCGTAACAACAGGCATATCTGATCCATCACAATGGTGCGCCTCTCTGCTTACTTGATCATCGCCTTGTGCGCGGGCTGTGGCAACCGTGCACAGTCGCAGGAGCAGCATGCGTCGCCCGCCGCCGACACCGCGCTGACTGTCAGCGACTCAGTGTCGGCAAGCCGTCAAAATGCTATCACGCGTGCAGTCCGTGCGGTGACGCCGGCTATCGTCAGTATCAATGTGATGGAGCTGCAGCGCGTGGTCTACCGTGATCCAATGGCGGAGCTTTTCAACGACCCGTTTTTTCGGCCGTTCTTTGCCAACAGGGAGCAAACCATGGAGGTAGAAAACCTAGGCAGCGGCTTCATCGTCTCCCCTGACGGATATATCGTGACCAACGATCACCTGGCCGGCAACGCTACACGAATCAGTGTGTCACTCAACAATGGCTATACGCTGGATGCGCAACTGGTGGGGTCGGACCCCATCTCCGACCTTGCGCTGCTGAAGGTGAATTCTCCTGTGCCTCTGCCATACCTGACGTTCGCTGCAAAACAGGTGCCAATTGTAGGCGAATGGGCCATCGCGCTGGGCAACCCGTTCGGGCTCTTCGAAGCCACGGAGCCTTCGGTAACCGTAGGCGTGGTCAGCGCCGTGGGTCGGGACCTCGGGCGCAAAGACGGCTATTTCTACTATGACATGATCCAGACTGACGCCTCGATAAACCGGGGCAACTCGGGTGGTCCACTGGTCAATGCTCTGGGCCAGGTTATCGGTGTCAATACAGCGATCTACACGGAGGACGGCGGCTCGGTGGGACTGGGCTTTGCTGTGCCGGCACGCAAGGCTGAGCGCATTATAGCTCAGCTGCGCACCACAGGCATGGTGGACCGCTCCTACTACACAGGGCTGGGCTTCCTGGAAGTTACAGCCGAAACAGCAGCCCGAAGGCGGCTCGGATCCGCACGCGGTGTTCTGGTGGCCCGCATCGATCCCGGTTCACCCGCGGATCAGGCCGGGTTTTTCCAGGAAGATGTCATCATAGCTGTTGAAGACGAACGCATAGCTGACTTCGATGACTATGTGGCCCGTATTTATGACTTTCTTCCAGGCGACACGCTGACGTTCGATGTTGTACGCGGCAGCCAAAGAGTGGAGGTTACCATGCGCATTGGCCGCCTGGAGAGCTAGTCCGCGTGCTGTACATGCCCGGCCGCGCGGCGCCTCTGGCCTCTTACTGCATCCTTGCTGTGCTGTGCACAGGGTGTCTGCCGTCATCCTGCCAGCGCACGCCTTCGCGGGCCGTATCGCCCGCAGACTCGCTTTCCCGCGAGATCACTGCCGGCATGGTGCCGGACACGCTTCGATTCGATGGGAGCCTCGCGCCACCCGTCACAAGGCAGATGAAGTATCCGCGCACGGTCCTGTTTGGAGATCAGGGCAGCGTGGTTGTAAGCGATGCCCGGCGAAACAGCCTGTTCTATTTTGACGCTGAAGGCACCTTTGTGCGCGAGGTGGTGTGGGAGGGCGCATCGATTCCCTACCTTGCCGGACTCCACGCAGATACGGTGGCCGTCTTCAGCCCGGGCACACGACGTATTGACTACATTGCCGGGGCCGGCCCGGCTCATACGGTTCAGACACTGCCGGACCTGCCGGAAACCGCACTTCAGTACGTCACAACCGACGGGCTGACCGCCTACCTGAAGGTCACTGGCAGGAACATCCATCCCTTCCTGGCCCGTATCGACCGGCAGGGGCGCATTCTTGCAAAAACACCCCTGACGGGCGACACGTGGCGGAACGCAGGCCCGCTGCGCACTTGGGGAGACTCGCTGCTGAGCTTTTCCGGGTTCTTTCCTGTCGTTGACGTGCTGCCCTCGCAGGGGCGCAGAGACTCACTCGTGCTGCAGGGTTTTGATTCTCCAATGCTTGCACGCACACACGCATTCCGGCAAGGCAAGGGTCGCAGCGCACCACTGGTAATGAGTTCGGCGGCACCTGCCGGAGACCTGCTGTTCGTGTTGAACATACGGCCGGGCTGGCTGCAGATTGATGCATACGATCGCCTCGGCATGCTCCAGCATATCCTGCTGGAGCCTGACCCGGGATTCAACAAAAACTACTACCCTATCGACATTGCCGTGATCCGGCGCACCGATACCGAATACCGTATGGCCATCGCCATCGTAGAGCCCGAACCCGCAGTTCGGCTTTACACGTGGCAAGTGCCTGCCGGTAACACCCAGACAGCCAGCGCTTACCTTGGTTCATAACGATATCAGCACACTGGGCGCACTCAAAGCGAGTGGATACGCCCGACGCAGTGTTAAGGATGAGATGCGGCGCAATCTGCTGGCCAAGCTGCGTCGGAACGAGACCATCTTCCCAGGGATCATTGGCTTTGATCACACTGTCATTCCACAGGTCCAGAACGCCATACTGGGGCGTCACGACATCATTCTTCTCGGGCTGCGGGGGCAGGCCAAGAGCCGGCTTACCCGCATGCTGCCGGACCTGCTGGACGAATACCTGCCGATAATAGCCAGCAGTGAAGTCAACGATGACCCGCTGGCGCCCATATCCAAGTACGGCAGAGAACGCATCGCGACACATGGAGACGGCACGCCCATAGCATGGATCCACCGCTCCGAGCGCTATGGCGAAAAGCTTGCCACGCCCGACACCTCCATCGCTGACCTTGTTGGCGACATCGACCCCATCAAAGCTGCACATCGAAGGCTCACCTATGCGGATGAGGAGGTGATCCACTTCGGAATCATCCCGCGCACCAACCGCGGTATCTTTGCCATCAACGAGCTGCCAGACCTGCAGGCGCGTATTCAGGTGGGATTGCTCAACATCATGGAGGAGCAGGACATTCAGATCCGCGGGTTTAACATCCGCTTTCCCTTGGATGTGATGATGGTCTTTACGGCAAACCCTGAGGACTATACCAACCGCGGCAACATCATCACGCCATTAAAGGACCGCATTGACAGCCAGATTATTACGCACTACCCGAAAACCATTGAGACTGGCATGGCCATCACGCGGCAGGAGGCATGGCAAGCACGCGGCGATGATGCACCCAAGGTGATCGTGCCCGGCTTCATGTACGAGGCTATCGAGCAGATCGCTTTCGAGGCCCGCAAGAGCGAGTTCGTGGATCAGCGGTCCGGCGTCTCCGTACGCATGACGCGATCCGTGCTGGAAGAGGTGATTTCGGTGGCAGAACGCCGCAGCCTGATTGCCGGAGAAGGCACAACAGTGGCACGCATCAGTGACCTCGAATGCATTGAGCCCGCCATCACAGGCAAAATCGAGCTTGTCTACGAAGGCGAGCAGGAAGGAGCCGGAAATGTTGCGCAGGTCCTTATCGGCAGGGCCGTTCGCACCATCTTTGCCAGGCATTTTCCTGATCCGTCCGAAAAGCAGGGAGGACGCAAGGCCTATGGCCGTATACTCCAGTGGTTTGTCAGCGGCAACAGCGTCTCGTTGCTCCCGCACACATCAGCGGGATCCTATGGGAAGGCCCTCGCCAGGGTGGACGGGCTGCGTGAGGTTGTGGCTACGCACGCGCCACCGAAAAGAAGAGCCGGCTACGCGCCACTGATGGGATTTGTGCTGGAAGCGCTTCACCAGCACTCCCTGCTGGGCAAAGAACGCGGGTCCGGTACCGATGCAACCTATACCGACCTGATGGGTAGCGTACTCTCTTCAATCGGACCGCCAGACGATGAAGAGGACTGACTGCCCGCAGGCGCTTATCTGGGGACAACACGTCCGTCTGGCAGGATGACCTCGTTGCGGCCCGGTGGTTGCGTCGGAAAGTTGCTGAGGTTGGTGCCATCCCAGCCGCGAGGAACATAGTGCGAATGATTGCCGTGCGGAATCTCCAGCCACTCGCGGTCTCCGTACGGGTTGAGCACTGTACTCATCACCGCGATGAACATCATCACCAGGATCAGAATCACACCCCATCGCAGCCATCTGCGCATAGTCCGCACCAAGTCGGGTTTATCTCTGGAATCTATTTCGCGGCTGGTGTGTTCCATCGGCTACTACGAGCCGGCTTGTTCTGAAAAGCGCTTGATGCCGTCTTTTCCACTCAAAATAAAAAGGAGCGTATCTGTATAATGCGCCGAATCCTGCTGCTGCTATTGTTTGCTTGCGCTGCGAACGCATACGCGCAAAACGCTGTCCTGCGCGGGTATGTCACGGATGAAGCCGACGGGCAGCCGCTTCAGGGCGTTAATGTGGTCCTCAGGGACGACGGTGGTGCGTTCCTGGGCGGAGCCAGCGACCGTGATGGACTTTTTGCTATCTCCGGCATCCCGCCAGGCCAGTACTACCTGGAAGCCTCCTACATCGGGTTCGTACCGCTTCTGGACACGCTGACGCTGGCTGCGGGTGAGATCCTGCCATACAACTTCGCGCTGGCTGCGGGTGGCGAAGAGACGGATCTCGGAGACGTGATGGTCGAAGAGGAGCGCGAAACCGCGGGTGCTGCAGCTGTCACCGCCGGCCTTCAGACTATCCGGCCCGCTGACATACAGATGATTCCCTCACCGGACCTGTCCGGAGACTTGGCCAGCTACCTTGTCACGCTGCCGGGCGTAGTCGCCAGTGGTGACCAGGGCGGACAGCTGTTTATCCGCGGTGGTGAACCCACGCAGAACCAGGTGCTCATGGACGGCATCCTGATTTATCAGCCATTTCACCTGATCGGATTCTACTCCGCCATCCCGTCAGCCATCCTGAACGTGTCTGACGTGTATGCCGGCGGCTTTGGCGCCAAGTATGGCGGACGCATGTCCTCCGTCATTGACATCTCCACACGGAACGGCAACAAGCGGCGGTTCTCCGGTGAATTTTCGGCAGCCCCCTTCATCAGTGCGGGGCTCCTGGAAGGGCCGCTGATCAGGGACAGGGTGTCCTTTCTGATGTCGGGGCGTTTCGACGTGATTGATCAGGGCGCCTCGAGGATCATTGACTCACAGCTGCCCTACTCTTTCAACGACCAGTTCGTCAAGGTTCACGCGATCACATCGGAAAACACCCAAGTCTCGATCACGGGACTGCGCTCGTTTGATCGCGGTGTTCTGGGGGCATTGACGCAGGCGGAGGCTGACAGCACCACCAACCAGGTGCTTTGGAAAAACAACGCCATAGGCAGCCGTTTCGTGCTGCTGCCGACACGCATTCCCGTGCAGGCGGAGATGCTGGTTTCCTTCTCGTCCATCAACAACTCCTATGGTCCCGAGCTGAAACCCACACGGTCCTCCAGGGCCGAGGAGATCAGCGCTTCCGCCAATATCACCCATTTCAGCGGCTATACTGACATCTCATGGGGGATGTACTTCAAGTTTAACCGGCTTGACAGCGAGCTGTTCGGAATTTTCCAGGACATCTCGGACGAGACGGAGTTTGTCAGTGAGGCTGGCGGCTATATCCAGACGGAAATTCCGGTGGTAGACGAAGATAACCTCAGCTTTGATGTAGAGCCTGGGATCAGGCTGTCATCATTTCCAAGCAAAGGTCGCAACTTTATCGAACCGCGGCTCAGGGCGGTCCTGACCTACGGCATCCACCGCGTAAGCGCAGCCGCGGGCATTTACCATCAGGAGTTTGTTGGACTGGCGGACCGCCGCGACGCCGGCGATGTGTTCACAGCATGGACCTCCTCACCCTCCGGGGAGGTGCCGCGGGCATACCATCTACTGGGTGGATACCAGATTCGGCCGGCACACTGGCTTCGTGTTGCCGTGGAGGGGTTTTACAAGGATCTGGCCAACCTTTCTGTCGCTGAATGGACTTCATTCCCCCGGTTTACCGTAGCCATCGAACCTGCTGAGGGCACGGTGCGGGGCGGCGATGCGCGCGTTGAGGTGGACACCGGGCCGTTCTATGGCTTTATCAACTACGGATACTCCAAGGTGGTGTATGTGGCTCACCAGACGGAGGTGGAATACTGGTTCGGTCCCGGAGGATACGAATATTCGCCACCGCATGACCGCCGGCATCAGGTCAATGCACTGGGCAGCCTCCACTTCGGCAATTTCACGTTAAACGCGCGCTGGCAATATGGCTCCGGGCTGCCGTTTAGCGAAGCCTTGGGCTTTGACGAGTTTGTCCTGATGGATGGACCCAAGGATTTTTTTGCTGAGCCTGGCCAGACGCGTGTGTTGTATTCCTACCCATACAGCGGTCGCCTGCCCGACTATCACCGCCTGGACATTTCCGCGGAGTATGCCTTTGAGTTCGGGAGAAGCACAGCGCTTACGATACTCGCCAGTGGGACCAATGCATACGACCGCACCAACCTTTTCTATATCGATCTGTTCACGCTTGAGCGTCTGGATCAGCTGCCGTTCATCCCGGCAGTAGGGCTTAAGCTAGAGTTTTAGGCCCTCCATCTTCTGCAACCTCTATGCGTTTTCCTTCCCTAATCCTTGTGCTGCTTGTCGCCGTTGCCTTGACAAGCTGCGATGAGTCGATCAATCCCATCTTGGAGACTGACCGGCAATACACACTGTTTGGAACGCTTGACATGGCCACAGACACGCAGTTTGTGCGTGTGATCGCAATCCGTCCCACACTGACCGCGCCCGACCAAAAGCTTGACATCATTTTCACGTCACAGCAGGCTGGGTCAGACATAATTCACACGTGGACAGACTCCATCCACACATTTGAAGACGGCTCAGCAGGACACATCTTTTATGCGCCGTTTCGTGTGCATGCGGGCAAGTATTACAATATTGCCGTCCACAAGCCGGGATCCGAACTGGCCACGACCGCTTTTACGCAGGTCCCGAATCACCTGGAGCCCTCGGTTCAGCAAGAAAAGCTGACCTGGGTCCAAACCACGACGCTCGTGGCAACACAGCGCATCCTATGGTGGTCTCTTGACGAGGATCCGTATGATATCGTACAGTGGTACCGGTTTTTCATTTTCGATGACTACGGGTTCGTGGATATCCGTATAAATCACCAGCCTGCGAGTAAGGCATCCGACACGCACGAAGGCTTTTGGGAAACCCGCTTAGACCTGGTCAGAGACCGCGATTCGCTCCTTGCGAATCACCCCGAGATGTTCACCAGAGGGTTTCTCGCGGGCCTGGGCATGACTTTGACTGTTCTGGATAAGGACTGGACGCCGCCTGGCGGTGTGTTCACAGCCGAGGCGCTTGGACAGCCGGGGACACTGTCAAACGTGGTCAATGGTTTTGGCTACATAGGCGCTGTGGGACGTTTCAGCGCGGAGTGGCTGATTCAGGACACCTCTGCCATTACGCTGGGTTACAGGGTTCTTGACAGCGAGGCTTTCCCGGACGTGGCGGCGCAGGTGTGGAACGCGCCTGTCGGTTCGCTGGAACAGGTGCGGGAGTAGTACGCTCCATGGGCGCACGTATCCTGGTCATCATCCCGGCCTTTAACGAAGCCCGCGCCATTGCCCGCGTGGTTGGTGACATCCCGCCAGGCCTTGCGGAAGCAGTTGTCGTCGTCAACAATGCATCCACGGATGCTACCGCAGAGAACGCGAAGCAGGCTGGTGCTGTAGTCGTTAACGAAAGCCGGAGGGGCTACGGCTACGCCTGCCTCCGGGGCCTTGGATCAGCCGAGGATATGCGTCCTGACGTTGTCGTCTTTCTGGACGGTGACTACAGTGATCATCCTGATGAGATGGAAGCGCTGGTTGCGCCGATCCTGCGGCAGCACGCTGATTTTGTTGTTGGCAGCCGCATGGCCGGGGTAAGGGAACCGGGTGCCATGCTTCCCCAGGCCGTCATTGGCAACCGTCTGGCATGCACGCTCATGCGGATGCTGTGGGGCATCCGTTACACGGACCTGGGACCGTTCAGGGCGATCCGGTATGAAGCTCTGACTCGGCTGAACATGCAGGACAAGACATTTGGATGGACGATTGAGATGCAGATCAAAGCGCACCTGGCGGGTCTTCGCATCGCTGAGGTACCGGTATCCTATCGCCGACGCACAGGCGTTTCCAAGATCACAGGCACCGTATCGGGCACGGTGCGGGCATCCATCAAGATCCTCTGGACACTGCTGCGCTTCGCCGTGGCAACACAGGCAATGACCCGTTCACTGCAAAAAGGGGCGGGTGCTGCTGCAGACAACCTGCAACTGACCACGCACAAGCTTGAACAATTCCATGCAACATGATATCTGGTTTAACGGAAGGCTGATCCCTCATGAGGACGCCAAGGTTCACGTGCTTTCGCATGTGGTGCATTATGGCTCTTCCGTCTTTGAAGGTATCCGCTGCTACGATACTGCCAGGGGCTCTGCTGTCTTCCGGCTGCAGGACCACATGCGGCGTCTTATGGACTCTGCGAAGATTCACCGCATGATGCCCCGTTATGATCAGGCAGCATTGGAGGCGGCAGTGCTGGAGACCATTCAGAGCAGCGGACTGGCCTCTTGCTACATACGCCCTGTGGTGATGCGCGGCACGGGATCCCTTAATGTCAACCCGATGCACAGCGAAATTGACACTTTTATTGCTGTCCTTGAGTGGGGCGCGTACCTGGGCGAAGGCTCACTGGAATCAGGCATTAACGTGCAGGTGGCTTCGTGGAGCAGGATGGCGCCCAACACACACCCGGCGATGGCCAAAGGCGGCGGCAACTACATGAATGCCAGCCTTGTCAAGATGGATGCGGTACTGAACGGATATGCGGAAGGCATCATGCTGAGTGTGGACGGATACCTCGCCGAGGGCAGCGGCGAAAACCTGTTTCTGATCCGCGACGGCGTGCTGTTCACCGCACCCCGGAGCCTTTCGATTCTGCCGGGCATCACGCGGTCGTCTGTCATCCGGCTGGCCCGAGACCTTGGATACGAGGTCGTGGAAGAGCTTCTGCCTCGTGAAGCACTGTATATAGCCGACGAGCTCTTCTTTACCGGCACTGCCGCTGAGATCACTCCCATCCGTTCTGTGGACAAGCATACCATCGGCACCGGTCGCCGCGGCCCCGTTACGGCTGAGCTGCAGCAGGCTTTCTTTGCTATTGTCAGAAGAGGCCATGATCCGTATGGCTGGCTCACACCTGTCACTGCACGAACGGAAGCGCTCGCTCTCGATGCTGTCGCGTGATTTCAGCCACAGAGCGGTCTGGTAACACAGATCCGCGAGGCTGGCTGCCTCATTCCTGAGACCGGCGCAGGAGGCAGCGGATGTGCACTATTGCTTGCCCTTTGTTGTGCTGCGCACCCGGTCCGCAACAGATGCAATAGCAAGACATTCCGGGGGATACGCACCTTAACTTGACTCTGCCTTGCTCACTACTCTGCCCATATCGCTCTGCAGCAAAGCCGCACACTCGACTAAGATCAGCTTGGCATCAGTTACGCAAGAGATCGGAACAATGATTCTGATTCGGCTATTTAAGAGGCGAGCTTGCTGACTTGCATGGATTGCGAGGCTGACCCTCAAATGTCCACCACCCTTGGAAAACCACATGACTACACCCAGCGCTACCCGAGAAGCCCAGTCATCGCACTTTTCCTGCTTCTTAGCGCCTGTGTCCAGCAAGCACCATTCGAATCCGCCGCCATAGACAGCACCAATGTACAGATCGTCGCAAGCGACCCTATGAATTCGGACGCTACCTGCACGATCAGTGAGGAGCCCGCTCTGATCATCGGCGAGGATGAGGAAGACGATAAGCAATGGTTTTCCTCCATCCGGGGTATGGGTCGGCTGTCCGACGGATCCGTCGTGGCGATAGACCGTGCGACCGCCGAGGTGCACATCTATAACGAGGCGGGTCGGCACCTGCAGTCAATGGGTCGGTCCGGTAAAGGGCCGGGTGAGTTTCAGAATCCCTTCATCCTGTGGATCACCGCAGGCGATACCCTTTGGGTGGGTGACTACTATCCATGGAGCTACAACGTCTTCACGGCCCAAGGCGAATTCGTGCGGCGGGTGAGTATCACGCCGGAGTACCTGAACCCGTCCGAGGGTGGAGGCGTGCTCGACAACGGATACACGGTGAACACAAGAGTAGAGTCGGCACATCGTGAGGATTTTGCTTTTCCAGACACGTTGATCGTAGAAGTCCACGACCCGAGCGGCAAGCTTGCGAGTAGCCCTGCCCGAATTCCTCACCGAACCATCGGCCAAGTCAGGGATGGCCCTCCGGACTTCTGGCTGTTCCCGCTCTTTGAGGCATCTGCGGAAGTTGATGCCCGAGGCTCGACCGTCGTGCTCGCACATGGAAGCAAGCCGGAGGTCCAGGTTCTGGACGATGAGTTAAACTTGCGGATGATCATTCGCTGGTACGAGCCAGACCGCGCAGTTACCAGTGCGGATGTACGCACCTGGCGTGAGGATTACCAAGAGCGCCGCACCCAATCACCATCTTACGACTGGGACCAGTATGATGATGCAACAGTTAGCCGGGAGCGCCCCGTCGCTGACGCATTTCCGGTTATGTCGAGCATCATGGTCGGGCGTGACGGTCGCATCTGGGTCCGCAGATACAACCGGCCCCGAGAAGATCTCGGATGGCTTGCCTTTGGCGCTGAC
>JAAXGV010000039.1 GCA_012271185.1 Rhodothermales bacterium
GGGTGCGAGTACCGCATGCTGCCGGACAATAAACCCCTCGTAGATCCCGCAGCCGCCGCCAATGAATGCATCGTCTTCTACAATGACAGGCAGGGCACCCGCTGGTTCGAGTACGCCACCGATCTGGGCAGCCGCGGAAAGGTGTACGCGCTGCCCGATCTGGGCGCAGCTTCCAACAAGCACATGGGAGTCAATCATCGTGTCGCGATCCACGTAGGCACCGGTATTGATGTACATTGGCGGCATGCAGATCACACCGGGTGCCACATATGCGCCGGCGCGGATAGCCGAACCCCCAGGCACCAGGCGTATGCCGTCTCCGAGGCTGAGCGGTCTCAGGGGGTACGTATGCTTGTCAAAAAACGGAAATGCTTCCGAGGACCGGTCGACAAGCATGCCCAGGCGGAATCCCAGCAGCAGCCCCTGCTTGACCCACGCGTGCGCGGTCCAGTGGCCTGATGCATCGCGGGAGGCTGCACGTACAGTACCTCTGTTCAGCCGGTCCAGCAGGGACCGGACGGCAGCTTCTGCTTCTTCCTGCCGAAGCTGCGCGGTATCCTGTGCGGCCAGCCGCCTGATATTCTGGGCCAGTGCCGGGCCTTCATATGTGGCAGGCTGATCGGCCATGCGGGTCAAGCAGCCTGCAGGGAGCGGGCAGCGTATGCTGCGCCAATGATGCCGGCTTCGTTTTCAAGCTGTGCCGGAACCATCCGTGCTGTTGTTTTGAGCAGGTGCAGGTACTTCTTCACCTTCTTGGGGCGGCTTACCCCGCCTCCGAGGATGATCAGATCCGGAGCGAACAGAAACTCCACGTGATCGAGGTATTCCTGCACGCGGCCTGCCCAGTCCCTCCACGTGAGGTTGTCCCGCTTCTTGGCACTGGCTGCAGCATATGCCTCGGCCTTGTCTCCATGCAGTCGGAGGTGTCCGAGCTCGGTGTTGGGCACCAGGATGCCGTTGCAGAAGAGCCCGGACCCGATCCCCGTACCAAACGTGAGCATCAGCACTACGCCTTGTGATGCGCGCCCGGCACCGAAAGCCATCTCGGCAACACCTGCGGCATCGGCATCGTTAAGTACCATGACCGGACAGCCCGTAGCCTGAACGAAGATCTGTTGCGCGTCAGCACCAACCCAGCCATTGTCAATGTTGGCGGCAGTATGCATGACACCGTGCTTGACGCGACCCGGCATGGTGAAGCCGACCGGCCCCTTCCAGTTGAAACCATCAACAATCTTCTTGACCACCTCGGCCACATCCGCTGGACGGGCAGGGGGTGGTGTGGGCAGCCGGATGCGTTTGGCAGTCAGAAGGCCTGCTGCGGTGTCCACCGGTGCACCCTTGATGCCACTCCCGCCGATGTCAATACCAAGAACGATCATGTAGCTGGGGGTGCAATGCGTGATCCGTATATTGATGCTGCCTCGGACACATCAAGATATGAAACGCCTTCTCCTTGTAGTCTGTCTAGTGGGGTGCTTGATCTCTGGCGCCTGTCAATGCTCTGATAAGCCGGATGTTGCGCCTGTTGAGGATACCCGTGCACCAGCCCTGCCACAGTAGCTGACACTCCGCTGCGGCTGCCATGTCACGAGATCTTTACATAAGGGAAGAGATCCGAGCCGCTTCGGACATCGTGGCCATCGTAGGCAGGTATGTCAAGCTTGAGCGAAGCGGACAGCGGTACAAGGGGCTGTGTCCATTTCACAACGAGCGGACAGCATCTTTCTATGTATCCCAGGACAGAGGCAGCTTCTACTGCTTCGGGTGCCAGAAGGGCGGCGATGTCTTCACCTTCGTCATGGAGAAGGAGTCGCTGTCGTTTCCAGAGGCGATGCGCAGCCTTGCAGAGCTCGCTCACATAGAGATTCCTGAGCGGGCTATCGACCCCAGGCGCAAGGAGGTGCTGGAGCGCAACAGTGCGGTCGTGGAATTTGCCGCCGGCTTCTACCAGACGCACCTGGATGAGGCGCGCGAGGCCCTCCAGGAGAGACTGGGTATAGCTGATACGACGGCCAGGAAGATCGGTCTGGGCTATGCGCCCCGCAGTCACGCCAGGCTGCTTGTTGATGCTGCCGGAAAGCAGCAGATAGCTCTGCAAGCGCTCGAGGACGCGGGGCTGGCTGTGCGGGACAAAGAGGAATACCGTGATTGCCTAGTTGACAGGCTGGTGTTTCCGGTCCATTCGAAGACCGGACACATCACTGGATTTGTGGCGCTCGCGCCGGATGAAACGCCACGCATACTGGTCCTGAACAGTGCGCTGTACAATCCGCGCCGCGTCATATTTGGTCTGTTCCAGGCGGGTCCGGCGATACGGCAGGCCAAGGAGGTGTTCCTGGTGACCCGCCTGGAAGAGGCGGTTGTCATGCACCAGGCAGGGATCAGGAACGTTGTTGCGAGTCCGAGCGGGGTTCTGAACTCTGAGCAGGTTCAGACTCTGAAGCAGTATACCAGCAGTCTGGTCGTGGTTCATGGCGCAAGGCTGGCCAGCGTAAACGCGGCAGTGCGCACAGTCAACACAGCTTTGGCTGGCGATATGCGCGTGCATGTGGTGTCCTTGCCCCGGGCCGGAGTGGCCAAAGAAGAAGGAGCAGCAGCCCTGAAGGCACTGCTGTCAGGCGAACGCAAGGGATTCGTTGAGTTTATCCACCAGCGCTACAAGGAACGGGACACGCCGGGGTGGCAGGACGAGGCCAGGCTCGCGATAGCGACAGCGGTAGCCAACATCGAGGATACCCTCATGAGGGGGGCCTTTGAGGGCCATGTGGCAAAGGTCCTGGAGATTGATACAGCGAAGGTTCGCGAGGATGTGGCGGCGGCGCGGGAAGTGCGCGCTCTGCAGTTTGCGCTGGAGTTCTACCAGGATCAGTTCAGCGATCTGATGCAAAACCGCCAGGCGCTGCGCGCCTTGCAAAAAGAAGAGATCAACGACGCTGTGATACAGTCCTTTGGACTGGGTTTTGCACCGGACCGTTGGGATGCGCTGGTTCGGGCAGCCCGGGCCGGCGGAATAGAGGCGGCCGCACTACAGGAGGCCGGCCTGGTTGTCAGAAAATACAGGGACGGCGAGCCATTTTACTACGATGTCTTCCGGGGTCGCGTTGTTCTGCCGGTGGTGTCTGCTTCGGGAAGCGTGAAGGGCATATATGGTGTTGGCGTGAGTCCGGCGACGACAGACAGGAACAATCACAGGCCACAAGAGACGCAATACGAAAAAGACGCTTGCCTCTTCGGGCTTTACCAGAGCAAGGACGCGATGCGGGCTCGGGGAGAGGCGCTGGTTGTGCAGAGTTTTTGGGATGTTCTGGCACTGCATGCGGCAGGAGTCAGACATGTTGTGGCACCGGCGGGTGGAAGGCTGACACGTGACCAGGCTGTGCGCCTGCGACGTTACGCACCACAGGTCGTGCTGATCTACGAGACAGATGATAATCGGCGCGATATTCGTCAGAAGATAGATCTGGTACTGAGCAGCGGGCTCGGTGCTGATGTGTTGTTCCTGCATGAAAGAGATTGCCAGGCGTTGATTCAGGAGCATGGCGCAGATGCCTTCGGCACGTACCTGAGGGAGCACCGGCGCGACTTTGTGCGCTTCGTTCTCGATCCCGATACTGATTCGGGCGGGTTGAAGAAGGCAGTACGGGTTGTAAACGCCATGATTGATGGCATTGCCGACCCGGCGCGAAAGGCGCACTACAGGGAGATCGCAGCCCTCTTCACTGAAAAGGTGCGGATCTACGGTGTGCTGGAGTACGCGACCCGTCTTTTTGCGCGACAGCTCGATTTATCAGGCGGGAAGGCACGGGATTATCTTTCGCAGCGCGGCTTGAATGAAAGCACTGTCCGGGATTTTGAAGTCGGCTATGCTCCAGACAGGTGGGACTCACTGATACAAGAAGCGACCCGCACCGGCATCTCTGAGGAGATTCTTGAAAAGTCCGGCCTGGCTAAGCGCAGCAAGGAAGGCACCCGGCTATACGACCGGTTCCGGGGACGGGTGATTTTTCCGATTCATGACCTGAGTGGAAAGGTCATCGGTTTTGGCGGCCGGGTCCTGGAAGAGACAGAGCATGCACCCAAGTATCTCAACAGTCCTGAGACGCTTGTTTACAAGAAGAGCCGGGCGTTATACGGCCTGTACCAGAGCACTGCCTTATCCAGGCTGGAGCAGGGAGAGGTCATACTGGTGGAGGGCTACACGGATGTGCTGGCACTGCACCAGGCCGGTGTCACAAATGTTGTCGCCTGTTGCGGTACGGCCTTGACGAGCGACCAGGTTAGAATACTCCGCACGTTTGCAGAGAAGCTGTTGCTCATCTATGATGCAGACGAGGCCGGGGCAAGGGCAGCGCTGCGTGCTATTGATCTGGCTCTTGAAGGTGGCATGATGCCATACGCGGTGGCGTTGCCCGAGGGTGAGGACCCGGATTCATACGTCAGGCGGCACAGAGGAGAGGGGTTCACGAACTATATCGATAAGCATCGCAAGGGCTTTGTTGACTTTTTGTATGATCATTACAGCCAGCAGGAAGGCTTCAGCACGCCGGAAGGCAAGGCGGACTCCAGCCGTGCCGTGCTTGCGTCAATAGGTAGGATGGGTGGCGGGCCAGCCATGGAGGAGGCTATTCAGCGGGCCAGCCGTAGGTTTGGACTGCCTGTTGACGCCCTTAAAGCATCGCTGGGCGACAAGCTGGTGTCCGCCGCGCCGCGCACCGTGCGTCAGAGCCGAAGAGGCCGGGTGCCGCGCAGTGCGGAGGGGCGGGTGCGTGAGATGCTGTCCTCCGAAAGGGAGCTCCTGCGAATCATGTTGAACAAGGGAGATGTGCTGATCCGGTATGTTATGAAGGAGGTGGAGCTGGAGGAGTTTACAAGGGGGGATGTGCGCCGGATAGCCTCCTGTCTTCTAGATATGCACAAGCACGGCGCGGTGGATACGGCGCCGGGGCACTTTCCCCTTGACTTGAGGCCCTTGGTTCTCGAGCTGAAGAAGGAGCCAGAAAGAACATCTCCTGGTTGGGCAAAACGCAACATGCGCAAGGTAGTGTACTACGAGAAACCCCGGAAGGCTGCGATGCAGGCCATGAGGCGGCTGAAGATTCACAGGCTGGAGGAAAGGCGTGACAGACTGAAGGAGAAACTCAGGATTGCAGCAGGATCAGATGAGAAGAACGCAATACTGGAACAGATCAGGCGCTGCGTTTCAGAAATAAGCGCACTGAAAAAGTTGTCCGGGTAGGCACGCCCATGCATTCCTGGTTTTCCAGTCACACACGCACCGCTCCCAAGTATGCTTACGCTATGGGGTATGTGCATGGTCTTAGGCACCTCCACGCAAGAGGCCGTCGCTGCAGGCTTGTCTGGACGCCACACGTGGAGCACAGCCGCGCCCTCATACTGGAGGCGGCGCAGCAGTGCGCAAAGCATGAGCGCGTTCTGGTGATTGGGTCGGGCCCGCTTTATGATGTGCCGGTGGCACAGCTAAGCTGGCGCTTTGCAGAGGTGGTACTGGCCGATATCGTACACTTGCGCCGTGTGCGTCAAAAGGTGCGTGGCTACAAGAATGTGCGCTTGGTGACCATTGATGTGACCGCCATGGGCGAGGCCCTCTACGACTAGCAGATATCATAGCATGGCGTTC
>JAAXGV010000130.1 GCA_012271185.1 Rhodothermales bacterium
TTACAGCAAAATAGGGACACAACCAGGCGCCCGAGTATCAGTACCTTCGGCTTTGTGGACTGTTCTTTGATTCGTGCAAGCGCTGCAAGAACAGCTGCAGTGAATCCCCTGTGGTTTTTCCCAAACTGCCGCTCGCCTGCCACGGTAAGCTTCGACGAGGCTACGACAATGCTGGAGGGCCATCTGGGATTGGGACTAATGTCTGGATGTCCTATGACTTCACGGTCGATTGCTCCGCTTCCCTGAGTTACGAAGTGCCTGGTCGAGTCCGCAATCGACTGCCCAAAGCGATAGGTTTGCTTAAGCTCTACCCGCTCCTTACAA
Organism: Rhodothermales bacterium; assembly: GCA_012271185.1. GTDB lineage: Bacteria > Bacteroidota > Rhodothermia > Rhodothermales > Bin80 > JAAXGV01. The sequence continues at coordinate 325 of JAAXGV010000130.1, forward strand.
CTGTTGTGTTCCCCCATGGGGTCGTTGAATCTGCGAATGAGGTCGATATCTCCACCCTGAAAGCCAAAGATCGCCTGCCAGTCGTCTCCAACAGCGGTGAGTCGTGCGCTTGTGCTGGGTCGTGCAGGTACCTTGGGTTTGAGCAGAGCATGCACGAAAGCTGCTTGGGCCGGGTTTACATCCTGGTACTCATCAATCAGAACTACAGTCCAGGGAGACACCACGACCCGGTCACGAAGGTATTCGTATGCCTTGAGAATCGTTCCCTCATGGTCCACTGTTTGCGTTTTACGAAGGTGCTCTTCGTAGCGCTTAAGAACTGGGTAAGCAAGCCGATAGAGTGCACCAGCCCCCACTGCGGTTTCTCTGCTTCTTCCGCACGCCACTTTAAGCTCATCGTCGCTGCGCACTTGCTGTCGCCTTTTGCGGATCCACGCATCGATCTCAAATGCGATTCGCATGTGCCGCACACTGGCTTCTTTGACCTTTAGGCGGTCAAGCTCGCCCTGCACATCCCAAGTTGACGGTGTCTTTACGCCTTCCTTTCCGAGCTCCCCGATTCGCTCTAGCAGTAGCTCTGGAAAGGAGGCACCGTGCCGTATACATCGCTGAATGTCACCGAACTCAGTCCATGCAAAACGTGTTCTCAGCGATTTGTGGAGATTGTGCTTCCAGCGCCGAATTTCGCGGTACTTCGTGGTTTGTCCAGGCTCGTCTTCATCCCATCGCCCTGGCAGCTTGCCGTTCTCATCATTTGCGAAATGCTCGAGCCAGATGCCGCTTCTGATAGGAGGCTTGTCACTCTTTAGGCCCGGTAGGTCTGGCAGAAAAAAGTCGGGAAGGTACCTGGCCTCCTCTCTTTCCTGGTATTCTTCTGGAACTGCGAACTCGGCTTCGTACCGGTGATCAATATTTGCCAAGCTGAATGTGATGGCAATTAGAGCCTCTCCCATGGATCGGACCCGTACACCATCCGGCCGCACATTTTTTACAGCCTTGCCATCTTTCACTGGAATGGGCTCAAGTGCTTTCCTTCGTAGCCTCAGGTCGGCCAGAAGACTGGGATTTTCTCTTACTGCCTCCAGAAGCCAGGCCTCAATGTGTTCAAGTCTTGCGGTGCTGTCTTCGGCGAGTGGCGACAGCCTGGGCCTCTGGCCCTCGGCCTTTGCAATTACTCGGCGTGCCAGGTGGTGGAGCGTTCCGATCTCCATCCCCTCAAGTCCGGTACTTACGAGATTGGATCTCCTGTGCTGCTTTCACCGTGAATGTCACAAACGCGATCTGACTTGGGCGGGCAAGCCCGATTCGGACGGTATCTCTTGCCTTGGCTACCATCGTATGTGTCTTGCCGGTTCCTGCCCCGGCGACCACAAGGGTGCGATCCTCTTGGATCAGGACGGTCCGTCTCTGCTCTGCGTTCAGGCTTGCGAGCGCAGGGTCTGAAAATCGCTTCGTCAAGAAGCGTTGATTGGTGATCCTGCGTTTTTGTTCACTTGCGGCTCGTAGCTCTTGATAGAGTCTCCACGCCTTGAATGGGCGGAAGAGTTTCCATCGACCCCGCAGTGCCTCGGCAAGGCGTTTTCGTGTTTCCTGCGCCTCAGAGTACCGAACCCAGACATCACCGTCAGCGTAGTGTGGAGGCATTTAGCGCGTGTGATCAGCTATAATGGATAGGCTTATCATGAGACGAGAAGGACGAAGACTAAAAGTCAGTGCAGGTGATACTGAGTGCGTCACGCCAGTGAATATAAGAGCACTTGCACTAATAGCCCGCAGAAGAAACTGGTTTCTCGAGTGTTTGGTGAAAAAGAGGCACCAGCGCCGATATGGATATGCGTTTGGCCCCAAGACGGATCTGCGGCTTGAAAGCCGGCGATCAGGCTGAAAAAAGGGAAATTAGCACGTCAGATCCCGTGCTAGTTTGGCATGTAATTCCCATCAGTTATCCAGAAGCTCCCTCAGCGTCCTGCCAAAAAGATCCTGGTCAGGATTCGATTCCAGCTTCGGTGCTTTGAACAGCGGGTTGCCGGGCGACCACAGCTCGAGGCTGTCCGGATGCTGCTCAAAGTAGCTCGGGTCCGTAGTTACCCGTACAGGCTCTGCCATGCCTGTGGCGTGCAGGCTGTATTCTCTGTCTCCCAGGCGCTGCACCAGAGCATCCTCGGGCATCAGGTCGGGTGACTGGATGATCCGGTCGAGATCCTCCATCGCGACAGGCGAGGATATGCACTCCGATGCTGAGAAGTTGTCTTCGGTCATGGTATCAATGTCGAAGCCATGCTCCCTTGACTCATGTGTTTTCTGCTCAACTTCGTTTGTGATCAATGAGCGTCCTTCCTCGCTGCGTGCTCTACCTGACAGGACGGCCTCCATTATGGTGCGCGGAAGCTTCGACAGGATGGGCTGCAGTGGTCCCACAACCGATTCAAACAGGTCGATCCGATCCCGCAGCGCCCGGTAGACATCAGCCTCTACCGTGCCTTCGTAGTGCAGATTAACGATTCGGATAATCTGGTGCTCCTGCCCCACCCGATCGATGCGGCCTATGCGCTGCTCGACGCGCATAGGATTCCAAGGCATGTCGTAGTTGACCACAGCCCCGCAAAACTGGAAATTCAAGCCCTCAGCGGCGGCATCCGTGCACAGCAGCACGTCGGCCTGGCCTTCCCGGAAGCGCTGCTTGGCCTCTTCCCGGGAAATCCGCTCCCAGCTCCCGGCGGCGGAGGGTACTTCGCCGCCGCGCCCCGAAAAGCACATCAGCTTCAACGCAGTCCGCTTTCGGAGCTCTTCACGCAGAAAGTCCATGGTGTCGGTGTACTGCGTAAACACCATGACCTGCTTGTATCCATCTGCGCGTAGCTGGTGGAGCACGTCCTTCAGGCTGTTGAACTTACTATCAGGAGGAAGCCGCCGAACCTTGGTCAGCAGGTCTTCGATGCTGGCCGCCTCCTCAGACTCAAGCGACTCACGCTGCTGGCTCGCTACCTCATCGGAGTCCCATACCTCGTTCACGGCCTCGTCATCAGGCACATCGTCGTCGGTCCCCTGAAGCAGTTCCATGTCTCCGGTCCGGAGGGTACTAAGGCGGTCTTCCAGCGTGCACCGAAGCGCATAGAAGCTGCTCGCGAGTCGTCGCCGGTACACTGTCATCACAAATCCCACCGCGCCTCTTTTCTGCGTACTGGCGTTATGGTAGGTGGTCGCAATGTAGTCCTCAACGGCCACATAGAGTGCCCTTTCCTCTGCAGTGAGACTCAGAAAGCGGTCTTTCACCTTGCGCCTGGCAATCTGGGTGAGCAACAGACCGCGCTCGTAGTACTTCCGCAGCAGCTCACGCGTATTTCTTGAGATCAGCTTGCGGACGGGCGTATTTGCAGCCATAACTTTGATTGCAGCCCTGCGCTCTTTCGGCCCCAGCTGGCGACGCGGGATGCTGGACTCATCACGCAGCGCCCGAAGCACACCGCTGGCCTTGGAGCGTGAAAGCCCCGACAGGCGCATTACAGACTCCACGTCGGCTGCTCCGTATGTGCTCTCGGCCGCACGAAACAGCCTCGCCATTCGCTCCATCCCGTCCCTTGCGGGGGTGGGCTGCGCCATGTCCTCGAGAAAAGACAGGAACGCCTGGTCGGTCCATGCCTGCGGCAGCCCGAGGAGGTCCAGCAGATCCCAGACCTCGATGGGCGCCACCTGCATCGGCGTAGCCGTCAGCAGGAGCAGGCCCTCTGTGCGCTTCTTCAGGCCGCGCATCAGCTTAAGGGTCTTGTTTGGCCGGTTCCGCTGAGAGACCAGGTCGGCGTGTCTGCGCGCGTGGTGGGCTTCATCCAGCACCACAAGGTCCCATGGTTCTGCTTCTTTCAGGAGCGCTTCTGCCCGATCATTGCGTCGAGCAAGCTGGCTTGACGCTATGACGAATGGTTCTTTGTGCCAGTCGCCTCGGCCTGCTTTGCGTTCACGGCGTTCACCCGGCACAGGGGGCGAATAAAAGGTCAGTCTGCTGCCATCATAGATCGGCCAGTTCAGGTTGAATTTTTCCCGGAGCTCCACCTGCCACTGTGCCAATACGGCTTTGGGTGCCAGGATGAGGGCGCGCTTTATGCGTTTCGCAAGCCATGCCTGGCGCAACAGTATTCCCGCCTGGATAGTCTTGCCCAGGCCCACCTCATCTGCTATCAGCAGCCGGGGTGGCCAGTTGTCGTAGAGGCGCCTGAAGGCTTTGGCCTGATGAGGCCAGAGCGACACAGCTGAGGTTGCTTCACCAACGGACACTCCGCCAGGAGCTTGGGCAGGTGCCTGCTCAATGAACGACCAGACGCGGTTCCTCTGCCAATCCTTATCAATCTTCTTCAGGCGCACAGGGATATCATCTCCCTTGGGCAGAAATCGCATCAGGTCTCGACGCATGCTGTCGGGCACGCTAAGCACAATCACCCGCTTAGTGTCACCGTTCCAAATGCGCTCGAAGCTGTCCTCTTCGCGGACTACGCGCGCACGATCCGGCCCCCAGCTCGTGAAGACGTTGATGCTTTCCCAGTTGAGCCGCCATCCGGCGGCCGTCTCGTTGAGGCTGCCATTCCAAGCGATGCGGTCACCAGCGCGATCCTGGATGATGCCCGCCTTTTCGTGAAAGATGGCGCCGACAGAAACCGGCTTTCCATGGCTGTCACAAGGCACGGCCACCTTGACATACAGCAAGCCGCGTGCCACCATCCAGGCCAGCAGCTCCAGCGCGCTGGCCGCCAGCATATCGGGTGGATTCAGGGGAAGGCTGACCAGGCGCTGCTCGATGAGGTCACGAAGCTTTTCTCCCTCCTCGATCGCCTTGACCTCTTCCGCCTCCAAGGTGCAGCCGACAACAAGCCGCATGCGTCCTTCATTCCGGACCAGGCTTTCTATGCCGCGCGCCGCCAGCGTAAGGGCGTTGGCGCTGAAGTACCCTGTCAGGCGGTCGTAACGCACGGCATGCTTCAGCGCAGGGATATAGAATCCCTCGACGAGGTCGCCCATCTCCGGGGTGTATTTGAGTTCCCAGCGCCGCTTCCGGAGCATAGTCAGGCAGTCTCTTCTTCTTCGCGCCAGAAGATCGTAAGCTGCTTCGGCTCCGGCACCCTGTCGCTGTACTTTAGCCGGCTAAGCTCCCAGAGCTTCTGGAAGTCTATGCCTGCCCCTGCTACGTCACCTTCCAGCACGATGTCCGTGAATGCACCTGGTATGGGCAGGACCTCAAGCACCGCGGAAAGCGCCGCAGTGAACGCCACGGTGTCTTGCAGCTTCTTGTCCAGCAGCTCCCTGGCTGCATCAAGCGATCGGACACGCGCCAGGTGCGCTGCATGGTGGATGGCGTCGATCATGCCGCGTGATCCGTCAGGAGAACCCAGTGCGCCATGGGCTGCGCGCTTCTCGCTGTCCCACAGGAGGAGGTCGCTACCCTTCTTGCCCGCCAGCCGACGGACCACATCCCTGTCCAGGTCGACGCCCACAGCCCTCGCCAGCCTCAGGCCCTCATCGTAAGGGAAGCGTGGCGCCCGGAAGGCATCCCAGGCCAGGACAAAGAATGTGGTGGACGGGTCAAGGTCGGCGTTGGCTTTGAGGCGCGTGAGCTGCTCCAGCCGCCACCGCTTGACTTCTCGCCGCGCGGTATTCAGGGCATCCTCCGGCGTGACCGCATAAGGGTCGTCGTGCTGCGCAGTTATTGTGCGCGGCGCACCGCGCTGCAGCGGCCAGTGACGCGAGAACTCCTGCAGCGCGGGTCCGAACGAGGCCAGGTACAGGTCCACCCCGGTGATGCCCGCACCCTGAAACTCCTTTACACGCGCGCGCACCACCTCCGCGACCTTCGGCTCCACATCCTCCCAGTAGTGAACCGCATCAGATGCGCTTGCACCAGGACGGGGCCGGCAGACCAAAAAGATTGTGCTTTTGGCCGCCGCCTTGTTCCGTATATGCAGGCTGCCTGCGGACTCGGTTTTGATAGGCCAGGACGCCCTCACCTCGAACCCTGCCTCCATCAGACCCGTCGTCAGCGCATCCCAGGCGCCTGTAGCCTTGTGGGTGAACATGAGGGTCATGATGCCGCTGGACTTCAGCACCCGGCGACACTCCGCAAAGATAGCAGCCATGCGCTCCTGATAATCCTGGCCGGCCAGGGCCCTGGCCCCCTTCTGCCCCTTGAACCGGGCAGGGTTTGCGACCGCCTCGTTGTCTTTGTCGGTCAGCCGCCGCCGAAACCACTCCGGAAACACGTAGCCGGCCGTACGTTTGAGCCAGACATAGAAAAAGTCCGACAACTCCGCATACATGACGTTGTCATAGTAGGGCGGATCCATCACGACCGCGTCGATGCTGGCATCCTCAAGGTGATCCAGGCCGTTGCCGGGCTTGCAGGTGACCGTTACCTCATTGGTGGGTAAGCGGTCGGTATCCAGGTCATGAAAGAGCGTCCCTGGCTCCGCTGCGGTATCACGGGCAACCAGCCTGACGAGCTCCCCAATGCACTTGCCCACCTGGCGGATCGCCCAGTCGTAGCCTATGCCCGTGACCAGGGGAGCCATCTCGGCGTAGGACCACTTAAAGGAAAAATCGTGTCGGTCGAAAATCTGAGCTACAACTCCCCGACTCGAGTGCCAACGACTCATGATGCAGTTGTATGAAAGCAACTTGTCGATCGCAAGCGCCAGGTACCCGTAGGCAGCTTTCCTCACGTCATCCAGCCTGCCTGCGGCGCGGTCCCTTTCCAGCATCTCGCGGAAAACCTCCACGCTTGTTCCGTGGCAGAGGAGCTGGCGCGCAGAAAACAAGTCCCGCCAGCGTGGCATGCCATATTGAATGGGGCGGTCGTCGTTTGCGTCTCGCGGAAACCTCTCGCTCGGCACCATGTCCAGCGCCTCCCATTCCGGCAGCTTCTCCTCCAGCCTTTTCCGGACCTTATCGCTGGTGTCGTCTTCGGGGCGGGGCGTGCGATACTTCCGGACCCACTTCTCGCGCGTTCCGCCCGACTTCGTCATGACGGTGGTCCTTTCCTTGTAGACCACCGCATAGAGCTGCTCTCCCATCGCTCCCGCCTGCGCTTGCCGCTTGACCTCCGCGCCATCAATCACACGACGGCAGTCGCTGTAAGGACAGATAGCCGTGCCGCGCCGCACCGTGCCGTCGGATGGCGTCGTGTGCACCACACGGAATGAACAGACACGGCCCTCCGGCCCCTGGCGGGGTACCAGCCGGATGCCTATACCGCCGGGAGCAAGACGCCAGTTCGGCGACAACGGAACCAGACCATCACAGTAAGGACAGGTGATCGTGCGGGCCCAGAGGTAGCCATCCGCCCGCACACTGAATCCTCCTGGTTCATCAGAAAATACATCTGCAAGCCGCACTCGGGCCTCACGGGTCAGCTTGGCCCCAAGTTCCTCAAAAACGGTTCTGACCTTGTTTCCAAACTTCGCCGGCCACTCCATGGTTGCACGTTGAACCAAGGCGGCTACGGGGTTTAAGTCATTGGAAAAAGCATCCAGCCCAAGACGCATTGCTTCAATTGGAATGCTGCCACCGCCAGCGGTAGGGTCGAGAATTCTTGTGCGATCAGCGGTGTTCTCTGCCAGCCACTTTCGATATGTACCCTGAGGCGTGTAGCTGAATGCTCGGCTATACCCGTAAGCATTTTTCCCAAGCCGCACTCCCCGGCGTGTTGCATTGGCGATTCGTTCCCGCGCTGCCACCGGGTCTCCATGAATGCCCAGCACATGCAGGAACTTCTTGCGGTCCGCTTCCGCGGGCAGCAGCGAGGCCAGCACGGCCGCGCGCGACGCCACCAGCGGACGACGCGCCCACCAGACATGGAGTCGATTCGGGGCAGGGAATGGTGTCATAGGCGTCCTCTCGCGGACACTTTCAATTCCAAGCTCCGCGATCGGCAGCCACCGCTCGATCAGACGTACATCCTGCATAACCTCACTTCATCTGAATTATTAAACGGAGACACTCCCTTGCCCCCGCCAAGTATCTACCAACAGGTTTGCCTCTGGTGACCACGTGGCGCTTGCTCCGGTCACCCGGCGAAACCCTGCTACCGGGTCCGTACCTGCTTCCATGGTGGTCAACACCCTGCTAACCCGTTTTTGCCTCGAAAACAAGTGGCTGGGCCGACGCCATGTGCCATACAGAACGGGCATGAACACCTCCAAGCGCTCACCGCTTTGGCTCTGTGAGAAGCCACCGCAAGGCGGTCAGGACGCGGCGCGGATGCTTCCGGTGCATCGTCATGCCCAGCCAATAGGCCGCCTCCTCCTGACGCATGGCGTCAACACCGTCCGCCACGGCGCGCATCCGGGCACGGCTGCGCATCGGCGCAAGCACCCGAAACAAAAGCCCGAGGGACAGTGCAAGGTCCTCATCCAGCGTATAGCTGAATGTCTTGCCGTCCATACCTTGGCCAAGCTTTATCCCGGCACGCGCGAGCCGCCCCAACACCCGGTGCTCGACAAGATCCAGGTTTCGGCCACGAAGACCCGCAATCCGCACAGCTGAAGTCACCTGGGGCGTGGCCGCCGCAGGCACCTGCCAAATCTCGTACCTCCCGCCATACGGGCCTGGCCGCCGTACCCGCAACTCGTACTTCGGCAACGAAATCTGCCCGGTACGAGACATGCTAATCCTCGAAGGCCTTGACGTAGGCGGCGCCACTGCTGAACCTCGATACACGCTTGGCCAGCTGCTCGGGCGCATCACCGCCCATCGGCAGGCCCTCAGCAAAAGCCAACGCCAGCCCAATCTCAAATTTGCTGGACTCTGCGGCACGGAGCTGGTCCTGCAAAAACTCCCGGACCGGCTGCGCATCCGTAACGGATCCCTCGAACTCCAGAGCGCAAGATCCGCCATCGCGGGTCTCATAGTCACCCCTGATCGTCACCTGCTTGTGTGCCTTGGACTCGGCGCCTGCTGTACTGAGCATCCTGAACCCGTCCCCGGCCTCAAACATGCGAATGGTTAAGCGCCGGATCTGATTGACATTGTGCGACCGCACCTTTTCCCAGAGCTTGACAAAAGCTTCCCGGAGGGTGCCTTCAGCAGAAAAAACCTTGTCCGGCGGCGGTGGGGGCGGCGGCGGTGGAGGCGGCGGCGGTGGGGGTTTTTTGCGCGGCCATATTCCCTTGTTTTTGGCGTAGTCAATGGTGAATACTTCCGACTGACTATCGACCTGGATAGCGGCCGGCGGGTCACCAGGCCCGTACACCAGGTCACCCCGCCGATAGATATAGACCCCTTCCTCGACTCCTTTCCGGATGCCACGCGTGAAGGCGTCATCACCAATCAGCATGGGCAGCCCCGGAGCACGCCGGAACTCTTCCCTCAGCGCCAGAACCGTCATACGGCCCTTCTTCAAGGGGGTCCGGTCACGCACAAATCGGGGCGAATCGGGGTCGTCCCCTGGAAGACGGAGCTTCTTGAGGTCGCGCAAGAGCCGCTCTAGCTGCGCCTGCCCCGCGCCGGGCTTGAAGGAGGCCGACTGGGAGTCGATCACCGAATGTGCCAGATCGTCATCACCCACACCATAACGGGACGGGTAGAACAGGTGCCGGTAGCACTGCTGAATTTTGATGGCAAGCTCGTGCCTGGACCTTGCCTCCATCTCCTTGACCTGCTGCTGCTGGTACTCGGCCAGGTCCATGAGGCGCTCCGGCCGCCTCAGCTCCTGCAGCGCAAGCCGGCGACGCGCCTTCGCAAGCATCTCGTGCTTCAAGCGCTCGTCAGCAACCACAAACACCAGGTTGTTGCGCAGCACACGCAGGTCCGAGCCCGCCGAGCCCTTCCGCATATAGATCCGCCGGATCAACCCGGGTATGCGCGTGACCCGGCGCGCGATCGTCAGCGCATCATAGCTGAGTACGATAAGCTTGGGCCGCGCTCCCGCATCATCAGCCACATCCCATGACCCTGCCGGAAACAGCACCTGCTCAAAGGGCTTGCCACGGAAAATCTCCCGGATGCGATCCCTAAGGTGGGCACGCAGCTCCTCAGGATCCACATGCCGCGCGGCCTGGCGGATGATCTGCAACAGATTGGCCTCAGCCAGAAACCGCAGCGGCGCACCCGGACGATCATCCAGATAGGCTGACTCAGCCACGAATTCTTCGCATGCTTTGTCGATGAAGCTGAGGCCCGTCTTGGGACTCAGCACCGAGTACCGCAGCTGCTCCTTCGCAAGCCCTTGGAGGGGCTCATTGTACGCGAGCGTATGCATGAAAATGGTGCGGGCCACGTAAGCCGCATAGGACGGCAGCCCAGCATGATGCTTCGCGTCAATAACCTGGGCCAGCGCCTTCTTGTCGTTGTCCCCCGCCGCCACATCATTACTGATCGCTGGCAGGTACTGGTGCTGCCCGAGCCGGGTCACGATCTCCTGCCGGATCGGCTCATAGCCTGCGTCGATATGGTGAACGTGGATCGCCGTCGCATCCCCGGGCTTCTGCTGCCACAAGCGCGCAATGGTGCGGGCCAGCAGCCGAAGCATGCCACGCACACGCTGGAAGGTCTGGTACGTGGCCGTCTTGCCAGTCAGCGTCTCCAGCACCTCAGGGTGAAAAGGGTAGCCGAGACGAAGCGCCTCGGCGGCCTGGCTACTCGTCGCTTCGTCTGCCAGCTGCTCCCGATGAGCCCTCCACAGCCGCTTGTATTCATCGACAACCCCGGCAATCCTTGACGTGTCAATGGACCTGAACAGGCGACGCCGAAGTACGTGGATCGTCTCGTGGTCTTCGGTGGGGTTGAGGAGCGTAGCCTTCCGCGCAGAGACCTTCTCAGCCTCCGCCATGTAGTCGGCGATGACCTGGTTCTCCTCGCTATACGCATCGGTGGCTTTGCCATCCTTGCCTATGGCCAAGGTGTATACCAGCGCAGCGTTAGGAGCAGTTTCTACCGCCTTGAACAAGGACGTCAAAAAAGCCGTCAGCTGCTTCTGCCCTTTTGGGGTGCCCCGCACCTTGCGCAGATAAACCGACAGCTCGTCAAGCAGGATCAGCGTTGGAACATTGCCGAACAGTCCGCGCAGCGTCTCAGCACCCGGGGCAATACGCGCCTCATCGCTGGGACGCACACGCTCATACCCCGACCTCCCCGCAAGCGAATAAGCTATCTCCCCCCAAGGCGTAAAGGCGAAAATCCCATCCCCCATCATCCTGCCGTTGGCGGGATCCGCATTCTCACCGTCGAAGGCTGCAATGCGGACCTCGCCAGCAGGAAGAAGCGAAGGATCAATAAACTCCGCGACGTTGCCCACATTCCGTATGCCTTGGGCCGCATGGCACAGCGCAATGAGTCCGTGGGTCTTCCCGCCTCCGTACGAGGTGTCCAGCCGAAAGGTGGCCGCCGCCGAGCCCCCAGCACCGGAAAGGCGACCACACACGTTGATAAGAAGGTTCTTCAGGCCTTGAGTAGGGTAGGTGTTAGAAAAAAACAGCGCAGCATTGCTGTATTCCGGACTCGCTTGCCCATTGATGACCTGGGCGAGGTCCGCGGCAAAGTCAGCCTCGGCAAGGATGCCCGAAAGAATGTCTTCCCGCGGCTGGCACGTATCGAAAATGGTCGGAATAGACATAGCGTATGTATCGTAAGTGCTACTTCATGAGGATGACTAGAACACTGGCGCCCGAACTTACTTGTGTGCTGATGATGGCACCCTCAACACCCATTCGCGCTTTGTGCTGAATTCATTTTCATAATCTTGCATCAGCAATCAGGTCTGCTCACTCACCCATAACCTGCAGGTCAATATACGGCACACCGCTCTACTCGGCCCCTGCCAGGCCATGGGAAGAAGTCCTCCCATAGCCGCTGTTTGTGTAGGCTGGTCATACAGGGAAAGACGGTGGTGGTGACAGGCAGGCGATTGCTGCATCAGTGCGGCGAGAAGGTGGGTAAGGATTCGCACGACCGGCGCCGGGTCCATGTCCGCGGACAGGAAGAGATGCGAAAACGGCTGCGCCTTCAACCTCGGGCTTCTGATGCGCAAGCGTACGGTATCGGTGTCTCGCAGCGACTTGATCGCAAGACGTGTCAGTCCAAGCTGTGCTGCACATTCTTTGGCGCCATATCGGCTCTCAGACCACAGGATACGCCTTGGGTTCAAACGCACCCCGCCTCGGCACTGGCGCCCCTTACTTGCCAGGCATTCGGGAACCCCGTTTCTTCCACGCGTCCGTTAGAGCTCCCTGGGGCGCTGCAGCCACAGGAGGCGGCCCGCACCAAAGGCGGCATCAGCCCAGGAATGCACGGGAACCTGCACGCACGCCACAGCGGCGGTAGGAAAATGGCCCGTCTCCTGACCGGAAAGGAGCGTGACCGTCATCGACAAGGTGGGCTGGTGCCCCAGCAGCATCACGCAAGACAGGTGGTCTGGCTGCTCCCGGATAGTCTCCAGAAGAAGCTCGGGCGTCGCACCGTACAGCTTGCGGTAAAAGCGCACTGATGAGTCCCAGTCCCCCGCCGTAACAGCCCGCATAAGCGTCTGCACCGTGCGCCTCGCCGTGGAACACAGGATCCGGTCCGGCACGGGGCCACGCGCCGCCAGCCACCGGCCCATCGTGTCCGCGGCCTTCCGGCCCCGCCCGGCCAGCGGACGCTCATGATCGCCCCGGTATGGCGCATCCCAGTCTGACTTGGCGTGGCGAAAAAACAGTACCGTCTTCATGGGGTGTAATTATTTTCACCTATGCCTTTCCTGCCACACGGATGCAGGCGAAGGCGTATCTTTCCCGGCAAAGCCGGCAGGGTATGAGCTCAGTCATCAAGTGCATCACGTGGAACGTGAACGGGATCCGGACGCGCCGTGACCGTGTCAGCGCACTCCTCGAAGCACACCAGCCCGATGTGGTGTGCCTGCAGGAAGTTAAATGTACGCAAGAGAAATATCCGCTGGACAGCTTCCTCCGCTCAGGATACGAATCGGCTGTGTTCGGGCAGCCCGCCTATAACGGTGTCGCGATCCTGTCGCGGCAGCGAGCAACAGACGTTGCCACAGGACTGGATGACCAGGCGCGCGCCATTGCCGGTACCGTGCACGGTATCCGCTGGGTTAACGTGTATGTTCCCAACGGCGGGACCGTAGGCTCCCCCAAGTACGCATACAAGCTGGGCTGGCTGGAGCAGCTGGAAGTATTCCTGATGACGCAGCTGGCGCTGGGCGACGACCTCGTGGTGATGGGCGACTTCAATGTGATCGTGGACAACCTCGATACTGCGCACCCTGCCGCCTGGGAAGGTTCCGTTCTTTGTGACCCCGAAACACGCATGCTGCTTTCGAGGATCATGAAACGCTTCGGTCTCGTGGATGTCCTCAGAAAGCACGCACCGGGTCCTGGGGTCTATACGTGGTGGGATTACCGCACACGCGCCTTTGGCAGGAACGACGGCGTACGTATTGACCATATCCTGATGACGCCCGGGCTGGCTGCCCGGTCAGTCAACGCCTGGGTGGACGTGGATGAGCGCGGATGTGACCGGCCCTCAGACCACGCCCCTGTCCTTGCACGGCTGCTCACTAATGGGCATCCAGCCACGTAGGTCCGACGTTGAGGTTCACTTCAACGGGCACATCAAGCGCCAGCGCACCCTCCATCGCGTCGCGCACCAGCACCCTGGCTTCAGCTATCTCGTACGCAGGCACCTCAAACACAAGCTCATCATGCACCTGAAGGAGCAGGCGCATGCGCAAGCCCCTGCGACTGATCCGGTGGTGTATCTCCACCATGGCAAGCTTGATCATGTCCGCCTGCGTACCCTGGATAGGCATGTTGACAGCAACCCGCTCGGCCGCAGAGCGCACCATGCGATTGCGGGCATTAAGATCCGGGAGATAGCGGCGGCGGCCCCAGAGTGTGGCAGCATATCCGTGCGCACGGGCCTCCTCCACCTGCTCAGACAAGAAGCGGTGGACGCCAGGAAATGATACCCGATGCTGCGCCATCAGCTCACGGGCTTCCTTCATGCTGCAGCGCAGCTGCTGTGAGAGCCCGGTAGCGGACAGGCCGTACGGAATGCCGTAGTTGACAGCCTTGGCTTTGCTGCGCTGCTCCAGCGTCACCTCACCCGCGCTCACACCAAAGATGTGGGCCGCTGTTTCGGTGTGCGGATCGCGACCTGCCCGGAAGAATTCGGCCAAGTTGCTGTCTCCGCTCATATGCGCCAGGATGCGGAGCTCTATCTGCGAATAGTCGGCGGAAAGCATCTGCCAGGGCGCCGGAGCCACAAAAGCCCGCCGCAACTCCCGCCCCGTCACGCTCCTGATCGGGATATTCTGCAGCCCTGGATCAGAGGAGGAAAGGCGCCCTGTCGCAGCGGAAGTCTGGTTGAATACCGTGTGCACACGCCCTGTGTGCTCGTGCGTCCAGCGCCTGAGCCCTGTAATATAGGTGCCCAGCAGCCGCGTGGCTTTACGCCAGTCCAGGATACGGCCACAGATCTCATGCTCGGTGGCCAGCTCCACCAGAACACTCTCGCGCGTTGAAGGCTTGCCACTGCTGGTCTTGTGGCGTACCGGCAGGCCCATTTCGCCAAAGAGCACTGTGCCGACCTGCTGCGGCGAGTTAATATTGAACGGACGTCCGACCTGCTCAAAGATGGCGCTTTCCAGCGCGCCAATATCGATGCTGAGCTTCGTTTCCGTTTCCGCCAGGACCTCTTCGCTGACCGTGACCCCTGCCAGCTCCATCTGCACAAGCGCATATACCAGCGGAAACTCCATCTCCAGCGCTACACGACTCAGGCCCTTCTTGTCCAGCTCCTGGTGCAGCTTGTCCCTGAGCTCGAGCGCCAGCGCGGCATATTCGCAGGCTGCCGGCATCACCTCTGCCGGGTCAAGATCGCGTACCGGCCGCCGGTCCCGCCCGGTGCCGAGCACACTGCCCCAGTCGATGCAGTCATAGCGCAGCTGCTCCCGCGCCACAAAACGCAGCGCATGGCTGGTGTCCGGCGCCAGGAGGTAGTGTGCCACCTCGGTATCAAAGATGTCACCGGCCACCTGCACCTGCTGAATGCCCGAAAGCACCAGCAGCGGCTTTATCCCGTGGCCTACTTTGGTCATGTTCGGGTTCGTGAAAACGGACGCCAGTATCCGCACAACCTCTGCGAGGCTGGTCCCGTCAGGCATCGGAAGCGGTATGTAACAAGCTGTGGCAGTCGCCCAGGACACCGATAGCCCGACCCAGTCGGTCCACATCGGAGGCTCGCCTGTATGCACGGCATAGAGCCCCAAGGCTTCCTGCTTAGCAAGGGTGCGCTCCAGAGCCACAAGCTGCTGACGGTTCTCCACCACGCGATAGTTGTCGCGCTCAGGGTCATAGCTGCGCTGCAGCGACACCCCGCGCGCTGAATCCGGTTCAGGCACCGTGGTCACACCCAGACGAGTCAGGAGGCTCATAAACTCCAGCCGCCGGAACACCGCCGCAACCCTGGGACTGGTCAGCGACGCACACCGCGTGTGCTCCCAGTCCAGCGCCACATCAACATCCTGCCGGATCGTCACAAGCGTTTTGCTGAGCCGGGCCATGTCAGACTCGGCCAGCAGCCCCTCACGGGCGCGCTTGGCTTTCAAGTCTGCTGCATGCTCCAGCAGACTTTCAAGTGTCGTGTATACGCGCAGAAGCTTGACAGCAGTCTTCTCCCCAATGCCTTTGACGCCGGGCACATTGTCGACCTTGTCCCCCATGAGGGCCAGAACATCGATGAACTGTTCAGGCTTGAGCTGAAACGCCTCCTGAAAAGATCGGGCGGTGATGTGATCAAACCCTTCTCCTCGGCTTCTGGGCTTGTAGATGGATATGCTTGGCGAGAGCAGCTGCTGGAAGTCCTTGTCCGGCGATACGATGACAGCCTCGTGCCCGTCCCGCTCAGCATGACGCGCCAGCGTTCCAATGACATCGTCAGCTTCCACCCCCGCCACTTCGTAGACGGGCAGGCCGAGCGAGGTGACCACGTCTTTTATCAGGGGGATGTTGTCAATAATGGCCGCGGGAGGCGCATCTCGCGTAGCTTTGTATTCCGCATACAGCTCGCTGCGAAACGTCTCTTCTTCGGCATCCAGCACCAAAGCTCCGTGTTTCAGGCCAAAGTCCTTGATGAGCTTGGCAAGCGTTGTGGTAAAACCGTACACGCTGGAGGTGTTGACTCCCAGTGAGTTGATGCGTGGCCGCATATAGAGCGCGTAATACGCCCTGAACGCAAGCGCCATGCCATCAAGAAGAAAGAGCGTCCTCTTCATGAATCCTTGCCGGCCATGAGCGCACGAAGCGCCGCTTCGTCCAGCACCGGCACACCCAGTGCTGCGGCCTTTTTTGCCTTGGTACCCGCACCTTCTCCAGCCACCAGGTAGCTGGTCCTGCGGCTGACCGAAGAGGTTACGCGACCCCCGTGCGCCTCAATCAGCTGGCGTGCATCGCCGCGGGACAACGCCGGCAGCTTCCCTGTCAGCACGAAGGTAAGGCCTGCCAGCGTGACCTGTGCCGGCGCCCGTACTTCTTCAGACAAGCGCAGTCCGGCGGCCCTCATCTTTTCCAGCATCGCCAGATTGTTTGAATCTGACAGCCACTCAATGATGGTTTGTACCAGCGATGGACCGACGCCGTCAATGCTTATCAGCGGCCTGATCGCCTCGTTCGCCTGCCCGAAGAGGCGCTGCAGGGAGTCGTGCTGGTCGGCGGCTGCTTCGTAGCGGGCTTTGAGCAAGCGTCCGATGCGCTTCCCGGGGTTGGGAGACAGTGCAGACTTCAGCGCCAGATCCACGAACGCGCCCTTGAGGCCTGGCACGAGAGCTTCGGCTTCCGTTTCCGCTGCACGCACGGCCTGGGCCATATCCGCCAGCGCAGCCACCGCTGGAATCGCCTGCACGATAAGCTTCGCCATCGTCTCTCCCAGCCCCGAAATGCCCAGTGAGGCCACGATCTGTGCCAGGGGCCGCCCCTTGGTTTCTTCTATCGCAGCGAGAAGCTGCGCTGTCTTTTTTTCACCAAGCCCCTCCAGCGGAAGCAGCTGTTCCGCTGTCAGAGTGAAAAGATCAGCCTCTCCAGCTATGAGTCCTTCTGCTATCAGCAGCTTGAGCGTCTGCGGTCCCAGACCATCAATGTTCATCCCGCCCCGGGATGCGAAAAACGTCACACTCCGAAAGATGCGTTCCGGGCACCGGGCATTGGGGCATACCAGATCCACAGTCTCGGCCCCTCGGATGAGGGTATCTCCTGAGGAAGGGCACACGTCTGGCGGCACCACGGGTGTTTCTTTCCCGGTGCGTGCTGTCACGACCGGACCAATGATGTACGGAATGACATCGCCCGAGCGCTTGAGCAGCACCGTGTCCTCCAGCCGCAGGTCCATGGACTGGATGATATCGTAATTGTGAAGCGTGGCATGTGTAACCGTGACGCCTCCGACAAACACGGGCTCAAGGTGCGCCGTCGGTGTGATGCGTCCGGTGCGCCCAACCCGCGGCTCCACCCTCAGCAGCCTTGTTGTGGCCTTCTCTGAAGGATATTTGTAGGCTATGGCCGCGCGCGGATCCTTGCCGACAACCCCCAGCATGCTTTCTAGGCCAAGGTTCTCGACTTTTATCACCACCCCGTCAATCTCGTAAGGGAGCTCCGGCCGCTGCTGAGCCCACCACGCAATGCGGGCCGCTACCGCCTCCATATCATCACAGCGCTGAACCTGTGGCGGCGTCACGAACCCGAGTGACTGCAGCAGGGCATGCTGCGACATCCGCGAATCCAGCGACAGCCCCTCCATATACAGGATATCGTAACAATAGGCTGACAAGTCACGCTGCGCCGTCATGCGCGCATCCTTTTGCTTCAGCGATCCCGATGCGGTGTTCCGTGCATTGATGTAGGCCGGCTCACCGCTGTTGCGGCGCGCCTCATTGAGCGCGGCGAAGGCCTCCTTCGTGAACAGTATCTCCCCACGCACGACCAGTACAGGCGGCGCAGCCTGCGCTCCACTGATCGGGATGCGCAGTGGTATGGACTGGATGGTGCGCGCATTGGCGGTTACGACATCGCCCACGCTGCCATCGCCACGCGTTGCCGCCTGAACCAGGACCCCATCCTCGTATCGCAACACAATGGTGAGACCATCAAGCTTGGGCTCGACCACATAGACAAAAGAGCCTTCCGGAACCATGCGCCTGTTGCGCCTCTCCCAGTCCTGAAGGTCCGCCGTGCTGAACGCATTGGCAAGGCTCAGGACCGGCTTGGGATGCGGGGCCTTGGGAAAGCCCTGGGTCAGGTCACTGCCTGCACGTTGCGTTGGAGAATCCGCTGTAACGAGCTCCGGGTGCGCTGCTTCGAGCGCCCGCAGCTCCCTGAACAGCAGGTCATACTCCCCATCAGAAACGACGGGGTCATGCAGCACATAGTAGCGATAACTGTGCTCGTTGAGCACGCGCCGCAAGACAGCAGCGCGCTCATGCGGCAAGCCTGTCATACGGGTTGACCGCAGGCGGTATCAGGCTATTGCCAGACGCCGATCACCAGCCCCATCAGCAGCAGCACTACAAGGTTGTAGGCCACGCTCATGACGTAGATCTGCGTCTTCTTCATCTCAAACGCCACCGACTGAAAACCATACGGCACAATAAAGCCAAGCCACAGCAGAGCACCGCACATCATGCCGTTCATGAGGCCCGATCCCGCCATGTCAATGACGTTGGCCAGGACAAAGGCCATGATGATCGCCATCACAAAGGAGCCGCCATACGACTTGGCCGGACTGAACCCTTCCTTGATTTCCTCCTCGGTCAGCTCCATAAGCCCCATCCATGCTTTCCCGAAGATCGGCCCGTACCACACCATGCCCACACCCATTGGGATCAGGGCGGCAACGATAACCGCGAGCCAGTTGATGTCCATCAGATTCATTGCAGTAGAGTTTGGTTGGCGCTCCAAGATACGTGATTGCTGCCATGGCGGCAACAGCGCCGGAGCTACGCGCTCTGGACGGTTTCTGCCAGTGCAGCAGCAGCTCCGCCGGGATCACGCACTACCGCGTAACGTACGCCTGCACCGGCTGCACGAGGCTGCACAAGGACTTCACCGCCCAGAGCCTGTACAGCGGCGAGGCTTTCGTCCAGCGAGGCCACCTCGAAGTACGGCAGCCACACTGGCGGCAGATCCGCATTGCCGCCACGGGCGTGGCAGATGCCTGCGACAGGCTCGCCACCCGCTACCATGCTGTAGTCGTCGTACCCGCCCATCGGTACGGGCTCCGGTGTCCAACCAGCGACGGCTGCATAAAAGTCGCGAACCGTTCCCGCGTCCTCCACGGTAAGATCCAGCCAAGCAATGGGCATCGGCATACGATGAGGGTTTAGCCACCGGTTACAGCCTGTAGGATCGTAAGCTTATCGCCCGCAAGAAGCTTTTGACCCAGGCCCTGCGCGTGCCAGTGTGTGTTTTCTTTGTTGTGGAAGCAGAGCACATGCTCCCGGAGTGCACCGGACTCATCAAAGAGGGCCTGTCCCAGCGCAGGGTGACGCGCTGTAAGTGCCTCTAGCGCTCCGGCTACGGAAGCTGCGTCCACCGGGACGACACGCTCTCCCACCAGCGACGCCAGAATAGATGGCAGATGTATCGTTACGTGCGCCACCTACAGGACAAAGGCTTTGATGCACAAGATACGCGGAAGAAGGCAATCCGGCTGCTGCCATGAATCGCCACCATCGGCGCTGCAGTGTACCGTGCCCGAGCTGGTGCCAAAGTACACGCCGCAGGGTGACAGGCCATCCACATCCATGGCCCCCCGAAGGACCGAAGCGTACCCGCCTTCCTGCATCAGGCCGCGGGCAAGGGGCGCCCACGACCGGGCCTGGTCTGTGCTGCGGTATACTGCCATGGCACCACCAACCGGCAGGCGATACTCATCGCTATGCAGCGGATAGGCATATACTGCGCCGGTATCGGGATCCGTCACTATCGGGAATCCAAAATCCGCAGGCAGCCCCGCGTTGCTGCGCTGCCACGTGTCACCCGCATCGTCAGAGCGAAACATTCCCAGGTGATCCTGCCGGTACAGCACGGCAGGGTTGTGTGGATTCAAAGCCAGACCGTGAACGCAAAAGCCGATGTCTTTATGGTCTTTATCTTCAATAGCCACGGTGACCCCGCGATTCCTGGGGTGCCAGGTCTTGCCGCCGTCATCAGTGCGGAAGACGCCTACCGCACTTATGCCGCACCAGAGCTGGTCAGGATTTTCAGGATTTTCAAGCACCACGTGTGCACAAAGCCCACCCAGGCCTGGTTGCCACGCGGCACGTGTCGGATGATCATTAAGGCCTTGCACCGGCTTCCACGGGCCCATGGGATCTGCTGCAAAGAACAGCCCTGCCTCGGCTACACCTGCATAGAGTCCGCGGCGGGTCGCAGCCACCGTCCAGATCTGCTCCAGCTTGCGCCCTTCACCATAGCTCGGCCCGTCCTTGACGCTGTCCCACTGCACCAGATCATCGCTGATGTGCAGCAACGGACCGTAAACGTAGCTGGCGCTCGCCGCAAGAAACCGACCGTCAGGAGAACGTCCGGCTGCCGTGACTTTCCAGCCCTTGAACAGCGGACCCTCCAGCTGCCAGTTGTACCGGTCCCGGCTGCGAATCAGAAATGCGCCCTTCTCCGTGCCGACAAACAAGACGACCTTTTTCATGGCTCTCACATGCAATCATACTCCGTTACGTTTTTGACCACACCTGCGTTACGAAGCGTTGTGGATTACTGTTTGTTTCTTGTTAGCAAAATGTGTGCAGCCTACCGCCTCCGCGGCGTTAAATTAGCGCCATCGCCAATTCCGCTCAGCCATCCTATGATGCAATATACGACCGCAAGCCCGGCCAAGAGCCACAAGCGGTACACCCCGTTTTCCCGCCGGTCCCGAGCAGAGCTCCCAAACGAGTGCAAGGTCATTGAAGAGCTGACTGTGGAGCACCGCCCCTATGCAGTGGAGCTCAAAGATGCCAAAGTCTTCGGAGCAGCTTACAGGGAAGGCCACCAGTGGTTCGCCAATGATGGCGCACCCATAGCGAGTTCACCTGACATATACTCCATCACGCTCCCGGCGCGCAGAGGCTGACACGGCGTCTGCGGCAACGGACAGCCTGGTGTCCCGCTCCTCTGCTGGGGCCCGGAAACGTGAATCAGTGGTAATGCACCGGGAATTTCAGCTTAGCATATGCGCCTGATCTTTATGCTGAGCAGTTGGATTACAGCCACGGAGGAGCATCACCACATGAGGCGACGTGCAGCACGCCTTAAGGCGGCCGCAGGCCGTGGCAGGCGCAAGCTGCGGTTCTGGATCAGCGTTGCTCGGACCACGAAAGCCCGGAAAGTGCTCAGAACCACATAGGGCTGCCGGCATGCACAGCCATGCCTATATTGGCTTGTATACTTCAGTCGCACCCCTATGCCATATCGGACACTGAGCCTGGCCCTGTACGCTTTTGTGCTGGCTGCATGCCAGCAGCAGGCAGACGGGCCGCCAAATATCATCTACTTCCTGGCCGATGACCTCGGCTATGGTGAGGTTGGCGCGTACGGGCAGACGCTTATACAGACGCCTAACATCGACCAGCTTGCTGCGGAGGGACTGCGCTTCACACAGCACTATAGCGGCAGCCCTGTCTGTGCGCCGTCCCGATGTACGCTGCTCACGGGTCGGCACACGGGACACTGCTATGTGCGGGACAACTTTGAGCTTGGCGGCTTCGCCGATGAAGAGGAACGCGGGCAGCTACCGCTCCGCGAAGGCTCGTTTACGCTTGGCCGCATGCTCCAGGAAACCGGTTACACCACGGCTGTCATCGGCAAGTGGGGCTTGGGCGGTCCCGGGTCTGAGGGCGTGCCGAACCAGCAGGGCTTTGACTTTTTTTACGGCTATCTGGACCAGAAGCAGGCCCACAACTACTACCCCACGCACCTGTGGAGAAACGCCATGTGGGACACGCTGCGCAACGAGTACTTTCATCCGCACCAGCGGTTTGAAGGCGAAGATCCGCATGACCCTTCTGCCTACGACCACTATAAAGGGGTGGACTATGCGCCGGACCTCATGATGGATGAAGCCGAGGCATTTATCCGGCGCAATGCTGATGGACCGTTCTTTCTGTATGTGCCCCATGTTGTGCCACATCTGGCACTGCAGGTGCCGGACGAGGCACTCGCCCTGTACGACGGCGCATTTGATGAGGACCCGTACCTGGGAGACCGGGGATACCTTCCGCACCTCAGGCCTGCGTCTGCTTATGCCGCGATGATTTCGCGAATGGATCACCATGCGGGCCGGCTTATGGACCTGTTGGATGAGCTTGGTCTGGCGGACAACACGCTGGTGATGTTTTCCAGCGACAACGGACCAACGTACGTGGGCGGGGTTGATACAGCACTGTTTAGCAGCGCGGGCGGTTTGCGCGGCAGCAAGGGCGAAGTCTACGAGGGTGGCATCCGTGTGCCCATGATCGCCCGCTGGCCTGCGCGGATCATGCCAGGCACGACAACAGATCACGTGTCAGCGTTCTGGGATGTCATCCCCACGGTAGCAGACATCCTAGGTATCAGCCTGGAGGAAGAGCTTGACGGGGTTTCGTTTCTCCCGGTGCTTGAGGGCGCGGGTTCCGTACCATCATCGGAGATGTACTGGGAGTACCATGGCCGCAGCTGGAAGGGGGCACAGGCCGTGCGCCTGGGCGACTGGAAGGGCGTGCGCCTGGGCGGGCGCGATGATCCAGATGCGCCCATTGAGCTGTACGACCTGGCTGCAGATCCTGGCGAGACCCGCAACGTCGCCGCCACGCACCCGGAAATCATCGCGAAGATCGATGCCGTCATGCGCAGCCGCAGCCCGTCACACATTGAGCGCTGGCGTTTCGCCGGCTATGAGTAGAGCAGCCCTGGCCGTGAGGCCATCACGCAGCGCTTCCAGCCTGTACCGTGGCAGCGATGCCGTACGGAGCGCCTGATGGGCGCTGTACTGGTGGAATGGCGCGAGCGGCGGACGGCAGTCCCGCGCAGCAAAAACCGGGTTGCAGCACAGCATTCGAACGGCGCAGCGAATCGTCCGGTGGGTGCCCTACCCTACCCTGAAAAGGCCGCCAACGCTGTGAAAAACAAATGTGTCGTAGTACCACTTGAGGATATCGTGCTCGGGCAGGCCGAAATCGGGATCCCTGTCGATCAGCTCTGCTGCCGCGTCCCGCGCACGCTTCACCAGGTCCTGGTCCTCCACGATATCCGCCACCTTAAGGCTTGGCAGACCATGCTGGCGTGTCCCGAAAAAATCACCACCGCCCCGGATCTCCAGGTCCTTGTCGCTGATCTTGAACCCGTCTGTGGTACGAGTAAGTGTTAGCAGGCGCTGCCTGGCCTCAGGCGTCTGGCGGTAGTCAGCCATCAGGATACAATAGCTGGCGTGCGATCCCCGTCCAACGCGTCCGCGCAGCTGGTGCAGCTGGCTCAGGCCAAACCTCTCGGCATGCTCGATTACGATCATCGTGGCGTTGGGCGCATCAATACCTACCTCGATCACCGTGGTAGCAACCAGGATATTTGTCATGCCAGCCGCAAAGCGCCCCATAGCTGCCTCCTTTTCTTCGGAGGACATCTTCCCATGCACCAGACCGACGCTGTACTCACCGAAGATCTTGCTGAGCCTGCGATATCCGCTTTCCGCGTCTTTGAGGTCGGTCTTCTCTGACTCTTCAATCTGCGGATAGATCACATAGGCCTGTCTGCCTTTGGCCACCTCGCGCCGCACATCAGCGTGCATCTCCTTTCTGCGCTTCTCGCCAAAGAGCTTTGTTTTGATGGGCTGGCGGCCGGCTGGCAGCTCTGCCATCAGGCTGACATCCAGGTCTCCGTAAACTGTAAGCGCCAGTGTCCGCGGGATAGGCGTTGCCGTCATGAGCAGGACGTGCGGATGATTTCCTTTCTCCTGGAGCGTTGCACGCTGCTGTACTCCAAAGCGGTGCTGCTCATCTATGACCACGAGTGCCAGGTTTTTGAACTGCACACGCTCCTGAAAGATGGCATGTGTGCCGACCGCGACCCCGGCCGTTCCTTCAGCGAGATCCGCAAGGACAGCATCACGCTCCTTTTTTCTTTGCTTCCCGACGAGAAAGCGTGTGCGCACACCAAGCGGGTCCAGCAGCCTGACCACCGTCTTGTAGTGCTGCTCTGCCAGAACCTCCGTAGGCGCCATGATAGCCCCCTGGAATCCGCTGCCCACGGCCATCATAAGCGCGGCCACGGCTACAACGGTTTTGCCACTGCCTACGTCTCCCTGAAGCAGCCGGCTCATCTGGTATCCGCTCGCGGTGTCATCGGAAATTTCCCGCAGCGCCTGCTGTTGCCCCCCGGTCAGCGTGAAAGGCAAGGAGGTAATGAACCGGTGTACGAGCTCGTTGTCGGCGGCGAGCTTTGCCGCGACCTGCTTGCTGTTGCGGCGGAGGCGGGCACGCAGCAGCAGTATCTGGAGAAAAAGCAGCTCTTCCAGCTTCATCCGGTACCGCGCCTCATTGAGCTCCTGCCGTGACCGCGGAAAGTGCATAGCCCTGAGGGCCGTACGCCAGTTCAGCAGGCGGAAGCTTTCTATCAGCGACGGCGGAAGAATCTCCTCAGGCATCTCCATCCCGCGCGTCT
>JAAXGV010000187.1 GCA_012271185.1 Rhodothermales bacterium
TACAGCAAAATAGGGACACAACCGAACCGCACGCCACTACCGGAGAAAAGCTCCGGGTAACCCACCATCGACCGTGAGCACCTGGCCGGTCGTCTTGCTGAGGCGATTTCCGAGGAGCAGGAATATCGCTTCGGCCTGGTCTTCCGGCATGACAGGCGCTCTGGTAAGTGTGCGCCGGGCATAGAAAGTCGCCAGCCGATCCCGCAACACCGGTGTATCTTCGGTCTCGTCGTACGGAAGCTGGTAGCGTGTCAGCGAGGCGATCACGCGCTCGCGCGGAAACATCGAACTCCCGACCAGTACTGCTGCCGGGGCTACAGCATTGACGCGAACCAGGGGTGCAAACCGGCAGGCGAGTTCGCGCACGAGATGATTGGCGGCAGCCTTGCCTGTGTCATAGGCGATACTGCTGACCTTGGGAACAACAGCGTTGACGCTGGTCGTGACAACCATGCTGCCCGTGAGCCCCTGCGCCTCCCAGATGTGCGCCGCCTCATCCGCCACAAGGAAGGGTCCCCTCACGTTGACCCGGTACATGGCGTTCCATGCCGCATCCGATGTGCCGCCATCAGCACCTCCTGCTACATAAAGCCCCGCCGTGATCACCACATGATCCAGCCCGCCATAGGCGAGCACGACCTGGTGCAGCGCCTCAGACACCGACGAACGGCTGGTGATGTCACAGGCTGCGCTCATCACGTCGCCACAGGCTGCAATGCCGGTTCCGGCCACACCAATACCCATCCCGACACGCTTCATGGTGGATTCCGCAAAAGCTGCTGCGACACCGACCTTCAGGTCCATGGCTGCCACCACGGCGCCCTCGCGCAGCAGACGTGCGGCAGCGGCCCTTCCAATGCCGCTGCCAGCACCAATCACAGCCACAATACGGCGGGACAGCTCTTTCCCGGGCGGCATCCTGCGCAGCTTTGCTTCCTCGAGCTGCCAGTATTCGATGTCAAATGCTTCCTGTCGCGACAACGCCGTATAGGTTGACACAGTCTCGGCTCCGCGCATCACTTCAATGGCTGCCTTGTAAAACTCGGCTGTGACCCGGCTTTCGCTCTTGGTCTTGCCCCATGCAATCATCCCAACACCCGGGATCAGTACCACGGAAGGTGAAGACGGCCGCATCGCGGGAGAGTCGCGCCGCTTGTGTGCCTCGTAGTAGCCAGCATAATCACGCTGGTAGTCCGCAAGACCCGCGTCAATCGTCGCCTTGAGTCCTTTCAAGGATCCCGCTGACGGATCATGCGCGACAAGCATCGGCTTGATCTTGGTGCGCAGGAAGTGGTCCGGACATGAAGTGCCAAGCCCCGCCAGCCGCTCTGCGTCCACGCTGTTGACAAACGTCATCACTGCCGGTGCTGTATCTGTGGTGGCGATCATCCGTCCGCCCACACACAGCCGGCCCCGCAGCCACGGCAGAAGGGCAAACAGCAAGCGGTTGCGGTCGGCCTCGGACAGCGGCCCGCACCGTGTTCCACCAAAGACATACGAAGACGCGCCGCGCGTTTCCAGAAAGTCTGATGCCAGCGCTATGAGACGCAGGCTGCGGAGGTAGCACGCCTTGTCGTCATCGGCCCAGTTTATGAGGCCATGACCGCCCAGTATGGCACCTGTGGCACCCGTCTCGCACACCTGCTGCAGCGCAAGCCCAAGCTCAAAGCCTGGTCGCTGCCAGTCCAGCCAGGCCACCTCGTCCCCGTACACCGCCCTGGTCAGCGCCGGCCCATCGGCGGCGGTAGCCAAGGCAATGCAAGCTACCGGATGGGTGTGATCCACATGGCGATAGGGCACAAACGCATGCAGGGGCGTGTCAATGGAAGGTGCACGTGTGTTGCGGTTGAATGTGCAGTGAGCGTACAAGCCAACCATCTGATCTTCGGCGGGCGTCTTGGGGCCCCGGGGCTCCATCTGCGCGTAAACGCTTTTCAGCGCAGCCAGCTTGTCCAGGTAGAGCGAGGCGAAGTTGGCCCGGCCGGCCGTCCTCAGGTCACCGCCAGAACCTTTGACCCACAGCACATCCACAGGCTCTCTGGTGAGAGGGTCCGTTTCTATGACCTTGGACGAGGTGTTCCCCCCGCCAGTGTTGGTGATGCGCCAGTCCTGACCAAGAAGGTTGGAGCGATAGACCAGCCGGTCCAGCGGGTCAAGACGTGCCGCATGCTCGTCGTCCCAGCGATTCCTGAAATATGCGCGTGATACCATGAGCACCTTTATGCTATGGAGCGTACCGGCCGATAACCCCGCAGACCATAGTGGAGTATCACCACAAAGCAGGCAAGCGGGACCAGATACGCTATATGAATGCCGTACATGTCTGAAACTCTGCCTTGTATGGCCGTGATGATGGCACCGCCAAGGATCGCCATGATCAGGCCTGACGCACCGATCTTCGTGTCATCGCCCAAGCCTTCCACCGCAAGGCCATAGATCGTGGGAAACATCAGCGACATGCAGCCCGACACGCCTACCAGCGCGAAGACCCCGGCATAGCCGCCAATCAGCACCACAACCAGGCTCAGCGCAATCGCCATCGCCGACATAACCCACAACAGGTTCTGCGGCTGGACATACCTCATCAGGAACGTGAAGACAAAACGTGACGCCGAAAAGAGCAGGATCGCCGCCAGATAGTAACTTGCTGCGTCGGCCTCATTAAGGCCAAGGTCCTGCATCACATAGCGTATGGTAAAAGACCAGACACCAATCTGTGCTCCCACATAGAAGAACTGGGCCACCACGCCCAGCCCATAGTGCCGGCGCCGAAGCAGCCGCCTGAACGTTGACCAAAGGTGCAGCGACTTGTCTGCCTCCGTTCCCTTCGGGAAGCTTGTAACCGCAAACAGGATCCATACAATCGCTATGACAGCCGCCACAGTGACATATGGTCCCATGACCGCAGCAAGCTCTTCCTGCCGGACCAGCTCGAGCTGCGCGCCGCTCATCTGCGTTCGCTCTGCTTCGCTGGCCTGGTTGAGGTTGGAGAGTATGAAGAACTTTCCGATCAGGACGCCGGAAACGGATCCCAAAGGATTGAAGGATTGTGCTAGGTTAAGCCGCCGTGTAGCAGTCGCCTCCGGCCCCATGACGATAGCGTACGGGTTGGCACTGGTTTCCAGTATGGAAAGGCCACCAGCCAGGATAAAGAGCGCCACCAGGAAATGACCGTACACCATGGTCTGGCTCGCCGGATAAAAAAGCAGTGCGCCCACAGCGAAAAGGCCCAGTCCCAGCAGCACACCGGACTTATATGTGTAGCGCCGTATGTATATCGCTGCTGGCAGCGCAAGGCAGAAGTAGGAGCCGTAAAATGCGATCTGGATCCACGACGTTTGGAAGTCCGTCATGCTCATGATCTTCTTGAACGAAGCCAGAAGCGTATCCGTCATGTTGTTGGCCAGACCCCACAACGCGAAGAGACTGCTCAGAAGTATGAACGGGATCAGGTACGCACGTGGTACAACCACATTGTGGCCTGAATCAGTGCTGATGGACATGGATCGTTAGCGCAATAAAGGGGTTGATCTACATGCGCCGAAGCATCTTTTGGCGGTAATGCTCATCGGCGCGGCCTGCAATGCGTGCGATGTCGTGCGGATCCATGAAGACAGGGCCGCCCAGGCTGGCTGCACCGACAAAGATAGCCGCCGCCTTCTCTGCCATCGCCAGGGCGGCCATCACGTCCTGAGGCGTACTGCCACAGGCAATGATGCCGTGGTTCCGGACCAGAATCGTCTTGGGTGCAGTGCCGGTGCGCTCACAAAAAGCCCTCACGCGCCTCCTGATGTGCCGTGCCAGCGCAAGGCCTGGATCTGCATAGGGTACCAGAACAGATTCAGCACCGCAGCAAACCACCTGGTCCGGAAACATGCGCCGCCGTGCAAACACCGAGGCGCTGAGCGAGGCCAGAACCTGGTTTACAGCAATCGGGTGAACGTGCCCTACAAACTGTACATGGGGAAGGGTCAGAAGCCACGCATGAAAGAGTGTCTCCACCGACGGCTTCAAGGCCTTCCCGCTGACACGTGCAGCCAGAAGGAGCGCGGTCACTTCCTCATCTGTCAGCGACATATCGCTCTCCAGAGACTCGAGCATGGTATCGGCACGCACTTCAACCAGCTCGCTGGGGCGCAGCGTCTGCAGCACGGTACCACTCGCCTTCACCAGAAAACGGCCGTCACTGATCTTGCCTGAGACATTGCCCTCACCGCAGATAGCCATCTGGCCCGCATCGCCAAGGTAATGCGCCAGCACCAAGAGACTGTCCTCCAGGGAAGGCAAGGACTACAGGCCGGTTTGAGAACCGCACACAAACGTCTCAATCCCCATCGCCTGAAAAGCCGCAGCCTTGACAGCCAAAGCATGGCGTGCTGCGCTGTCATCAGGGACATAGGCCACCTGGATATGGTTGGCCTTATGACGCGCCATCATCTGGTCACGCGAGACCCCATAGGTTACCGCATGCATGATAGGCCACTGCGGCGTCGTGAGCTGCCACCGGCGCTCCGTCTCCGCAAGCGGAAGCGCGATGGCTCCGGCCCGGCCAATGTCGGCTTTGAGTCGCTGATCCTCCACAAAGATGCGACTCCATATCACTTCTCCGGGCTTGCTGATGCCCCTAATCGTGCCACCACCCCGCTGAAAATACATCGGCGGCTGCCGCTCGCTGGTTGCACCGGCATACCCCTCCGCAAAGTGTGCCGGCGGCACTGCACCGCTGATCTCAAAGACCCACACGAACATGCCGTCATACGGTGCGCCCCAGCGAAGGTCATGCAGGGTGCTCTCTGGTGCATACCCCAGGCTTCGCCACAGGCGATGTGTGACCAGCGCGTCCAGACCCGCACACTCATCGACCTCATTGAAGTGGGGCAGTGCCTGCCCAGGGTACAGCTCACGCTGCGTCTTGCGCGCGTAGACCGGCGGGCGCTCCGTGTTGTTCAGAAGCCCCTCAGCCAGATCAGACGCCGGCAGAAGATCCTTCAACCCCTGCTGGTACTGAATCCCGATACAATCACAACCGAAGTCGTCCGCGATGCGGACCGCAGCAATATACATCTTGCACTGCAGCAGCAGCTGCGCCTCGGTCAGATGCTCCGCTTCGGTGGGTCCGAGCACGAACCGCATGCCCCGGCGCCGCAGCCAGGAGAGGCATGCCTTGGCTTCTTCCTCCGGCACGCATGTCGTCTCATAGTACAGGGTGCTCTGGCTTAGCCGCTCCTTGAACACGCCCGTCCTGTTGAGTAGCGCATCCGGAATAATGGCATTAAACATCCCCATGCAGCCCTCATCAAAGACGCCCATGACGGCCTTGTTTTCGCGCAGCGTACGGGCACACGCTGCGCCGATAGCGGCTGCATTCTCTGGCACGCGGAGCGAAGCCAGGGGCCGCACATGGCTCACGTCGTGCGCTACCGCACCTGTGGTCAGCCAGCTGCGAATCCCGCGCAGGAAATGCCGGTCCTTGAAATCATCACTCCACAGTGTGCTGTAGGGCACTCCTGCCTTGGTCAAGCTGCCATTGAGATTCAGAAGCCCCACAAGGCCCGGCCACATGCCACTCCAGTTTGCCACCGTCAGAATGGGCCCTTCATGTGTTGTCAGCCCCGCAAGGAGGTGATGCGAGTACTGCCAGGCTGCAAACACGATGACTAGCGGGGCCTGCCGCGGGATTCCCCGAAACACATCAATGCCATACCGCTGGCTGTCAATGAACCCGTGCCCCTTGTCCGGCAGCACCGGATGTGCCCGCTCGACACTGAATCCCTCCGCTGCGATGGCATGTGTCACCGCCCGCTCAACCTTCAGCTGCTCCGGCCAGCACTCCTGGTTCGCCGCCAGGCGCAGGTCGCCGCTGGCGACAAGCACCACTGTTCCCTGATATTGCATAGAGGCCCTAATCTACTGACTGAATGCATTCCGTACGTTCTCCAAGCCCACGCCCAGGTTCGCTACCGCGGCACTGTTCAACGCGACAGCATCACCCTGGAGGTGAATCGTACGATGGATGTGGGTCAGCGCGGCGCCAGGGAGCAAGGCTGCCGCGGGTGAAGAGGTTTCAAGCTCGTAAAAGGGTCCCAGCGGCTCAGCACCAGGCGCTGGTGCACCGTCATTGTAGCTGTTGATCACATCACCGGCAAACGGGTGTTCCTGAAGTTCCCACATAGCGTTGACATACCCGGCTTCTCTGTCCGGCCTGTTGTATTGCACCACTGTAAGCACACGGCCCGCTGCATCAAAGCTGCCCAGGGCGGACCTGCTGCGGCGGTAAGACAGTCCGATCTTGCTCCGGTAGGCTCCGTCACCCTTGAAGAAGAGCACGCTGTCGGCTACCACCAGACGGTCCGAAGGCACCGCGCCAAAGTACTGATCATTCACGATGGGTCCCAGTGCCTCCTCACTGCCTGGCACAAACGGTATCACGACCGTTGTCATCGGGGACGGGTTGTACATCCCGAGAATCCAGACAGACAGCATCCCGCTCTCCCGCGTCCATGCCTCCTGGCCCGTGTTCGTGATCGTGTTGACGGATTCATAGCCAACGACACTGACACTGGCTTGCACATCCAGGCCGACATAGCCCAATGCCTCCTCTCGGCTCAGGAGGCGCACCTCCCGGTCCACATGGAAATCAAA
Source organism: Rhodothermales bacterium (assembly GCA_012271185.1). Lineage (GTDB taxonomy): Bacteria > Bacteroidota > Rhodothermia > Rhodothermales > Bin80 > JAAXGV01. The sequence continues at coordinate 6,643 of JAAXGV010000187.1, forward strand.
GACCGTTCCTGAGTAGTTTGTCAGCTGCATAGCCCTGCTGAACACAATGCGGTCCTGCGCCTCTGCAACCACATCAAACGGATCCCAGTCTATAGCGGCCGGCACATGCCAGTGCGCGAGGTTAAAGGGATCACCTTCCTTGAAATAGATCGAAAACTGCCCACCTTCCGGGCCCAGCCAAAAACGATCTTCTCCACCAAACACGTTGATGTGCTCCTGGCGTTCGCCCGAAGCAATGAGGTCCCGGTTGATCCATCCGTAGCTCATACCGGCATCACCGCTGGCGGTACTGGTGAGCACACGGCCCTGCATGGCGGGGCTGACAATGATCTTGGCCATGCCTGCTGCATCCGAGAGCACAACCACAGCAGTGTGTGCCTGCAGAAAAGCAAGGTCTTCTCCGAATGTGGTACTCATCTGTTGCGCGGATGACAACGGACATCGCGTAAAGAGCGACAAGGCAAGTATAGCGCAGACTGTGAGATGCTGCATGGCGCCGGGCGGGAAAATTTGCCAAGCAGTTGCGAAATCAGGTACCTTAGCTGTTTTGATCATCAGTTCGTAGCGTATGCATGCACGGGACAAGGGCTGTATCCAGCGCATCCTGGAGGGGGAACCAGTCCTCTCCTCGGAAAAGGTGCGCTTTGACGTTAATATCGGAGGTACGCTCAACAAAGGCCGCGTAATTTGCACACGGACGCGGCTCCTCTTGTACATGCGTACACCGATGGGCATGCAAGCTACGGTAGTGTGGTACAAGGAGGTGGAGTGCCTGACCTCGGGCAGAAAAGGCGGCCTGCACTATGCGCAGCTGCTGGGGCAGGGATCGAGGATTCTGGTGCTCTTCAAGTCCAGGAAAGTCCGCGACAGCTTCAAGAATTTGTGTGCTGCGCACATGTCTGGTGCCGTAACGTAACTTTTTCCGGTCCGGTACGTTCAACGCGGACTGGCGTGGTGCTGCACGTCTGACGTTTTGAAGCTCCGGACACATGCTGTCCGACACGCCACCTGTCTGCAGGCCATATGGAGACCTCACACCGCTATCGGACGATCTGGATCTCGGATTTCCATCTGGGAATGAAGGCGTGCCGGACATCGTATCTGCTTGACTTTTTGCGGCACAACGAGTCAGAGGTGCTGTACCTTGTAGGCGACATCTTCGACGGGTGGGCACTCGCACGCTCCTGGTTCTGGGCGCAGAAACACAACGATGTGATCCAGAAGCTTTTGCGCAAGGCCCGCAAAGGCACGCGCGTGGTGTACCTTCCAGGCAATCACGATGAGTTTGCACGCGACTATGTCGGGCTCAGTTTTGGCGAGGTTGTTATAAAGGACGAGGTTATTCATGTCACGGCCGACGGCCGACGCCTTGTGGTGCTTCACGGCGACAACTTTGACGGGGTAATCCGTCATGCACGCTGGATTTCCCTCCTTGGCGCCAAAGTCTACCGTGGCCTCCTGCAGCTGAACCGCCTGGTCAACTCTGTGCGCCGCCTCTTTGGTATGCCGTACTGGTCACTGGCAGGCTACCTGAAGCATAAGACAAAGCGGGCCGTTCAGTTTATTGCTGACTTCGAGTCAGCCATGGCCAATGTCGCGCAGTCCCAAAACGCGGATGGCGTGGTGTGCGGACACATCCATTACGCCGAAATGCGTGATGTCGGTAATATCCAGTATTTCAACTGTGGCGACTGGGTTGAAAGCTGTACCGCCCTTGTGGAACATTTTGACGGCACGATGGAGCTGGTCCGGTGGGCCAGGATAGACCATCCGAGTCGGGGTATCAGACCAAGGTATCAGCAGGGTGATGGCCAAGCAACGCGTATCCCAATAATCTCATTACCGGTGGCGCACGCCGGCACTGCGCGCTAGATGGCTGGCCTTACGTGCCTGTTCATAATCCAGGGCGAAGGACGCGGGCATCTGACACAGGCACTGGCGCTGGATGCCATGCTCAGGCGTGCCGGCCACCGCGTGTGCAGCGCTATTGTCAGCCAGGGCGGCGATCACTCCATTCCGGCATACTTTGCGGAGCACTTCAGCGCACCTGTAGAGCATGTGGAAGGCGTTCACTTCGTTGTAGACAAGCAGAGTCAGAGCATTCACTGGCCCAAGACAGTAACGGCCAACAGCGGGCGCCTGAACCTGTTTGGCGAAGCGTTTTCCGTCATCAGCGCGCATCTGAAGCGTGAACAACCCGATGTGATCATAAACTTCTACGAACCGCTTGGCGGATTCTTTATGCTGTGGCGCAACCCGCAGGTGCCAATGATCGCAGTAGCACATCAGTTCATGTTTCTGCATCCGCGTTACAGGTTTCCGGAAGGGTTCGCCATTCAGAGGCAGTCCACGAGGTTCTTTACAAACCTGACCGGATTGGGTGCTACTCGCCGCTTGGCCCTGTCGCTGTATGATGCTGAGCCACTGCCCTCCAAACGCATGGTGGTAGTGCCCCCGCTGCTGAGGGACGAGCTGTTTACGATCAGAGCAGAGGAACATACACCCTTTCTGCTTGTATACCTGTTCCATCACAGCCTGGCAGACAGCATTATTGCCTGGCACAAACGGAACCCGTCCATAGAAATTCACTGCTACTGGAACAACACCGGAGCCGGGAAAACGGTCGAGTACGACAGCTCACTCACATTCCATCAACTGCACGGGCAGCGCTTTCTCGAGATGATGGCAGCATGCCAGGGCATAGTAACCACGTCAGGATTTGAAACAATGGCTGAGGCGATGTACCTGGGCAAGCCCCTGTTGTGCAACCCTGTGCGCAGACACTTTGAACAGTACTGCAATGCCATGGATGGCAAGTGCCTCGGAGCGGCCGTTCAATCAGACAGCTTTGATCTGGGCATTCTCTTGGAGTTTGTGCCCAGATATCAGTTTGACGCGACAGGATTTCGGCGGTGGGTTGCGAGGGCCGAGAGAATGTTTGTTAGGGAGATTGAAGAGGTTGCCGGGATCCACCAGTGAAGAATTTCCCGCTGTTTGACTTTTTACGCAATTATTTTGTTAACTTCGAGCGGAATGGAGCACATTTTGAAGTTCTTGCGGGAGGTGTCAGCCGTCCTGACTGCCCGGCACACATGCAGCACCCGGACCAGTGTCACACTTTGCCACGCGGCTCGGGGAACATATCACACCTTTTCACCTTAGTCCATTTGGACCACAGCTTCGTCTAGGACATCATGAAACTTCCAGGGGCCAAAGCCTACTTTTTGCCCATCGTAAAGACCATGGCTGGCGGGGGGGAATTCCATGCCAGAGACATGATCCGTCCAGTGCAGAAGGCGCTGGACCTTACAGAGGAGCAGGTAACGTTCATCCGCGGAAACAGCAAGAAACCGCATCTTCAAGAGAAGATATCGGTAGCCCTTGTGCAGCTCGTTCAGGCCGGCCTCTTGCAGCGAACGCGTCGCGGATATTCGAGCATTTCACAAAAGGGCTTGGAGTTCATGGCTTCAAACCCCTCTGAAATAAACTACACCACCCTGCGGGTGGTAGGCGACTACGACCCAAACACATCAAAAGACACACGACGTGCCAAGACGGGAACTGCTACGGTAGCGAGAGCCAAAACGCTGACATCCGCGCCGGGGATCGAAGCGGCTATTTACGACGCCGTCGGGCGGATAAACAGTGAGCTTGTAGTGGCACTGTCGAAAGAGGTTCGCCGTGCCAGTGTTGCGGACCTCGATCGCATCGTCTGCGAGCTCCTTGAAGCGCTTGGGTACGGGTTCATGCAGAACAGTGACGAAGCAGGCAAGCGCATCCTGACCGATTCGCTTGGGATGAATCACGCCTATGTCAAGACCGTGTCGGATGGTAAGCCGGATCTTGCAGACCTGCAGGCCTTTGCGGGTGCTATTGATACTACGCAGACGGATGTCGGGGTCTACGTTTCTGCGCAAGGCTTCAGCAGTCAGGCCAAGGGCTTCGCGATAGGCTCCCCGAAACAGATGGTCCTTTTAAGTGGCGATGAGCTGGCCCGCCTCATGGTAGCACACAATATAGGCGTGAAGGAATACGCTTTGCACGTCGTCAAACGAATTGACGAGGACTTTTTTCTTGCTTAGAATACGACGTGGTGCCTGTCAATAGGGTGCCACACGCTTAACAAGCCGGCTGCATGCAGCAATGCCGCACTTGTGCCGGTCATGACCGTAAACCTCAACTTTTTTTGCTATGGCAATTCCAACCATAAGGATCCTTCTCCTGCCAATACTGCAATGTCTGGAGGATGGTACGAAGCTCACACACCGTGAGTTGATCGCCCGCGTAGCTAAGCGCATAGATCTCACTGAAGAAGATCTCATGGCGCGAAACTCCAGCGGTTCCCAGCTCAAAATCTATGAACGGGTCACATGGGCCGTCGTGCACATGCGCAATGCGCGGCTTGTGCAATCCGTGGGACGCGGCATAACCAGGATCACGGAACGGGGACGTGCGCTCCTGGCCGAGAATCCCTCGGAAATATCGTACAAGATGCTCAAGGAGCGATATCCTGAATACGCAGAGTTTGACAGGGTAGGTCAGCAGAAGCGCAAGGAGAAGTTGCTTGAGGCGGCGCGGAGGAAGAAGGAAATTCAGCAATCACAGGCGGCTGGTGTGGGCATCCAGCCTGAAAAGCCTGCTGCTGTTCCCGGGTCCACCCCGGCCGGTGTTTCCCCACCTGAGCCAAAGCGCGTGGCGGTTGCCCGCAAGGGTCGGCAGCGGCAGAACCTGTCGCAGCTTGAAAAAACCCTTGAAAGCAACATTCAGGCCCTCCAGAACGTGCTGGAATCCGATGTCATGCACCGCGTCAGCGGCTTGGATGACAGCCAGCTCAGCCGCGTCGTGCTTGCATTGCTTAGAAAGATGGGGTACGGTGAATCATCCGAGGATACTGGGACAACGCAGTCACTGGTCAATGGCGCCACTATCGAGGATGCACTGGGATTGAATCAGATGTATGCATGCGTCACCACGGGCAAGCGCGTAGAGCTGCGGGATCTGCAGCAGTTTTCCGGTGCTTTTGATGCTGCGCACGCTGAGCGCGGCATCTTCGTGTCCACCGGTGGCTTCTCGGGTGAGGCCCGCGGATATGCACTTGGCAGCGCCAAGCGCATCAAGATTATGGATGCTGCCGAACTGGCAAAGCTCCTGGTTGTCCATGAAGTGGGCATCACGGTACACGCCCGCCATTCAGTCAAAAAGATTGATAGGTCCTACTTCGAGCGTTTTCAGAGTTAGGGGTCGTAACCCAGTGACGTACACGCACTGAGTCACAATCCGCATAGACACTCCCGATGCCATGGCTCGACTTTCCACGTTAATGCTGCCGGTGCTCAAGTCACTCGCCAGCGGTGAGACAACAAGCATACGTGATATTCCAGGCTACTTGGCGAAGGCAGACGACAGCCACCATCTGGCTCAGGTGGATGCCACCTTGGTGCACCAGGCAGTGCGGCACATGAACAAGGCGGGAATGATAGACCGCATGGGGCGTGGCCTGGTTCGAGTATCCGATCGCGGGCGCGACGTGCTGGAAGGCAATCCCGGGCGTATTGACTTCGCGTTTTTGCGCAGGTTTCCCGAGTACGTTACCTACGAAAAGCGTATAAGCAGCCGAAAAGAGGCTGAGGTGCATAAACCGGAGCCTCAGACCAAAGTCAAGCAAACCAAGCAACAGTTTTCTGTGTTACCCAGTGTCTGGAGCCCTTCGCTGAATATCCATCCGACAGAAGAGGTTGGTGAACCCGAAACACCCGCCACGGCGACGATTGTCAAGAGCCCGTACACTGTTAAGCCGGCGCTGCAGCCCAAAAGGAAAAAGGCTGCAAAGCGTGGAACCAGCCAGGCACAGATTTACGAGGGTGCAATCAAGAGCGCGATCCAGTCGATCAACAGCGAGCTTGAACTGCATCTCATGGAACATATCAGGGTACTTCGTTCCGACCATCTGATGACGCTGGTGACAGACCTTCTTACCGCGCTGGGGCTTGGTGGTCCCAACCCTGTGGTTGTCCAAGGCACGCTGGCCGGTATTGGCGGCACAGTGTTGAAAGATGCTCTGGGTGTGAGCCGCGTGTTCGTGATGGTAGCAGAGGGCAGCCAGGCGGCGATCAGGGACCTGGAGAAGTTCAGTCTTGGTTTGGAGTTTGCACGTGCCAAGGCAGGAGTGCTTGTTTCAGTGGCAGGGATAACGGATATCGCTTCGGGCTTCGCTGCCGGTGCAGCCAGGCGTATCGCTCTGCTGGACCATGAGGAGCTGGCGTATCTGATGGTTCTTACCGGCATAGGCGTTACTGAGAATACACGCCTGGAAACAAAGCGCGTTGACGAGAGCTTCTTCAGCTCTGTGTAGACACGGCACTGACAGCGGATGCAACCCTGTGTGATACGTCCTCCGTTTGCGGCTGGCTTTGCTGCTCTGGCGCTGCTGGCTTCCTGCCAGCCTTCGGAGCCCGGGTCAGCTTTGCCGAATGTGGTTATCATGTTCGTGGATGACCTGGGCTATGCTGACATTGGTTCCCACGGCAATCCGCCATACGACACGCCACACCTGGACAGGATGGCCGCAGAAGGGGTGACCCTTTCTTCATTCTATGTAAGCCAGCCGGTCTGCTCAGCCTCGCGCGCCTCGCTCCTTACGGGCAACTACGCAAACCGGATTGGCATCCACAACGCATTGGGCACGTCCAGTACGCACGGTATCCATGATGATGAGGTGACGCTCGGCGAGCTGTTCAAGTCACGGGGCTACGCCACCGCCATCTACGGCAAGTGGCATCTTGGCCACCACAGACAGTTTCTGCCGCAGCAACATGGCTTTGATGAATTCTACGGGATACCGTACTCCAACGACATGTGGCCCTATCACCCGGAAAGCCCGGAAGCCTGGGGCGATCTCCCCACAATGGAGGGCGACAGCATCGTCGGGTACAACACGGACCAAGCACGGTTCACCACGGACTTCACCGAACGGGGCGTAGCCTTTATTCACGAGCAGGCAACCGCCGGCGTGCCTTTCTTTCTATACCTGCCACACCCGATGCCGCACGTACCGCTGTTTGTGTCGGACGAGCGGGCCGGACTGAGCGGGCAAGGGCTCTATGGCGATGTCATCATGGAGATTGACTGGTCCATGGGGCAGATCATGGCCGCGCTTGGTGAGGCTGGTCTTGATGACAACACCCTGGTGATATTCTCCTCAGACAACGGCCCATGGTTGAGCTACGGCAACCATGCCGGCTCCGCCTTTCCTATGCGTGAAGGCAAGGGGACCACGTTTGAAGGAGGGATTCGCGTGCCCTTTCTTGCGCGGTGGCCGGGCCAGCTTCCTGCGGGGCTCACCGTGGCCGCGCCCGCGATGATCATTGACCTCTTTCCCACCCTGGCTCGACTCATTGATGCACCGCTCCCGGTACATCCTGTCGATGGCAAAGATATCTGGTCGTTGCTCACAGGGAAGGATACCGATTCACCGCACGAGGCGTACTTTTTCTGGTATCATCGGAACCAGCTGCACTCAGTCCGCAGCGGACGCTGGAAACTGCATTTTCCACACCGTTACCGAACCATGCAGGGGCAGGCATCTGGACGAGACGGGATTCCGGGAAAGTACACGCAGGACAGTATCGGAACAGCCCTCTATGATCTCGAAGCTGATCTTGGCGAAACCAGCAACCTGGCAGCAGTCCATCCTGAAGTCGTAGCACATCTGACGTCTCTGGCTGACTCCATGCGGTTGCACCTTGGCGATGCACTGACGGATGCCGCTGGCACGGACACACGCGAACCTGGCCGCCTGGTCAAGTAGCAGCATGGGGCTGCTTTCTTGTTGCCTGTATCCAGGGCCACCATACCGGTTTTGACAAATCCTGTGCCACTGCGGCATTGTATGACGCAATATCGGATACAGAACATTAAAGGCATCAACCGATTCATCCGTGGATGATCGAGACGGGAATGCCATTGTAAACCTGTCGGTGAGGTGAAGCCATGACACCCGAAGCTGACATCGGCCTGGTTGGGCTGGCCGTAATGGGCCAGAACCTTGTACTGAACATGAACGACCATGGCTACGCCGTGGCCGTGTACAATCGCACCGCCAGTGTAACAGACGATTTCCTGGCCGGTGCCACCAAGGACACGCGCATCACAGCAGCGTATTCCCTGGAAGCCCTGGTGACCCAGATTAAGCGACCGCGCCGCGTGATGCTCATGGTGAAGGCAGGTCCGCCTGTAGACGCCTGTATCGAGTCTCTTCTGCCCTTGCTGGCTCCCGGTGATATCATAATTGACGGTGGCAACTCCTATTACAAGGATACCCGGCGACGGGCTGCCTACGTGGAGTCCAAAGGCCTCCTGTATGTTGGCACAGGTGTTTCCGGCGGTGAGGAGGGTGCGCGTCACGGACCTTCGATCATGCCTGGGGGCAGCGCTGCCGCCTGGCCGCATGTGCAGGACATCTTCCAGGCCATCGCGGCCAGGGTGGCCGATGGTGCACCTTGCTGTGACTGGGTTGGCCCCTCAGGTGCCGGGCACTTCGTAAAGATGGTCCACAACGGCATCGAGTATGGAGATATGCAGATCATCGCAGAGGCTTACCTCATTATGCGGGAAATGCTTCAGATGACCAACGACGAGATGAGCCGCACCTTCGGCCAGTGGAATGAAGGGCCGCTTAGCTCGTATCTCATCGAGATCACACGCGACATACTGGCCTACCGCAACGCCAGCGGTGCGCACGTTGTTGACACGATCCTCGATGCCGCAGGCCAGAAGGGCACTGGGAAGTGGACGGCCATTGCAGCGCTTGAACACGGCATCCCGCTTACCCTGATTGGCGAGGCGGTATCCGCCCGCTTCCTGTCTGCCCTTAAGGGCGAGCGCCGCAAGGCCCAAGCCGCGTACGGCAGCCGCCGCCACATGTTTTCCGGATCGCACTCCGAGCTGCTCAAAGCCTTGGAGAGTGCAGTATACGGCGCCAAGCTCTTGTCCTATACGCAGGGATTCATGCTGCTGCATGCCGCCTCAGAGGCGAATGGCTGGAACTTGGACTACGGACGTATCGCGCTCATGTGGCGCGGAGGGTGCATTATCCGAAGCGATTTTCTTAACCATATCAAGGCGGCTTACGACCGGGAGCCTGCGCTGGAGAACCTCCTTCTGGCTTCGCATTTTCGTGAGGCGATCACCGGTGCGCTGGCGGACTTCCGGCATGTGGTAGCTGGGGCGGTGCAGCACGGGATTCCCGTGCCTGCGCTGTCGAGTGCACTGTCTTTCTATGACGGCTACCGTCGCGAGCTAGGATCCGCCAGTCTGATACAGGCGCAGCGCGACTACTTTGGCGCACACACATACGAGCGGATCGACCGGCCTCGGGGTGAATATTTCCACACGGACTGGACAGGCACGGGTGGCGCCGCAACGGCAGGCTCTTACGACGCCTGACGGGCATGATCCAGTGCATCGTAGACACCGATGCAGGGCCGGACGACCTGATGGCCCTCGGCTACCTCCTGGCGTGTCCGTCGGTCCGTATCGAGGCGATTACAACGGCCTACGGCCTGGCCCATACACACTGTGGCGCAGACAACATACGGCGCGTCCTTGCGTTGTGCGGGCGGACAGACATTCCCGTCTATGCGGGCCAGGACCGGCCCCTTGGCAGTACAGCAGCTTTTCCCAGCCAGTGGCGGCAGCTTTCCGACACGCTGCCGGGTGTGACACTCCCGAGTGCGCAGGGCGATCCTGAAACGCTGCCGGCCGTGGACTTTTTGCGCCGTAGAGTTCGGCAGGACAGCAGGCCCATCCGCATACTGGCGCTGGGAGCACTCACCAATCTTGCAGGTATCTGTGATGCGGCGTGCCCTTCTCTCCAGGATATGATTATCATGGGTGGAGCCTTTGATGTCCCTGGCAATGTGATCGACTCCGGCGAATTCGTGTCGCCAACCAAGACAGCTGAATGGAACATGTTCGTGGATCCCTTGGCGGCCCACACCGTATTTTCTTCGGACCTTGCTCAGCTGGTGATTCCGCTGGACACCACCAGCCAGATCAAGATCTGCCCAGGCTTTATTGATGCTTTCGGTGCACTCGCCCCAAGCCCACTCCACCAGATGGTGTGTGAGCTCCTGGAACTGGTTCGCCCTTGTGCCGCCATCGGCACATACTATGCTTGGGATCCACTGGCATCTGCTGCACTTGTCGACCCTTCCATTGTCAGAACGCGCACGCACGCGATTGATGTGTCGATCGAATGCGGCACGACTCGTTTTGCATCATCAGGACCACCCAAGTCCATTGCTGTGTCGGCCGATCGGACGCGCTGGGAAGCTGCATTCTTTCGCGCCTTTGAGAGCAAGCCCTACCCTTTACCCAACTTTTGCTCTTAACATTCCAAGTCGTGCCGTTTACCTTGCGGCATGTTCGAGCAGAATCAGATCTTACGCACGCTCAGTGCGGCCCATTCGCGGGTGCGACTTGACCGCATATTGGCGGACAAGTCCTTGGGTAATCGCGCAGCGATAGTCCGTCGTGTGTGTGCGGAGTTCGGATTCCTGGA
>JAAXGV010000191.1 GCA_012271185.1 Rhodothermales bacterium
TGAATTCACCTCCGAAAAGACCTGCGTCCATGCGCTGAAACGTGCGCAAAAAGGGGAGATACAGGGGGTAGCTTCAGTCTCAGGTTGCAGGAAGGTCCTGCGTAGACGTGCTATATTGGATACGATGTGATGCGATGGTCCAGTATAGAGACTTATGACAGACTTTGCTTCCTTGCATGTGTCCGGTGGCAGCGCAAACCCAGCGCCGCAAGCTGATTCAACAGCAAGTGGCGCCTTGGCACTGCTCCGGAGTCAGCTCATAGATACCAGCAAGCGCAGCCGGCTGGTCAACACGCGCCTAGACAACCATCGGAGCAGGAAGCAGCTGGACATACATGATGAGCGGTCGGATGAAGTGTTTCGCCGGCTCTATGTGCAGGGCAGGTTCATGCGCTTCAAGGGGTCAGCGCAGGGCCTCGAAAGTACCGGAGAAGACGACGAGGGCCCTTTCTATGTGCCGGCATCTGGTGCAGACTCGCCTGCGGCGCGCCATGTGGACTACTGGCTTCAAACCTCCCTTACCGATGAAGCGCTGCACAAGTGCCTGCTCTCACTTTACAGAGGCGCCCATTCTTTTGAAGAGGAGCAAGGTATCAGTGTCCTGTATCTGGCACTGGGGTTTATCAAGTGGTACGAGAGTGCTTCGTCCGACAGGGCGCGGTATGCACCACTGATACTTCTTCCTGTGGATCTCAAGCGCGACAGCGCGAAGAGTTGGTTCAAGCTGGAGATTCGCGACCAGGATCTGGAGGCGAACCTCTCATTCGGGGCGCTTCTCAAAGCCGATTTCGGCCTGACACTTCCTGATCTGCCGGAAGACAGTGAATGGCTGCCATCGGACTACTATGCCCAGCTGGAGCAGGCGCTGTCTTCGAGGCAGCGCTGGCGGCTGCTGCCTGATGCGATACAGCTGGGGTTCTATTCGTTTACGAAGTTCCTCATGTATAAAGATGTGGGGAACATCAACTTGGAAGATGAGGACTCGCTGCTGGCCAGGATGCTTACACGCGGGTTTGAAGCAGACTCCAGCGCACTGGGCGGCACAGGAAACCTGGATGCGCGCTTTCCCGACCCCAAAGATCTGAGGCATATCCTCGATGCCGATGCGTCGCAAGCTCGCATCATTGACGCTGCGCGCAGGGGCCGCAGCCTGGTGGTGCAGGGACCGCCAGGCACAGGAAAGTCGCAGACTATTGCCAACATCATCGCGGCTGCGGTAGCGGAAGGCAAGACCGTTCTGTTCGTCGCAGAGAAGCGCGCCGCCCTTGACGTGGTCCACGCCAGGCTGGGAAAATGTGCTCTCGGGCCAGTGTGCCTGGAGCTCCACTCCAACAAGGTCAGCAAGAAGCATGTGTATGCGGAGCTTCGGCGCACGCTGGAGCTGGGGAAGCCGGGGGAGGTCGCGGAGGAGGAGTACCAGAAAGTTGCCCAGGTTCGCGACGGGCTGAACCGGACCAGCGCGCTGCTGCATGCCATAGACAGCCTGACAGGACAGACTCCCTACAACATTAGTGGGTATGCTGTCCAAGCTGAGGCTGGGTGATGCATCACGCACGGCCGGACTACACTATTGACGGTATTGAGACATGGACCGCGGAGCAGTACGAGCAGGCCCAGGGTCTGATCAAGCGTTTGAGTGAGCTGACTCGGCAGCTCGGTACGGAGCGTACGCACCTGTGGCGCGGCGCCGAAAAGCGTCTTGGCCCCATAGACCAGGACCGGCTGCGTGACAGGCTGGAGGATGCTGTTCAGAAGCTTGACTCGCTGCGGGAGGCACGGGATGCGGCTGCTCGTGTGCTCAGCCTGAACGGTGACGGGCGGATAGCCACGGCCAAGCATGCATATGACCAGCTCGTTGCGCTGGCAGAAAAGCCGCCCGAAGTCGATGCTCTCCTGCGCAAAGAGGCGGTGGCCGAAGCACCGCATGAGGTGCATGCCCTGTTCGTGCTCACAGCCAGCCACCAGTCACAGTCAGAGGAGCTTCTCACGGTTGTCACCAGGGCCGCACTGAAGGTGACCTGGCAGGAGGTTCGCATTGACCTGTCTGGCGCTTCCAGCTGGTTCGCCAGGCTGTTCAGCGGTCGCTACCGGCGGGCGAAGGCGCGTATACGCGGCTTGTGCACGGGGCAGCCGCCCAAGAAACACCAGGATATAGTGGCGCTTGCGGATCGCCTTGTCGCGCATCAGGACAGGCGCGACAGGATTCAGCGGAGCGGCCACCTGGGGCGCAGCGTGCTGGGGCATCACTGGCAGGATGAGCATACCAACGTGGCCTCCGTGCTGTCGGCTGCAAAGTGGATTGTTGACCATGAGGCACGCCTGGGGTCCGGCACTGCTGTACGGGATCAGCTACAGACTGTTCCGGCTGGTACCAATCTTGATCGGCTGGCAAGCACGCTCGAACAGGAGCAGGCAGGCTGGGAGGAGGTGTGGGCGTCCATTACAGAAGCGATAGCGCTTGATGTTGGTACAGCGTTTGGCACTGACCATGTGGAAGAGGCGGCGTTTGGAAAGGTCAACGCCCGCCTCGAGAATTGGATGGGCCACATCGAGGGCCTCAACGAGTGGCACCAGCTGACCACCACAGCACGCGAGGCTTCAAGGTGCGGTCTGGACACCTTGCGCCAGGGGTTGGCAACGAGTGCACTGGCTCCGCGGCATGCATCAGACACACTGGCTTTTGTGTGGGCTGAAGCCACCTGGAAACGGCTGTGTGCGGAGCAGCCGGAGCTTGAGGAGATTGACGGGCGGGAGCGCAGCGAGAAGGTCGAGCAGTTCAAGGACTTGGACCGGACGCTGCAGGCCCTGGCTGCGCAAGAGGCGCTGCTCACCCACAGCAGCAGGATTCCCCAGGGTGCGCTGGGCCAGATGGGGCTGGTTCGTGGCGAGTCTGCGAAAAAGTCCCGACACATGCCGATCCGCAAGTTGCTGACGATGGCAACCGAGGCCGTGCTGCGGATCAAACCGGTGTTCATGATGAGTCCGTTATCTGTTGCCCAGTACATCCCGCAGGGCCTCGTCGAGTTCGACATGCTGCTCATCGACGAAGCCAGTCAGGTGCGTCCTATCGATGCCCTTGGCGCTATCACCCGGGCGAAGCAGGTGATCGTTGTGGGAGATCAAAAGCAGCTGCCCCCAACGTCATTCTTCGATAAGCAGGTCAGTGCCGACGATGAGGAGCAGCCTCTCGAGCTGGAGGAGATCGCCGCCTCTCAGGTCGGCGACATGGAGAGCATCCTTTCTCTGTGTGATGCGCGGGGAATGGCTGGCGGCATGCTTGAGTGGCACTACCGTTCCAGCCATCCGTCACTGATTGCTGTTTCCAACCACTCCTTCTACGAGGACAAGCTGATCTGCCCGCCCAGCCCCGTTGTGACCGGCGAACACGTGGGGCTGACACTGACGCATGTGGACGGTGAGTACCTGCGTGGCACCAGGCGAACGAACCCCAAGGAAGCTGATGTGGTGGTGCAGGCGGTGCTGGACCACGCCAGAGAAAGGCCCTCGGAAACGCTCGGCGTTGTGGCCCTGTCGGTGGCGCAGCGGGATGAGATACGCAACAAGGTTGAATACGAGCGTACGCGGCATCCCGAGCTCGAAGCCTTTTGTAATGAGAGCAAGGCGGATCCGTTCTTCGTGAAGAACCTGGAGAGTGTTCAGGGCGATGAGCGCGATGCGATCTTCATCTCAATTGGCTATGGGCGCGATGCCGGTGGCTACATGTCGCAGAGCTTTGGGCCCATCTCATCGGATGGGGGAGAGCGGCGACTCAATGTGCTGTTCACACGAGCCAAGAAGCGTTGCAGGGTCTTCTCCTCCATCCGTCACACGGATATCCGGCTGGATGCGGCCAGGCACCTGGGGCCGCGGGTTCTGGCTCGTTTCCTGAAGTACGCCGAAACAGGCGAGCTGGATATTCCCAAGCCGACGGGTATGGGTGCTGATAGCCCGTTTGAGGAGTCCGTGCAGCGCGTCCTGCACCTTAACGGTTACCAGGCAGTGCCCCAGGTTGGTTCGGCGGGGTTTCGGATAGACCTGGCGGTGTGTGACCCTGAGGACGAGGCGCGGTACATACTGGCAGTTGAGTGTGATGGTGCCCGCTACCACTCCTCCAGCTGGGCAAGAGAGCGGGATCGCTTGCGGCAGAGCGTGCTGGAGTCAAAAGGGTGGACGTTTCACCGGATCTGGAGCACGGACTGGTTTCAGAATCAGGCCGGCGAAACAAAGAAGCTGATAGCGACTGTTGAGCGTGCGAGGGCACACAGGGGTGCTCCGGACCCTAAGGAGCCCGCTCCGCCGCTCAAGGTGGGGCGAGCGAAGCATGTGCCAGAGGAAGAACACAGTGCCGTTCCGTATGCACAGGCGGTGTTTTTTGTGCAAAACAGCAGGCAAGTGCCGATACCCGCCGCGGCGCTAAAGTCACTGGCGCGCTTTGTGCACAAGATTGTGGAAGTCGAAGGCCCTGTGCACGGAGATGTTGTCAAGCGGCGCCTGAACGAAATCTGGGGCAATACGCGCATGGCCCCCCGGATCAGCGCCCGGCTGGATGAGGCAATCGGAGAGGCGGTGAGGGCAAGGCTTGTGCAGCCGGATTCAAGCGGGGTGTTCCTGGATCAGTACAGCCGCGCCAGTCCGGTCGTGGTGCGGGATCGAAGCGGTATTGCCTCCAGCTATGAACGGGGAGCAGACAAGCTGCCCCCGGCCGAGCTCCGGGCTGCCGCCAAAGAAGTCGTACGGCGGTCGCGGAGTGCTACCCCGGAAGAGTGCGCGAAAGAGGTTGCGAGAGTGCTGGGCTACAAGAGCCTGACGAAGCGGCTGCGCGAACGCATCGAGCCGGAGATAAGGGAGCTGGAGAGGAGAAAGGAGCTGGAGAGGCAGGGTGCATACTTGCGGCTTGCGGCACGCGACTGAGCCGTGTCAGTCACTGCGGGACAGTTCGTTTGAGCGGCCCACCGCCTCCCGCACCAGCAAAAACCAGGCTGCAGCACAATGGGAACCGGACTCCCGGGCGAAAGGGACAGGTGCTGAGGGTGTCCGCGCCTCCCGGGACCTTGGGTTTCAGGTATGCGGGCTACCGTTTGCGCAAAGCGTGTGGCCTGCCCAGCACCTCGCTCAGCATCACGGCATCCTGTGCTGACTTGGGATCCTGCAGCCGTGCGACGATAGTCGATGCCTGCATATTGCGGGGCTCTTTTGCCCTCGGCGTTGAGGCTGTCGGCGGCATGAGCGGCGGTGGCGGCGAAGAAGAAGCGGTCTGGAACTGGCCATCAAAGCGCGCCGGCTTGTGCGTGACGCTTCCTTCGTCCCAAGGCTGCGGCTTCACCTCGACAGGCTGGGCCGAGGTTGGCAGGGGATAGGTTGCCGGTGTCTCGGCGTGGGGGGACGTGGTGAGTGTGCGCAGTGCTTCTTCAAAAGGCTGGGGACGCTTGGCGGATTGCTTTGAACGCTTTCTCCGGATTTCGTACAGGAGGTAGATAGCGCCGATAAGGATATACCAGATGATTTCGTTGCCCATAGCGGTGTCCATTCAAGGCGGACAGTTCTTTACAGCTTGTATTGCGGTGTCGCTGCTTTGTTGCGCTGCGAAGACCCCAGTGCGTCAAGGACGCGCCGGTTGGCACGCGGAAAAGCGTACTGACCCAGCTCGTTCAGCGGTACCCAGCGCACGGGCAGCCCGGCACTGGACACGGGGATACCCGCGGTGATGTGACACCTGAATGCATAAAGCGTGATCCGGAAGTGCGTGTACGCGTGCCTGACTGATGTCAGAAGCTCGCCCACGGCAACCGTGATACCCAGTTCCTCCATCAGCTCTCGCTGGCAGGCCTGCTGAAGGGTTTCTCCTGCTGTACGCTTGCCTCCAGGAAACTCCCACAGTCCGCCGAGGAGCGCTCGCTCGGCGCGCCGCTGGATCAGCAGGCGTCCCTCATCATCCAGCACGATACCGGCCGCTATGTCATAGTGTGGAACTGGATTTTTCACCTTCTTCGCAGGAAAGTCCTCTTGCCGACTGAGGGCTTTTGCAGCGCAGAGGCCCCCCAGTGGACAGGCAGGGCAGCGGGGGCTTGCAGGGGTGCAAACCGTTGCGCCAGCTTCCATAAGCGCCTGATTGAAATCGCCCGGGCGCGCAGGGTCCAGCAGCTGCGAAGCCAGTCGCAGCAGCGTTGCCGGAGTCGGTGTGCGCAGTGCAAAGCAGCGTGCAAGCACGCGCCGGGCGTTGCCATCAACAGCCGGGTAAGGCATCCCGAACGCTATGGACGCTATGGCACCAGCCGTATAGGTGCCAACGCCAGGCAGGCTGCGGATTGCTCCGTAGTCGGAGGGCATCATGCCCTCGTACTGCTTGGTCAGAATTCCTGCTGCCTGGTGCAGATGCCGCGCGCGCGCATAGTATCCCAGCCCTTCCCACAGAAGCAGCACTGCGTCAAGGTTCGCGGCAGCGAGCGCCTCAACCGTGGGGAAAGCCGCGAGGAAACGCGTATAGTATGGCAGTGCCTGGTCCACACGCGTCTGCTGAAGCATGACCTCTGAAAGCCAGATGCGGTATGGATCGGCCGAATCGCGCCATGGAAGCTTGCGCTTATGAGTGTCAAACCACCGCAGCAGGGCGGTGCGAAAATCACGCTGGTGACTCTCAGGGATCTCCACGAAGATTTGCTAATGCGAAGTCCGGACATGATAAGCCGCGCGCCCGAAAAACGTTAGCGCTGCGATGCTGCACCACACACACAGGATTCTGCTGCTGGCAGCCGGGCTCCTGCCTGCCGGACCGATCGAGGCTCAGCCCATTGCGTGGGACCTCATTGCAGCGGGACGTCCCATGCCCTGTGCAACCGAGTCCCGATGGCCACCGGACAGCATTCGCTACGCTGCCCTTGATGCGCTAAGCTGTCTTCAGGGCCACGGTTTTCTCTTTGCACGGATTGACTCCCACCGTGTGGGCACGCTGTATGCCACGCCGGGTCCACCTGCGACAATCGCGACAGTACGCATCGCGGGGGCTGCAGCGCTGGACAAGCTCACGCTGCTGTCCGGTCTCAGCTCTCAGCCAGGCCGCACCTTTGATGCCGCAGCTGTTGAGTCAGATGCCCAAGCGCTTGTGCGCGCTTATGCAGATGAAGGCTACCACTTGGCACGCATAACCGTTGGCGAGATTGATGTGTCGGAGCAGCCTGCTGTCGGCCTGACGTTTATCGTCGATGAAGGCCATCTGCCCCTGCTACGTGAGGTGAGCCTTCTTGGTGCAGAGCGTACGCGCAAGGGCTTTGCCAGCCGCATGTCCGGGCTGCGTGAAGGCCTGCCGGTGCGATCCTTCGACCCGCTCGCCATTCGGGCGCGACTGGAAGAGACAGAGGTGTTCAGTGCCATCGACACGCCGATCCTCGGTGTTGACGCCGACACCATGATCGTGGTCCAGGTTCCGGTCACCGAAGCGCCCCCGGGCGCATTTGATCTGGTTTTGGGCTACGAGCGCAGCAGAACAGGCAGAGGCGCCCTGGTGGGAAGTGGCCATCTGTTTCTCCGCAATCTGTTCGGGTATGGGCGCACCCTGTCACTTGCGCTCCATCGGGCGCCTGGTCAGGTAAGCAGGATCAGCGTTCATGCACGTGATCCCTCCGTGTTCGGGTTGCCTGTGAGCCTGGGTGCACAGTTCGAAGGGCTGCAGCAGGATTCCACATATGGCAAGCGTGTGTACGGGCTGGAGCTGGGCCACCGGTTTGAGGGGCGCTTGCATGTGTTTGGAACAGTGACGCGGGAAGTGACCAGGCCAGGGCTTACTGGGCTTCAGATTGTTGGCGGGCAGCAGCGTATTCCGATTGCAACGGCGCTGTTTGCCGGGCTTGGTGTCCGGGTCCGGTCCGTAGACAGTGGCGTTAACCCGAGAAGCGGCTTTGTTGTTGAGACGAGTGTTGAGAACGGGCGCAAAGATCGCACGCAGCGTATCGTGCGGGCAGACACCACAGAGGAAAGCACGCGTCTGCAGCAGGCACGACTGGGTGCAAGCGTCAGAGTGTTCATCCCGACTGCCAGCCGCCAGACACTGGTTGCGGGCGGTGAAACCAGGCTGCTGCGCAGTCGGGAGTTTGATGAAAGCGACCTTATCCGGTTCGGTGGCGCCAACTCGCTGCGAGGATATGATGAGGAGCGGTTCCGCGTACCGTTTGCCTCGCGTGTGACGGTCGAGTACCGGTACCTGCTGGACCGGGCCTCTCATGCTCTCGCATTCTTTGACCTGGGTTACGTGGATGGGTCACGTACCAGTGAGTCCCTCCGCGGCTTCTTTCCGGGCTTTGGTGCGGGCTTTCAGCTGGACACGGATGCCGGCCTGATATCTGTAACGGCTGCGGCCAGCACGCAGGCACCGTCGGAGGTGCGTGCACACCTGGGCATCTCTCTTGGACTTTAAGCATGGACGATGAAGCCACTGCCAGTCTTTTATGCGCCACCGGAGCTGTTGAAAGACCCGGCATGCGTTTCGCTTCCGCCTGACGAGGCGGTGCACGCGTCCAGGGTTCTTCGGGTACGCACAGGTGACCATGTGAATGTCGCAGACGGGGAAGGAGGATGGTACCGCGTAAGGCTGGATGCGGTGTCGCCGAAACAGGTTACGGGAGCTGTGCTCGATCGGCGGAGGGACTGTAACGAGCCGCCGACCGGGCTTTCTGTGGGGCTGCCGCTCCTCAAGAGCCGGCAGCGGTTTGAGATGTTCCTGGAAAAGGCGGTGGAGCTCGGGGTAACGGAAATCATAACGCTCGTCACGGAGCGGACCGAAGGCCGGCAGCGGAGGCCGGAGCGGATGCGCCAGATTCTTGTTGCTGCGATGAAGCAGTGCCGCCGCTGTCGCCTGCCCCGCCTGCGCGCACCAAGGACGCTGGATGAAGTCTTCGCAGCCGCGTGCGGCAACGGCCTGAACTGTATCGCCCACCATGCTGCGGACGCGGATCTGGTGGAGGTGCTGGGTGGCAGTCAGGCCCGGGGTGTGTGCATCCTTGTTGGCCCCGAGGGCGGTTTTTCTCAGCGTGAGATAGCGCATGCGACATCGTCAGGCTTTGTCGCGGTAAGCCTCGGGCCTCGCAGGCTTCGCAGCGAAACAGCCGCGATGGTGGCTGCCGGAACGGTCACAATGCATCGCCTGCATGCTGACCGGCAGGGCCTGGCCAGATGACGCCGTATCACGATACGCCACCCTGCGCTGCTGTAGGCAGTACCGGAGACGCGTTTCCGGCGGCAGGTGGATGAGCGGGCTGCGGAGCCTTGCGATGAGCCGGTGTGCTGAAAAAATCTCTGCGACCGGTGCCAGGTGATGTACGCGGAAACAGCGGCTCTTCACAATGTGCAGAGCCTGGGCGGGAGAATGAGGCGGATGTTCAAGAAACCGGAAAGGGGCGACAGCCTGACCATTCCCGCAAGGTCGTCAGAGAGCCCCGGGTGCCGGGCCTGTGGTGGAACGCAGCCAGGGAAACACCGGCAGGCCGCTGACGTTTTATGTGGCCTGCAATCCTCCGGGCCCATGTTCATCCTTATCGTCATCGTCATCACGCTGATAGCGATCATCATGACGTTCCTTATCCTGCTGCAGTCCGGCAAGGGAGGCGGACTGGCGGGGATCGCCGCGGGCGGAGCCACCACGCAGATTCTGGGTGCGCGCCAGGCGCCGGATATCCTGGAAAAGGGCACTTGGATTCTGGCGACGGCGTTCATCGTCCTGTGCATCCTTACCAATTTTGTGATCGATAAGGGCAGCACGCAGCGCAGCATCATACAGCAGCAGACCCAGACGGCTGCACCACTGCCTGCGCCAACGGATCCGGGACCCGTGTCTGCACCAACGGACCCAGGGCCTGCCCCCGAAGAATAAAGCAGAAAGGCAGCACCCTAGGCGCTGCCCTCCCTGTTTGCGGCTTGTGCCGGCCTGTAAGCCGAATTCTGTCTGCTCCGGGTGACGGCCGCAGCGCCACGCCGGAGGAGATCATCATCTATCTGGGACTGCCGTCACCGACAGCCTCTGGCAGCCTACCCGCACCGCAAGTTCGGCGGGCCACCTTATCGCCGGCTGTGCCGGCGTGCGGCGCTGTTTGGCCTTGCACCCCGCAGGGTTTACCCAGCCGCCCCAGTCGCCTGGGACGCTGGTGGGCTCTTACCCACACCCTTTCACCCATCACCTGTGATGCGAAATCCATCGGCTGGTCTGCTCTCTGTTGCACTTGCCGTCACCGCTGTCGCGGTGCCTTCCCGTTAGGAAGTACGGTGCCCTGTGGTGTTCGGACTTTCCTCCCTGCCCTGGTGGACAAGGCGATGATCCAGCCGGCACTTTTACTCGCTAATACTCCATTCGCGGTTTCGATGCGTACCCTCCACCAGCTCCGTGATCTTATCAACGAGGTTCGTGGAGTCTGACCATTCCAGGTCTGCTGTCGCTTCTGCGTACAGCTCGGGATCGACGATGACGCGCCCGGTGTGTTCGCAGGCGATGATGCGGTTGCGTTGCCTGATCTCAACCTGACGCTGTGGTGGCACCGCAAAGCCTGCAGCAGCGCCACGCTCCAGCATCACGACTGCGCGTCCGTCCCGAAGCCGCTTGCGCAGGCGATCGTACGCATGCCGGTAGCGCTCGTCCACCTTTTTTCGTGCCAGTATGCGGAGCTCTCCCAGCTCTTCAAGCTTGGCCTCCGTGGCGGTGCTGACTTCCTCCAGCTGCGCGCGCTTGTGCTTACTCTCTGCTTTCTGCGCTTTGAGCAACGCTTCCGCCTCGGCGATCCGGATGGTCTGCTCACCGTGCGTACCCTCCGTCTCTTCAATGAACCGGGCAGCTTCTATAATACGCTGCTGCTGCATTTCGATCTCTTTGGTCAGCGCATCATATTCGCGGTTGTTGCGCACCAGCAGCTGTTGCTCTTCGTACCGCTTGATGAGCATTTCAGCGTCCTTGATGTCAAGCTCCCACCGACGCCGCTTGATAACGAGGTCCTGCTGCTCCTCGTGGGTGTTCTTGATCCGTGTCTGCAGCCCCGCAATGGTGTCTTCCAGGTCGCGGATCTCGTTGGGCAGGTCGCCGTGCTCCTTTTCCAGGCTGTCAATGCAGTTGTCAATATGCTGCAGCCTGATCAGCGCGCGCAGCTGCTCCCGGATCGAGGTCTCTGAATAGGTATTCATTGGAACTGTGTGGTTGCCCCGGTGAAACGCCGGACATGTGCCCGGTGTTCGCGTCAGGCTGCAAACACGCGTATGGGGCTGGTTCGTTTGCTGGTCCGTACCCACTGCGCGGCAGGGAACCGCTTCTGCAGGGCTGAGCACAGGAGCGCTTCCGTATGCTGCTCGGTTTCGTAGTGGCCCGCATCCACCAAAGACATGGCGTACGTACCATCCGGACGCATGACCTCAAAGAAGCGGTGGTATGAGATATCCGATGTCACAAAGACTTCCGCCCCGGCTGCAAGCGCCTGTGCTGTCAGGCTGGCGCCTGCACCACCACAGACAGCCACGGTGCGGACAAGCTGCGCATCGTGGCCTGCAAAACGCAGAGCAGGAGCCTGGAGCTGCTCCGCCACCTGGTGCAGGAAGTCGCGAAGGGTCAGGGCTTCGGCCAGGCTGCCAATGGCGCCAAGTCCGGAGATGCCATCAGGGTTCGGGCGCAGAAACCGAGGCGCGGCAATGCCCAGCCTGGCAGCGAGTGAAAAGGACACGCCGCCTGCCACAGCGTCAAGGTTGGTGTGCGCGCTGTACAGCGCGATGCCTGCTTCCGCCAAGTGCAGTGCCATGCTGCCTGTAAGGTCGTCGGCCGTGATGCTGCGCAGAGGATGAAACAGCAGCGGGTGGTGCGTGATGACTATTGAGGCGCGGCAGCGCACCGCTTCCGTGACCACGTCCGGCGTCAGGTCAAGCGCAATGAGGCCGCGTTGCACGGAACGGCCCGCATCGCCAACGTGCAAGCCTACATTGTCATATGATTCCGCAAAGCCGGGATCAGCCCATGCTTCCAGCGCGGCGGCGATGTCGCCGACCGTCGGCAGGGATTGTGTAGGCAGCTCTGCCTCTTCTACAGCGGCAGAGGGATCGCAGTTAGGCCCACGTACATTATTCAGTGACTGGAGCCAAGCTTGAAATGCACCGTCCTGTGGTGCGCAGAGCGCGTTGACTGCGCCGGGGCTCTGTTCGAAGCGCAGCTCATTCAGCTGTGCCAGGCTCATTAAATCGAGTGGTAAACTGCCCGACAGCTGATTCCCACCCAGCCGCAACCGTTTCAGGTTAGCGAGTTTTCCGATTTTTGGTGGTATCGTTCCCGACAACTGGTTCTTATGCAGGTACAACCTCTTCAGATTGGTGAGTTTTCCGATTTCTGGCGGGATGGGGCCCGACAGGTTATTGCCCGACAAGTCAAGCTCCGTCAGGTTTACGAGCTTCCCGATCTCCAGTGGTATTGGACCCGATAAGCCGCTGCTGGACAGGTCCAATTTGGTCAGGGTAGTCCACGTCTCAGCTTCCGCAAATAGTTTATCCCACATGTTTTTCCGCCTGACTGGTTATACCAAGGAAGGTCTGAACTGGCGCTTATTTCTGCGCTGGTGTGGAATGCCCCCAAATATCCGTTGCCAACGGGTGCGTTTTTTCTGGCGGTGGTTCTTGTATTTGAAGTCTGCGAAACCAAGCTGCATCATGGTGGTTCTGCCAGGTTGCGCCAGCACCGGTCTCTACCTTGGGCGAGTTCGGAAGTTTCTGTACTATTCACGGGTGTGCTGGCATCTATACTGGAACTATGGCAAGGATCGCGGTAAGCTGTGACGAGCATGGCCACCTGGTGGATGTGGTCCTGCGCGAACTTGAAGCGCGCGGGCATGAGGCTGTCTACTTCGGGCCGAAAGCGGGGGAGGACCCGCAGGACTGGCCACTGGTTACGCACAAAGCCGTAACGATGGTTGCCGAAGGGGAGGCCGACGAAGCAATCGTCATGTGCTGGACGGGAACAGGGTGCGCGATTGCCGCCAACAAGGTGCCTGGGATCCGGGCTGCGCTCTGCCAGGATGCGGAGACTGCGAAAGGCGCACGAACCTGGAATCATGCCAATGTGCTGGCGTTAAGCATGCGGGCAACGCCTGAAGCCATAACGAAAGAAATCCTCGACCTCTGGTTTGCCACGCCCTTTAGTGAGGACGAGTGGAACGCGCTGCAGATGGAGCGGCTGCGTGCACTGGAGTCCACCCTCCGCTGACGGTCACGGCTCATCCGGTCCCGCCTCGGTCATGCCCGCCTGTTCGTCCACACGCAAGAGAAGCACCAGACCTGCAACAAAGAACAGCAGGATCGTTGCCATGCCTGCGCGCTGCGACCCGAGCAGCAGCGTCGCCTGCCCCATTAGCAGCGGCCCCATGAAGGCGGTGGCCTTGCCGGAGAGCGCATAGAAGCCGAAGAACTCGTTCTCGTGCTTCACGGGCGCAAAGCGCCCCATAAGTGAACGGCTGGCCGCCTGGTTGGGACCGACCATCAGCCCGGCACCCAGGCCTGCGACCCAGAACCACGTGGCGTTGGGAGCCAGCACACCAAGGGCCGTGAAGCAGCAGAGGCCGATCAGCGTCACGCAGATGGTGGTCTTGCCGCCAACGCTGTCGTCCAGAAACCCGAAAGCGAGCGCGCCCACACCAGCAGCCAGGTTCAGGGCGATGCCGAAGATGATCACATCGGCGACCTCAAAGCCAAAGGTTCCGGCTGCATAGATGCCGCCAAAGGCGAAGATCGTGACCAGACCGTCGTTGTAGAGAAGGCGGGCTATCAGAAAGCGCAGAACCTGCTTGTGCCGGCGGCGAATCTCAGTCAGGGTGGTGCGAAGCTGCGCGGTTGCACCGCGAAACAGCTGCCGGCGGGGCGGGCCCCGGTCATCGCTCTGAGAGCGCACAAAAGAGAGGATGGGCACGGAGAAAAGCACAAACCACCCCGTGACCAGAAGGCTCGTGGCGCGGATGTTCTCGCCTTCGGCCGTGGAAAAGCCAAAGAGCGGCGAGTCCGCCTGCACCAGCCCGTAGAGCGCCACAACCAGGCAGACGATGCCGCCGATGTATCCATAGAATTGTCCCAGACCGGACACGCTCCCGATCCTGTTGCTGGGGACGAGGCCGGGCAGGTACGCGTTGTAGAACACGTTGCCTGTCTCATAGGCGATGTGCCCAAACGCGAAAGCGCTCAGCGCAAAGAGCACCTGCCCCTCCGTTGGAAAGAACAGCGCACCTGCACCAGCCGAGGCGCACACAATGCAGACCGCCAGAAACCGCTTGCGAAGCCGGCCCTGGTCCGCCAGAGCACCGACAAACGGTGACAGAAACGCGACCACAAGGCCGGTAAAGGTCACGGCCCATGACCATTGTGTCAGGCCGAGGACCTCGTCTTCGGCGATGGCTTTTGTGAAGTAGGTGGCGTAGATGAACGTGCCGATGATCGTGGGAAACGATGAGTTGGCAAAGTCATACAGCGCCCATGCGTGAATGGCCTTGTGTGAATACGCGCGGTTCACCTTAGTGTATGACGGCAGATTCATCAGCTCATGATGTCGCGGCGGCGACGCCTTCATGCTCATGTACACGGAAAAGTAGCACCATCCCGATCACAAAAAACACGATAATGGTTGCCATGCCGGCGCGCTGGGAGCCGGTCCAGAGCGTCACCTGCCCCAGCAGCAGGGGCCCCAGGAACGAGGTGGCCTTGCCGGAGAACGCATAGAAGCCAAAGAACTCGTTCTTCTTCTCAGGTGGCACAAAGCGTCCCATGAGGGACCGGCTGGCGGACTGGTTCGGTCCCACCATCATGCCGGCACCCAGGCCGGCTACCCAGAACCATGCGGCATCAGGCGCCAGAATGCCCAGCGTGCCAAAGGCGATAAGCCCCCCAAGTGACACCAGAGTGGTCGCCTTGCCCCCGATCCTGTCGTCCAGGAACCCGAAGAGCAGTGCCCCCAGGCCTGCAGTGACATTGAGCGCAATGCCGAAGATGATAACATCCTCTGTGCTGAAGCCAAAGGTGCCTGCCGCGTAGATTCCGCCGAAAGCAAAGAGTGTGATCAGTCCGTCATTATAGACCAGGCGCGCGACAAGAAAGCGCAGCAGGTGCGTGTACCGGGCGCGGATGTCACCGAAGGTGCTGCGCAGCTGCGCGTTGGCACGCCGTACTACGCTGCGCAGGATCTCAACGCGCCTAGGCTGCCGGCCTCTGACGCACAGGAAGAGGGGTATTGCGAACACGGCATACCAGGCTGCGACAAGGAGGTTGGTTGCCCGGATGTGTTCGCCATCGGCAGTGGAGAATCCCAGGATCGGGGGCTCGGCCTGCACAAGCCCGAAGAGGGCAGCAACCAGGCACAGGAGGCCTCCGGCATACCCAAGGCCCCAGCCAAAGCCGGATACGCGCCCTAACTGGCCTTGGGCCGCGATGTCGGGCAGATAAGCATTGTAGAACACATTGCTCATCTCAAAGGCGATGTTGGCGATGGTGAAGATGACCAGCGCCACCAGGACCTGGCCTTCGCCCGGAAAAAACAGCAGCACACTGCCTGCTATGGCAACAGCTGTCGAGACCAGCAGGAACCGCTGCCGCAGCCCGTACTGGTCCGCTATGGCACCGAGATACGGCGAAAGCACAGCAACAGCGATCGCGGTCACGGTAACAGCCAGGGCCCACTGGGAGGTGCCCAGGGTGGCGTTTTCTGCAATACCCTGCGTGAAGTACGTCGCGTAGATGAAGGTGACGATGAGCGTCGTAAACGCAGAGTTGGCAAAGTCGTAGAAAGCCCATGCCGTTACAGTCCTGCCCCGTCTGGACCAGATTTTCATGCGTATTCCTGATGCCGTGAATCCAAAGGTACGGCGGGCGGCGCGTCATTATGCTTGCCAGTGCTTTGAGGAGATCTGTCACTCGCTCCATGTATTCCGTACAGACGTTTAACACGATTTCTCCGACAGGCCTCAAGGAGCTTCCCGGCAGCCGGTATGTCATCTGCACCGGGTCAGATGCGCC
Source organism: Rhodothermales bacterium (assembly GCA_012271185.1). Lineage (GTDB taxonomy): Bacteria > Bacteroidota > Rhodothermia > Rhodothermales > Bin80 > JAAXGV01. Next base: position 15,997 of record JAAXGV010000191.1, read on the forward strand.
GGACGCGTACCTGCTCCGCAGTCACAGCTTGCACAGCTGCGTACTGCCTGCCTCTTTGAAAGCCGTGGCGCGGGCAGGCGCTGGTGTCAACAACATTCCTGTTGCGCGCTGCTCAGCGCGCGGCATTGTTGTCTTCAACACGCCAGGTGCCAACGCGAACAGTGTAAAGGAGCTGGTGCTTTGCGGCATGCTGTTGTCCTCGCGGCGGATTGTCGAAGGCATCACGTGGGCACGCACGCTGCAAGGAGAAGATGTGTCTAGGCAGGTTGAGCAGGGCAAGCGCCGCTACCGGGGGCCCGAAGTCATGGGAAAGACCCTGGGCGTTATTGGCATGGGAGCCGTTGGCGTCATGGTGGCCAACGTCGGCTGCGCGCTCGGCATGAACACCATTGGCTTTGATCCCTTCATCTCAGTATCTAGCGCTTGGGGGCTCTCGCGCGAGGTGCAGCGCGAGGAGAGTCTGGAGGCGCTCGTCGCCAGGTCGGATTACATTACGTTGCACGCTCCGCTGAATGACAAGACGCGCGACCTCATCGGGGAGGCGCAGATTGCACGCATGAAGCCGGAGGCGCGCCTGCTGAACTTTGCGCGCGGTCCGCTGGTCAACCAGACGGCGCTCTTGAAAGCCCTGGATGAGGGGCGTCTGGCTTGCTACGTGACGGACTTTCCTGACGGCCCGCTGGCACAGCATGAAAAAGTGCTGCCCATCCCGCATCTGGGCGGATCAACGCCGGAGGCCGAAGACAACTGTGCCGTGATGGCGGTCCGGCAGCTCCGGGATTACCTGGAGCGGGGAGTGGTGACCAATGCCGTGAACTTTCCCACGGTGCGGCTGGCGCCCCGCCCGGATGCACACCGGATCCAGATCGTGAACCGCAATGAGCCCAGCATGATCAGCCAGCTCACGGCAGTACTGGGCAAGGCTGGCATCAACATCGCCGATCTGATCAACAAGGGGTGCGGTGCCTTGGCCTATACCATCATCGATGTTCACGACGACATAGCCGAGGCGATCCTTGGCGAGCTGCGCGCGATAGACGGTGTGGTGCGGGCACGGCATATACGCCCCCCGCGACCGTGAATACCCGGGAATCTTCAGATGCACTGCCCAGGCGGGGCGGCAGGGCAGGACGCTGGTGCTGGCAGCTCTTTCTGCGCCTGCTGGGGTGGGAATTTGAAGGTGAGGTGCCCAACCTTCCCCGTTTCGTGGTTATCGGCGCGCCGCACACCTCGAACTGGGACTTTGTAATAGCCATGGCGATTATTGGTGCGCTGGACCTGCGCGTGACATGGCTGGGGAAGCATACGCTTTTTCGCTGGCCGTTCCGTGCGGTCATGCTCCGGCTTGGTGGCATCCCCGTGGACCGGCGTGAACCACACGGGTTCGTAGCGCGCGCAGTACTGGCGTTCGAAAGCGAAGAGCGCCTGATTATCGGCATAACACCTGAAGGCACGCGCAAGCGGACGACGCGCTGGAAAACCGGCTTCTACCACATCGCCGTTGCCGCCAGCGTGCCAGTTGTTCCTGGCTACATTGACTTCAGTCGTCGCCGTGTAGGTATGGGTCCGCCGATGATGCCTACGGGCGACATTGAGGCGGACCTGAAGAAGCTGCGGGGTTTTTATGCTCCCTTTGCTGATGCGGGGCGTCGCCCAGGCCTGTTCGGGTTAGGGGAAGATGCCTAACTGCTTGTAGCCTTTGGCGATCTTGTCGATGGAACTGACAAAAGCACCCGTGCGCAGATCCGTCTTGTGCCGCCTGGCGGAGTCACGGATCTCCTGGTAGGCGCCCACCATGGTGTCCTCCAGGCCTGAATTCACCAGATCCTCCTCGCTGGCCCCGAAGGCAAGATCCGGCATGATCTGAGATGGCATGGCGCTGGGCGAACCAAGGCGCTGGTCTACAAGCGCTTCCACGGATTGCAGAATGCGTCGCGCGTTATGGGCCTCAAACCGGCGGCTCATGCGCCCAAGGCGCACATGCGACAGGTTGCGCAGCCACTCAAAATAGGATACGGTCACGCCCCCGGCATTGAGGTACATGTCGGGGATGATCATTACGCCCCGGTCGCTCAACAGCTTGTCTGCACTCGCGGTGATCGGACCGTTGGCCGCCTCTGCCACGATCTTGGCTTGGACCCGATCCGCGTTGTCGCTCCGGATCTGGCCCTCCAGTGCCGCAGGAATCAGGATATCGCAGGGGAGATCCAGCGCATCCGCAGACCTTGTGAGGTTGTGAGCGCCCGGAAAGTCGAGAATGGTCCCCGTTCCCAGCCGGTGCACCATCACATCCTCCAGCTTCAGTCCATCCGGATTATAGATGGCACCCTCATATTCTGCCAGGCCGGTGATGATGGCGCCGGATTCTTCGACAAACTTGGCGGCGTGGTACCCGACATTGCCCAGTCCCTGGACAACAATCCGTTTGCCTTTCAGGCCCTTGCTGAGGCCGAGGGCTTTCATGTCTTCTTCGATGTCACAGGCTTCCCGGATACCAAAAAAGACGCCGCGCCCGGTGGCTTCTACACGGCCACGCACACCACCGTGGCCCACCGGTTTGCCGGTGACGCAGGCCAGCGCATCCAGCGGGTTGTCGGTTACGGACGTGTACGTGTCCAGAATCCACGTCATCTCCTGTGCGCCGGTTCCGTAGTCCGGCGCGGGCACGTCCACGCCGGGCCCGATAAAGTTTTTGCGTGCAAGCTCAAACGTGTATCGCCGGGTGATGCGCTCCAGCTCCTTCTCGGAGTAGTCATGGCGGTTGATGGCGATGCCGCCTTTGGCGCCGCCAAAGGGCACATCAACGATGGCACACTTGTAGGTCATCAGGGCGGCGAGCGCCATGACCTCGTCCGCATTGACCACGGCTGCGTAGCGGATGCCGCCCTTGGTGGGCTGCTTGTGGTGGCTGTGCTCTGCACGGAAAGCCCGGATGACCTCAATCTTTCCAGAGTCCCTGACAATAGGAAAGCCCACCTGGTATACGCTGTTGCAGCTCTTGATCTGGTTCAGCAGACCGGTTGGATGCGGTGTGTGCACCGCGGCCCGGTCAAACATGATGTTAACCTGCTTGAAGAACGAAGATGTGCCGGAGGCGCTCATATGCGAATGGAAGTAAACGAGGGCAAGGTGCGCTTAAGGTACAAGCTGGTGCTGTATCTTTTTGCGGGTGGCGGTAAAATTGTTTTAACCAGTATCTCCCGACAGACGGTGGTGCCATGGCGGCCGAGCAGAAGATTCTCCACGACATAGTGCTGGTTATTGTCCTGGGCATTGGCGCGCAGTGGCTTGCCTGGCGGATCAGGATCCCGTCAATTCTGCTGCTGCTGATCCTGGGCTTTATTGCCGGCCCGATCACGGGTATCATAGCGCCTTCGTCGCTGCACGGAGACTGGCTTTTCGCCTTTGTTTCGCTTGCCATTGGCATCATCCTGTTTGAAGGCGGTCTTAGCCTCCAGCTTGAGGAGCTTGCGGGAGTCGGACGCTCTGTGCGCAACCTCATAACAACAGGGGTCCTGATCACTGGCGCCCTCGCAGGATTCTTTGCATGGTGGGTGGTCGGTATGGAACCGGAAGTCGCCATCCTGACAGGTGGCATCCTGACAGTCACTGGTCCTACTGTTGTTATACCCTTGCTCAGGCACGTGCGTCCCAAAGGGCGCGTGAACGCCATTGCCAAGTGGGAGGGCATCACGATAGACCCTGTGGGGGCTATCCTGGCTGTGCTGCTGCTTAATGCGATCCTGGTGCTGGAGCCGGGAGCGGCAGGAGGGTCAGACGAAGGGCTGCTGCACCTCACCATCGAGGCAGCGAAAAGCCTGCTGACGGTCATGGTTCTCAGTATCGGGGTCAGCATCCTGGGTGCGGCCCTGCAGGTCATCATTCTGCGGAAGCACCTGGTACCGGACTATCTGCAGGATCCGGCGGCACTCAGTATCGTCATCGGCACCTTCGCGGTAGCGCACAGTCTGGGAGGGGAGGCGGCCGCATTGCTTACCACGACGCTCATGGGCATCATACTGGCCAATCAGCCATGGGTGTCAGTTCATCGCATCGTGAAGTTCAAGGAAGATCTGCAGTCGCTGCTGCTGGCATGCCTCTTCATCCTCCTGAGCGCCCGGCTTGATGTGGGTGTTCTGAATTATATCGCCAACGAACGCGCCTTCATCTTTCTGGCGATTCTCATCTTTTTTGTCCGTCCGCTCTCGGTCCTGGTCTGCACCATGGGCACGGGACTGCAGTGGCGGGAAAAGGCTTTCATAGCGTGGCTCGCCCCCCGCGGCATTGTTGCAGCCGCGGTAGCCGCGCTTTTTGCGGAGAGGCTCATTGCCGGCGGCTGGACCTCCGAGGCAGGTGATGCCCTGATTGCTACCGTGTATCTCGTTGTCGTGGGCACGGTGGCCGTGTATGGGCTGACCCTGGGGCCGCTTGCGCTGCGGCTGGGGCTCGCTGACCGGAACCCGCAGGGAGTGCTGTTCATGGGGGCGTATGCGTGGGTGCAGGATGCGGCTACAGCGCTGCAGGACTTGGGATTCAGGGTACTGCTTATAGATGCCAACGCGCGCAACATAGCCCAGGCGCGCCGCAGGGCGTTGCCCGCCGTAGCGGCCGATGCGCTTTCGGAGGCAGCCACCGATGAGCTGGACCTCGCCGGACTGCGGCGTTTTCTGGCCGTTACCGCTAACGACGAGGTCAATTCTCTGGCGGCATTGCACTTTACTGAAGTCTTTGAGAACAGAGAGGTTTACCAGGTTGCTACCAGCATGGGCAACGGCATGGAGGGCACACACCGGAAAAGGGGACACCTGCGCGGCCGGCCGCTCTTTGGCGGTGTGGTAACGCAAGAGGTCATCACCCGGCGACACCGCGAGGGCTGGGAGGTCTGCACGCTTGGTCTGACCGAAGAACGGTCGTACCTGGCGATCAAAGAGCAGTATGATGAGGAGGTTGTGCTTCTTTTCGTGGTACGCGGGACCAGCATCATCGTCAATGCGGAGGCCGGCTTTGTCACTCCAATGCAGGGCGACACGCTTGTGATGCTGTTGCCACCTACATCACAGCTGGAGGGTGGTTCGGAGACCTTGCTCAGCGAGGAGATCATGGCACAGGCCGCAGTGATGGAGGTGGCTGCTGAGATGGAACCTGAGGGTGTGCTGCAGGAAGCAGCGCGCCGCCTGGGGCAGCGCCTGTCTGCTCCTGCTGACCTGCTGCATGCGGCCATTCAGGAGAGCCTGAATGCCACGAGTACCGTCACGGCACGGGGCGCCATGGTCCTGAACCTGAGTCTGCAGGAAGCCGGCCGCCCCATGCTCCTTGCTGTTCGCAGCAAGGGCGGCCTCCGCCTGAACCCGGGGGGCGCAGCAGAAGCAGCGATTGTGCATGCGCTCATCATCATGGTGACGCCAAAGCTCGAGGGCAAGGAGCAGAGCCTGCCTCTGATGGCACAGGTCATCGGATCAATCCGGCGGCAATCCTTTAAACAGTTCTGGCTGCAGGCGGAAACGCATCAGGAGCTGTGTGACGTGCTGACGTGATCATGTACTATGGACTGGCCGGAGCCGCCAGGATCTTCCCGCGGCGTGAGTCGCGAAGCACGACAGGCCTCCTTTTGGCTTCCTGAATCCTGCGCAGACGAAGGTTGAACATCTCGACCATGATGGAGAACGCCATGGCGAAATACAGATAGCCCTTTGGGATATGGAAGTCCAGCCCGTCGGCAATCAGGGCCAGCCCGATCATCAGGAGGAAGCTGAGTGCCAGGATCTTTACCGTGGGCCGGTTTTCGATGAAGCGTGAGATGGCCCCCGCGGACAGCATCATCACGACGATAGCGATGACGATGGCCGTGATCATCACCTGAACCTGATCTGCCATCCCTACCGCTGTGATCACGGAGTCCAGTGAAAACACCAGATCCAGGAGCAGTATCTGCACCATTACCTTGGCGAAAGAGGCTATCGCCGCCCTGCCTGTGGCATGGTCGTGGGGTGTGCCTTCCAGCTTGTCGTGAATCTCGTGAGTGCTTTTGGCCAAAAGGAACAAGCCGCCAGCGACAAGGATGAGGTCCTTGCCGGAGATACCCATGCCAAAAGCGGTGAACAGGTCCTCCGTCAGGCGCATGATCCAGGCCAGCGACAAGAGGAGTGCGACGCGCCCGAACATGGCCAGCGCCAACCCCCAGAAGCGGGCCGGCGCCTGCTGTTTCTCAGGCAGCTTGTTTGACAGGATGGATATGAAGATGATGTTGTCGATGCCAAGAACGATCTCCAGCATCGTCAGGGTAAAGAGCGCTGCTAACGCTTCCGGCTGTGTAATCCAGTCCACGGTATCTGGTTGTGGTTGTGTGGTGAAATGATCGTGCTGCCTCTTATAGTTTATTGCGGGCCGGCACAGGCCCAAAGATCCGACTCTGTGTGCTCATGTGCATGTCAGCCGTGATAGACGCCTCCACACGCCTGATCGGTATCCTGGGCTACCCGGTCAGGCACTCATTGTCCCCGCTGATTCACAATACTGCGCTGCGGTCCCAAGGCCTGAACGCGGTATATATAGGGCTGCCCGTGCCACCGGACCGGCTTGGTGATGCCATGGCGGGGATACGTGCACTGGGATTCCTGGGTGCCAATGTGACGATACCCCACAAGGAGGCTGTGCTTCCCCTGCTGGACAGCCTGTCCGGGCGGGCTCAGGCCGTAGGAGCCGTTAACACGATTGTCGCACGCCAGGGTGCCCTGCACGGTGACAACACGGACGTTTCAGGTTTTCTGGCACCCTTGCAGGAGCATGGCAGCTGGCTGCGTGGCAGCGATATGGTGGTGCTGGGGGCGGGTGGCGCAGCGCGCGCCGCAGTGTACGGACTTTGTGCGGCGTTCGCGCCGCGCCTGCTTACCATAGCAGCGCGTCGTGCTGCGCCGGCCGAACGACTCGCCAGCGGCATGGCGGCCCTTGGGAATGTTGGCACGGTTCTGCTGCCCGATGCTGCGCCGCAGATGACAAGCGCGCGCCTGATAGTGAATGCCACCCCGGCAGGCATGCATCCTGGTGCTGGCGAGACGCCGTGGGCGGAGCGTACGGTGTTTCGCAAAGGGCAGTTGGTATATGATCTGGTTTATCGTCCGCACGAAACGCGCCTGATGCGCGAGGCGGCCGCCCAAGGCGCCCGGGTGCTGGGGGGGCTGCCGATGCTCCTTGGACAGGCAGCAGCGGCGTACCGGCAGTGGACTGGCAAGGATATGTCAAAGGCAGCGGTGGAACAGGCACTTGAGCAGGTGCTGAAAAAAGACTACCTTGGTGCTTCGAACTAACTGCAAGCGCTCTTCATGGGGCGCCTTAACATCAGTCCCATCAGCTATGCCCATGCGTCGCTTAGCCAACCTAGCGCTGATCTGTGCGGTCACCGTGGTCACCCATGCCCAGGTGGATGGCCTGGGGGAAACAGAGTTTCCGAATTCCGGAGCAGAAGAAGCGCAGGAGCCGTTTCTGCGCGGTCTACTCCTGCTGCACAGCTTTGAATATGAAGATGCGCGCGAGGCCTTTGCCGAAGCACGCCAGATAGACAAGAACTTTGCCATGGCCTACTGGGGCGAGGCGATGACCTACAACCATCCCGTGTGGTTCACGCAGAATACAGACAAGGCGCATGCTGTTCTGGAAGAGCTGGGGCTGAGCTTAAGCAAGCGCCTCCTTGTGGCGCCAACGGAGCGCGAAAAGGACTACTTCCGCGCAGTTGACCTGCTCTATTACAGTGATGAAGACAAGAAGGCACGTGATTTCAACTATATGGCCTTCATGGAGCGTATGGTCGAAAAGTACCCCGACGATCTGGATGCCAGGGCCTTTTATGCGTTATCGCTTATAGGGTGCAGCCATGATGGCCGGGACTTCACGCTGTACATGAAAGCTGCAGCGGCAGCAGAAGAGGTGTTTGCGCGCAACCCCAAGCACCCCGGCGCTGCGCACTACCTTATTCATTCGTACGATGACCCCATACATGCGCCTTTGGGTTTGCGTGCAGCACGCGCCTACGCGGATATTGCTCCATCGGCTGCGCATGCGCTGCATATGCCCACGCACATCTTCACGGCGCTGGGCATGTGGGATCGGGTCGTGGAGATGAATGAGGCATCGTACCAGGCTTCAGAGGAGCGAAGAATCCGCAGGTCGCTCCCCATATCCAGCCGGTCATACCACGCCATCCACTGGAAAGCGTATGGGCTCCTGCAGCTGAGCCGCTTTGACGATGCGGCGGCGGCACTCCGGAGCGTCATGGTCGACCATAAGGCGAGTGGCAGCAGGGGCAGGATGGCGTATTCCCTGGCCCTGATGCGGGCAGCGCACCTGATCGATACGGAGGATTGGGGTGGAGCGTTTGCGGACATCACGGTGGATGCCAAGGGGCTGGGCCTTGAGGCCCGGGCTAATCATGTCTTCGTCAATGGTCTGCAGGCGCTCAAGCAGGGTGACACCGACGGGGCCAGTCAGCATGTGAAGCAGCTCATGGACATGGAGGGCAAGGGCAAAGGCCGGACGGTGGCCACCATTCTGCAGCACGAGCTGAAGTCGCTGCTGCTGCTGGAAGAAGGTAACCCTGAAGAGGCCGTCAAGCTCTTGCGGAAGGCCACGGAGATTGAGCGCGCGATGCCGTTTGACTTTGGGCCGCCTTCACCTGTTAAGCCCTCCTTTGAGCTTTTGGGCGAGGTACTGATCGAGCTGGAAGACTACAAGGCTGCGCAGGAGGCCTTCACAGAGGCTTTGGCGCGCACACCCAAGCGGGCACGGGCGCTGCGAGGGCTAATACACGCGGCGACTGGAGCGAAGGATCTGGACACGGCGCAGCATGCAACCAGAGAGCTGAAGGAGATTACTGCTTCAGTGCGCGGGGCTGCAATGGAGCGTTAAGACCCAGCCCCGCGCTGCATGATCACAGGCCAGCTCTGCACGAGTTATGTGTTGGCAACGTGCGAAAGTTGTGGTTCTGCTGGCGCTGCTGGTTGCCGCGGCAGAGGCGCAGCCCAAGTATGAGCTCCGGGCGGCATGGATCGCGACGGTAATCAATCTTGACTGGCCGGACAGAGATGCCCATCCGGTAGCACAGCAGAGTGCTCTGGTGCAAATGCTGGACAAGCTGAAGGCTGCCGGTATCAATGCAGTGTTTTTTCAGGTGCGTTCAGAGGCGGATGCCATGTACGATTCCGGCCTGGAGCCCTGGTCGTACTGGCTGACCGGCAGTCAGGGCACAGCCCCGGATCCATACTATGACCCTTTAGCCTTTGCTGTTGAGGAAGCGCACAGGCGCGGGATGGAGCTGCATGCCTGGTTTAATCCGTACCGTGTCAGCCGTGGTTCCGGTTATGCGACCGACCCTGATCATATCACGCACACACACCCGGATATGCTGTACCAGGCCGGTCCGCTCACGCTGATGGATCCAGGGCAGGCGGTTGTGCGTGACTACATCACCAATGTGATCATGGATGTGGCGCGCCGCTACGACATTGACGGTGTCCACTTTGACGATTACTTCTATCCGTACCCCCCGAACGAAATCACCACACAGGACTCATACACGTTCAGCACGGAGAGCCGTGGTTTTACCAGCCTCAAGGACTGGCGTCGGGACAATGTCAACCTGCTTATTGCCCAGATCGCTGACAGCCTGCGCGCATACGACCGGAGCATCAAGTGGGGTATCAGCCCGTTTGGCATATACCGGAACAACGTGCCCGAAGGCATCGTGGGGCTGGATGCCTACGATGTGATTTTTGCAGATCCTCTGGCGTGGCTGGAGGCAGGCACCGTGGATTACCTTGTACCGCAGCTGTACTGGCCGTTCGGCGGGGACCAGGACTATCACAAGCTTGCACGCTGGTGGGTGGAGCAGATCAGCGGGCGGCAGCTCTACATCGGACATGGCTTGTACCGGACTGATCCCAACACTTTCTCGGGCACGCTGTTTTCTGCGGACGAGATACCAGAGCAGATCTACTTTAACCGGGGCTACCTGGATATTCTGGGCAGCGTGTTCTTCCGGGCGAAAAACATTACCGAGTACTATTCGCAAAACATCTTTGAGCGGCTTCGGACAGAGTTCTACAAGCACCCGGCGTTAACGCCATCGATGCCATACAAAGACCTCACGTCTCCGGATGCGCCAACAGGTCTGGCGTACACGTGGACGGGAGATACGGAGGCAACGTTTACATGGTCGCCGCCGGATTCAGGTGCGGGGCTGTACGCTGTCTACCGTGTGCGGTCTCCTGTGCCGCCAGACCTGGATCAGGCCAGCCAGGAGGCTACCAACCTGCTGGCTGTGACGGGAGACACGACACTGGTGGATTACCCGGGTTTAGCGCCCGATCCGTACTACTACTTCGTGCGCAACGTGAGTCGCAATTCGGTGGAGAGCGACGCGACAACCCCGGTACACCTGTATGGGCGCGCCACTGCCGTCTTCAATGAGGTTCGCAAGGTAGCCGCACACCTCTCCAGCTATCCTAATCCGTTTCAGGATTTCACGCAGATAGAGTTCAGGCTTGAGTCGGGCACAACCGTTACGCTGCGCATCCTCAATGCGCTGGGTGCGGACATGGTGACGCTGGTCCGGCAGCGTCAGTTGAATGCCGGCTTGCACCGGTATTCATGGGATGGAGCCGACGCAGGTGGTGTGCGCCTCTCCAGCGGGGTCTATTTTGTGCTGCTGGAGGCAGCGGGCCAGCGTACCGTGAAGCCGGTGGCCCTGATACGTTGAACCGTGGCGCCATTTTCACAGAGGCCGGGATGGACCCGTACTCCTCCTCCGATGCCCTTGCTATCCCGGACTGCCCTGCTATGATATCTCGATCATCGGTTGCGTTTTTCTCGCGACTGCTCCCGTGATTGAGGCTTGGAAACTCATGGGAGGTTTTAGTACATTGTGTTAGCAATCCGTCTCCAGCCTTGGGCTTATGCTGAGATTCCTCAGGGACATAACCTTCCTGTTAACGCTCTGCGTCGTCAGTTGCGACAGCTTAAGCGGTGACCCCGAGCCTGCGCTGCCTCCGGCCGGAGACTCCAAGACAGCCTTGGCGCAGGCCTGGTACGAAGAAGCCCTTGTCCGTACGCAGACCCGTATGGGAAAGCAGGAGCATCCGGCCGTGCTTGCCGCGATGGTGAAGCAGTACCCGCCGGACTGGTCGCAGGCGGTCAGCCTTCCCATCGGCAGCGGCATCACCCGGGTCACAACGGTACTGGGACCGCAGCGGCCGGCAACCACCCGTTTCGCACACCACCCTGGCCGCAGTGCGCACGATCTTGGTGGATGTCAGTCAAAACAACGAGGTGATTGGTTCCCGCTTGCTGGAGTTTGTGAGTCCGGATTCACTCGCTCCCGGCAGCTTTGCTGACTATGTACGGCAGTGGGGGAGCGGGATTTTGCGGATCTCCGGATGCTGACCAGTGAGTACACTATTGCGTACGAGCCGAAGGTCTGTGAGGTGTATACACCGGGAGAAGGTTTTCAGCCGGCGGATCTGACTTTGGCGGATGTGTCGGGGATGGGCAAGACGACGGCTACGCTATGGTGTTTCATCACGGATATTGAAGAGGGTTGGATTTGTGTCAATATGAACGGAGAAGAAGAGTGCGGTTTGGATTTTGTAGAGGTTGAGATCACCTGCGTGGAGGTTGAGCTTGACGACGATTGTGCCACGACAAATACTTGTGGTGACGGTGATGATGGTGGTGGTGGCGATGACAGTGGTGACGAAGAAGATGCAGCGTCGTGCAGCTGCAGCGATGCTATTCCCTGCGCTATGGAGGCGGAGTACGATTCGATGCAGGTCGCCAATGGGCCAAGCTGTGACCAGTTCGCG
>JAAXGV010000129.1 GCA_012271185.1 Rhodothermales bacterium
TACAGCAAAATAGGGACACAACCGCGTCATGTCAGCCTGCAGGACCGCGGTATGCATGAGTTCACCGCTGCTGCTGCGACGGGCTTCATCACTGGAAGCCGATACGGCTGCGCCCAGGAGCTCCTGCCGCTGCACCGCCGCCTCCCGAGTGTTGATAAGATCGGTGAGAAAATAGCTGGCGTTGATCGAGGAGTTCTCACCAATGTCGCGGTTGGCGTTGAATCCTGCCCCCAGAGACTCGGAGAGGCCGTCACTTGGCCGGGTTATGCTGCCCGCGCCACGAAAGCTGCGCAACTGGTTCATGCTGAAACCGGGCTGATTCACGTTATCCGCGTTCCCGATTAGCGCCAGCTGCGTATGTGGCACAAACCGGAAAAAGCTGGCCCGGCCAAAGTACCGACCCTGATCCCGGCGCGCTCCACCCAGCCCGGCCGTGGTCTGGCCAAAAGCGCCGCGCTTGGCCTCCTGGGTGAGTTCCAAGTTGATGGTCTTCTCTTCCTGCCCGTCAGGCACGCCGGTCAGCTCCGCCCTGTCGGAAGGCTTGTCGTAAACCTGGACTTTGTCCACCGCGTCAGCCGGCAGGTTGCGGGTGGCTATTGTGGGATCGCTGCTGAAAAACTCCCTGTTTTCCACCAGCACATTCTTGACGACCTCTCCCTGCGCGACTATTGTACCGTAGTGGTCCACACCGATACCCGGCAAGCGTCGCAGCAGGTCCTCCACCATATCCTGTGGCCGCACGATGAAAGCCAATGCGTTGTACTCAATAGTATCCCCACGCACGACATAGGGCAGGCGATCGGTGGTCACCACAAACTCTTCTAGCACTTCGGTTTGGATCAGCAACACGACGCGGCCCACGTCAACATCCACACTGTCTACATTAAAATCACGCAGCGTCGTCTCAAATCCCACATAGGAGATCTGTAAGATGTACGAATCTGGGGGTAAGCGTCTGACGGTAAAGATCCCATCACTGTTAGACGTACCGAATTGGACAAGCGTCGAGTCTGCACGTGCCAGTACTACTACGGTCGCCTGTGCCAGTGCAACACCCGCGGAGTCCGTCACCGAACCAGTTACGGCAAAGTGCTGCGCCTGAACGGTCGGGACAACGCACAAGACCGCGACTACCACCGAGAAAACATGCCAGCATGACCGCACCGCTTTCGTAATTCTAGCAGGTATGCGAACTACGGGTCGAGACATCGGAGCCGCATATGCAGATTCAAGACGATCCAAGTGAGCTGACCACAGCAGCACAGCGCGCAGAGACGTTGCCTCTTGTGCGTGAATATCTATATTGATCGGGATGTGGCCACATCATCACAGATGTTGGTTATTGCCCACGCCGCTTCAAGATCACTACCTTCCCTTCCTCGATGAGGCGAAGTTGCCATTCCCACAAGCGGCGATCCTCTGCAATCTCCGCGTCCCTTATCCGGCGATACTCTTTATCCGATGTTTTGCGTCCTCCCGTTGGTGGCACGACAGTGCGTGCCAGCACACCCATCACAAGAGAATCAGCAGCGTACACTTCCCCAGAAGCCATGTTGGTTACCATCAAGATGAGCCCGGGTAACCCACCATACAGACCCGGACCAGCCGGAATCGGAACCTCCGGCGTAAACCATGCCTCAATAGCGGCTGAATCCACCACCGCCGTCGCTTTCATAACGCGACGGTCAAGGTAGACCCGCTCTTCATCTTCCAGACGCCAAGGGATGGCAGGTTGCTGATCACTGACAAGATAGACCCCCCAGTTTATCGCCCGTGATTCCGTGTACGCACCACTGCTAAGGTTGACATAGACCGTGTCATTATGCTCTTCACCTTCATGAATTTTTCTGTCACCTAGTTCAACGTACGGCTTATCCGTCGGGTACATCAGAGAGGCGGCCGTGTCGAAAACCATGCTCCGGGATACCGTGGCATGCGTTGGAGGTGCGACAAACTCGTCACCATACATATCACTCGTAGCATCCCTGTAAGCATAATAATGGCTGTACAGCACAGGATATGTATGCGTGTAGCGCACGGTACCCACTTGTGCTGATGCACCAAGGGGTACAAGCAGAAGTGTGGTCAGAACAATCTGGTACATGGTAGTTGTTGGAAGAGCAGTATGAAAACATGAGTGCGCCTGGCATCCCACCAGTACGCACTCCCAGTGAGAGCGTACGCACCAGTTGGCCCCGAAGGCTGCAAGGTGGTTGGTTTTTATGGGTTGCACCAACATCAATCTTGAACCCCAGACTTAATCAGAAGTTCCTTTACTCGCCATACAGCCCGAACAGCGCTGCCCGCGGGAAAGCAGACCAGCCACTGAAAGGCGCTGCGCTTCACTGGTCGCCAAACCGCCCAGGCGAGACGACATGTTGTGCGGGTCGATGCGCTGAGCAGGCCTGTTGCCAAGCTGTTTTTGTGATTACTGGGCAGAGCTAAGGAGCGTACACGCGGACCCAGTCAACCAGCAAGGTCTGGGGAAATTCCGTGCTCTCGTCAGGCGGACCTACAAAGGTTCCCCCTACGGCTAGGTTGAGTATGATGAAAAACGGATGATCGTACACCCATGCGCCGGGCAGGTCGCCGGATACAACCTGCTGATACAGGACATCATCAACGTACCACTTGATAGTACCCCGTTCCCACTCCACCGCGAATACGTGAAACTCCGTATCAAACCGCCCGCCTGGAAGCGTATAGCTTCGCGTAACGGCTTCGCCCGCTGAATAGCCGGGACCGTGAAGGCTCCCATGAACCACACTAGGCTGCTGACCACGATACTCCATGATGTCGATTTCACCGCAGTCTGGCCATCCTACCTGGGAAAAGTTGGCACCCAGCATCCAGAATGCCGGCCAGAGACCCTGACCGGACGGCAACTGCATGCGGGCCTCAAAGCGCCCGTACGCACGCGCATACAAGCCACGTGTGAGTATGCGCGCAGAAGTGTAGGATGCGCCTTCGTAGCTCTCCTTGCGCGCCGTAATGGCGAGATGGCCGTTCCCGTCAAGCGAGACATTTTCAGGTCGATCGGTATCGTACTCAAGCTGCCTGTTTCCCCAGTCCGTGCCAATATCATACGTCCATCGGCTCGCGTCAGGAAGCTGGCCGGCAGCACCGTCGAACTCATCCTGCCAGATGAGCTGACGCTCTTTGTTCGAATCGCCACTCGTGTTGTCGCAGCTCACCAGCAACAGCAGCAGAATTATACCCAGTCTCATGGCTTTGTCATTGTAGGGTTGTGTGTTCGGCTGACCGTACTCAGCCATTTCAGCAAGCCCAAGGTGGCGGCGCCGACGGCCACGGCCTGCCTGCCAAGCTGACTCACGATGCACGTCACTGGCGAGACCGACCTGACCAGCGCAGAACGCCTGACAGCTTCTCGCATGGGGCCAAGAAGCGCCTCTCCTGCACGCGCGAGCCCGCCCCCGATGATTATCATCTCAGGGTTCATCAGATGAACGTATCCGGAAAGACCCGCAGCCAGAACCTCGGCAGTCTCATGCACCACCCGGATTCCCAGCGCATCACCCTTCGCTGCGGCCTGTGCTATCGCCAGAGCCGACAGCGCTTGATCAGCCAGCGCACTGTCAGCGTATTCTCCCAAGAGGGCGCGCACACGCAAAGCCAATGCCGCAGATCCGACTACCGTTCCGAGACATCCGCGCAAGCCACAGGTGCAGCGCTGGCCGTTCGGATCTATAGGAACATGCCCAATTTCACCGGCAACACCATTGGCACCGCGATAGACCTCGCCACCGATGACCACGCCGGCACCGATGCCGCGGCCCAGCTTGACAAACAGAAAGTTGTCGGCGTCCACACCGCCCCCCCAAGACTTCTCGGCCAGCGCCCCAAGGTTGGCATCGTTGTCTATAAAAACCGGTACGCCATAGCGCCGGTGCAGCCGTTCCAGATCACTGCGGCCCTGCCAGTCGGGAATGACAGCTTCGGAGAGCCAGTCAGGATGGGCAGGATCAACCGGGCTGGGCACCGCTATGCCAATCCCAATCAATCGTTCGAATCCCCCTCGCCATTCGGCCAGGCAATCGTCGCACAACCGCAAGATAAGACGGCGGGTACCCACCGGATCAGTACGCACAGGATGCGACAGCTCCCTCCACTCCATCACCCGTCCACGCAAATCTGTCAAAGCGACGGCCACATGCGTAGCCCCGACATCTACACCCAGAACACACCGCGCTCCGTACTGAAAATTCAGTATCACCGGACGCCGCCCACCGCTTGATTCGCCAAGACCGACCTCGGCCACCAGCCCGGCTCTGATAAGGCTCTGCACCGTCTCGGAAACCACGGACTTGGAAAGACCCAGTGCATCTGCCACCGCAGCACGATAAGTGTTTCCCTTGACCCACATGAGTCTCAGCACCGGGTCGCAATCAGGCACCGGTGCCGGCGATCGGGCAGTGTTCGTACGTGTGTCGTGTTCGATCGGACCCCTCAGCTTTGAACTCGGCATCAACCTCTCGTCACTTGTGGAACATCACGTTATCAATATAGACTGTGTTGGGATCACCGGAGATGATCAGCTGAGCCAGATGTTCACGTGTCACCAGCCCGGTAAAATCAGCCATCGGGATATCCAGGACAGCCCATGCACTGGTCTGCAGCGCCGGAACGGTTGAGTCGTTAAGCGATATTTCGTACTCGACATCATCGCCGCCCCCGTATACTCCGTCTGCGCCAAAGTCGACAAGCTTTATGCGGAACGCTGCAGGAGCAGCCGTCGGGTCCGGGGTCCAGAAGTCCACCCTGAAGTAGGTCATATCGGTGACATCAAGAGTGTTCGACGTAAACTCGATGCCCGCATACACCAGATTCGTATAGTGCTTCACGTCATCACCACCAATCTGTATATCAGCCACATCAGCCTGATCCCACACAGCGGACCAGGTATCCACCGGAACATCAGCATAGGCGTTGCTGAAAAGCGAGATAACATCGCCGGCAGGATACGACGGCACGGGCGCAGGCCCTGAAGGCCCTGGAGGCGCCTCAGATACGGCAAGCGTGATCATGCCGTCAACCGGTGTGGAACCCAAGCTCGCTGTGATGACGGCGTCACCCAGACTCACGGCCTGAACCAGCCCAAGCCCGGATACCGTGGCGACACCGGGATCGGATGACGAAAACGTGAAATACTGAGGTGAACACTGCACAGTCTTATCTACGCCACCCACGTTGTATGTGACCGAAAACCCCTCTATCTGGATGGATTCGCCTGGTGGCACCGCCCGGATCTGACTTGCAAACATGGGGCGTGCCGGCCCAAGCGTGCCCAGCTTTTCGAACTGCACCTCGTCAAACCACACCTCGTATCCATGGTCACCGACCGCACCCGCCGCAAGCTGGAACAGGCCAGTTTCCTGACTCAGCTTCTCTGCCAGCGGGATTGGCACCACATACTTCTGCCAGACCGTGGTAACCGGAAGCCCGGGCATCTCAGCGACAAAGCGGGAAGCGCCCGAGTTGTCATTACCAAACCCTACGGTGCCCAGAGTAGCCACCATGCTGGCACGGGACCAGAAGGTCAAGGCATCATAGCCCGTCAGATCCCGCCCCACCGTGGTAAAGAACGTTCCTCCCGCATAAAAACCGGAAGGATCATTCACGCTTGGAACGGTAAACCTCAGCGACCGCGCACCGCGGTACTTTACGACCGCGTCAACAGCAATCGCGTCAACCTTTGAGCCGCCGAAAGCGGCATAGTTGAGCCCTCCCGAAAAATCATCCAGGAACACGTCCCCATTCGTTGGAAAGGCAGCAGGCTCGAGCGAGCCTGGGTCACTGTCGCAGCCGGTGACTGCGAACAGCACCAGAAGACAGACCGCAAAGCAAGGGGTGGACCGACGACAGATCATGGCGCATCATCTGCTTTAGTGGCACAAGACTTTGTTCGGTTACAGAACAAAGTACAAACACAGACCTATGCTGTCAAGCTTTTTCGCCGGTGTCTGAATTCCGCCCCGGAGTGCCCGAAGACCGCTTCCGGATACCGGCTTCCCATGGTGCCGCCCGCTTACTTCTCGCGGCAAAACACGCTCCTTTCAGCTTGAAACGCAGCGCCTGGCTTTGCCCGGGCGACCTGGTCGTGGTGCTATTCCAATGCAGGAGACCACAGCCATTCAAAGATTCAGCTCGCCCGCAACGCCACAGCTGGCCAGCCGCGAAGGTTCGCCGTGCCGGCTGCATGCGGCGCAGCATGCCGGTTCGGTTCCTGTTTCACGACCCGCCCTCCACGGCCGCGATGCTGACCTCCTCCACGGTTTCTGGCGCAGTCCGGCAGGAACCTCCCCGTCAAGGGTTCAGCAGCCCAAAGGCCTGCAGCGCCAGCTCCCACAGCATGCCCGATCAGGGCACAAAAGCGCTGGCAAACGGGTTGATTCCTTAACTTGACCAGTGCATGAGGATGCCCCAGGCAGTCTCCGTGCGGTGCACTGCCACCAGAGGCATACCGGATATCCTTGCGATTGTCATGGATTCGCAACACCAGACGCCGATTGTACACCCTGGACCCCGTCTGTGGGAGATGGCGGGAAGCATATATCCTTGACAAGGGGGAGCAGGCTGGTTAGGTTTGACCGGAATTCTATCAAACGAACGCTATGGTAACACCCCGGATTATCGGCAATTTCCGGACCATTGAGCCGGCAACGCCACAGACGCGGGCCATTGAAGGCCGTGCTGTAATTCCCGGAAAATCCACTCTGCGCAGGGTGGAACTCTTTGATGCGTGCCCGACGCTGAACCGGCGGGCACAGATCATCACCGGCAGCAACTCCAGTCTGCGCTATCTGCGAATGGCCCGCATAGCCCTCTGCCCGGACAAGCCCGGGTATGCCCCCATCTCAGTGGCACTGGGCAGTACTCAGGAAGCACTGTTCTACGTCAACCGGGGCAGCGCGCAAATCCGGGTCGCCGGCGCGGAATTCCATCTGGATGCGTTCGACGTCCTGTACGTGGGCCTGGGTGAAACCGCCACGATCCAAGCCACCAGTGAGATCTGCGATGTCAGCGAGTATTGCGCTGTGGACTGCCATACCAAATACCCTCCCGCCCTGGTGCGCCATACTGACATCGAAGGAACGCGCCTGGTTGCAAACGTAGGCACCAAGCGTCCCATGACGCAGCGCACCGTCTACAAGCTTGTTGACATGAACGTGCAGGCCTGTCGCCTGCTGTTTGGCGACACCTTCATGGCAAACGTAGGAGGCGTGGGGAGCTATCCGCCCCACTTCCACGGGCCGGACGGACCGCACGGACTGGGGCCTGATGCCAAAGAGGAAATCTATCACTTCCGCTGCGCCAGCACAGTAAATGATGACATGCCCTATGTGCTGCAGAACTGCGCCCGCCCTGGGGAAGCGGTAAACACGTACGTGCACCTGTTTGATGAGCAGGCCATCAACGTCACACCCAACTACCACGATACTATCGCCCCGCCATCCGTTGATTTCATGTTTGCATGGTGCCTGGGCGCCTTCACAGAGAACGTGCGGGATTGGGCAAAAATCGTTACGCGCCCAGGCTATGAGAATGAGTGGTAGCACGCTGCTGATTGCGTGCCTGATCGCCACAGGCTGTGGTGACAGCACTGATGTGACGGTCATCAAGCTCGGGCACGGGCTTGACACGAATCACCCGGTGCACCAGGCAATGGTGTTCATGCAGCAGCGGCTGCATGAGAAGAGTGGCGGCGCCATGCGGCTTGACATCTACCCCAGTCAGCAGCTCGGGACGGAGCGACAGCTCCTTGAGCTGCTGCAGCTGGGCAGCCTGGGCATGACGAAGGTGGCCGCCGCTGTCCTGGAAGGCTTTGCTCCCAAGTACAAGGTGCTCAGCCTGCCCTACCTCTTCAGAGATGAGGCGCACCGGTTTGCGGTATTCGAGGGCGACATCGGACGCGAGCTGCTGCTGTCCAGCGAGGATTACTGGCTGCGGGGGCTCACCTACTACGATGCTGGCAGCCGCAGCTTCTACACCAAAGAGCGGCCCGTCCGCACACCGGAGGACCTGGCCGGGCTGAAGATCCGCACACTGGAAAGTATCACGCAGGTGCAGATGGTCAACGCACTGGGCGGCTCAGCTACACCGATAGCCTGGGGTGAGCTCTACACCGCGCTGCAGCAGGGTGTGGTTGACGGTGCAGAAAACAACCCGCCCTCCTTCTACACCTCACGCCACTATGAGGTGTGCAAGTACTACTCGCTGGATGAGCATACAGGCATTCCTGATGTGCTCCTGATCAGCACCATTGTCTGGGAAAAGCTTGCAGAACAGGAGCGTGCATGGCTTGAAGCGGCAGCACAGGAGTCCGCCGCACACCAGAAGATGCTCTGGAAGAACGCTACAGACGAGGCGCTGACCGCCGTACAAGCTGCGGGTGTCGAAATACTTTACCCCGACAAGGCCGCATTCGCAAGGAAGAGCACATCAGTCTACGAAGCATACGATGATCAGTCCGAGATCATGGACCTCATAAGGCGTATTCAGGCGGTCACACCCGATTTGTGATGCCCTATGGAGCCGCTCAGGCATCTTGTTGATAAGGCCTTGTCCGCCATGCTTGTTGCCATCATGGCACTGCTGGTTGTGGATGTACTCTGGCAGGTCTTCACGCGCTTTGTGCTGAACAACCCCAGCTCGTACACAGAGGAGATCGCCCGCTACCTTATGATCTGGGTAGGGCTCTTGGGTGCTGGCTATGCGGCCGGCAAAAAGATGCATGTCGCAGTAGACCTCTTGCCGCGCAAACTCACTGGCAGAAGCGCCCGGAGCTTGGCTGTTGCAATTCATACCTGCACGCTGCTCTTCGCGCTCGCGGTCCTGGTGGGCGGGGGCACGCGCCTAGTCTGGACGATGCTGTACCTGGGCCAGACCTCCGCCGGGCTTCAGATCCCGCTGGGATACGTTTATCTGGCTGTACCACTTAGTGGCCTCCTGATCACATTCTACACCATGTGTGACCTCACCCGGACTCTGCGCCCCTGATGGAGCTTGCTGACGCACTGGTTCTCGCTTTCTGCTTTGCAGCCCTGTTGGCTGTTGGCGTTCCCATCGCCTACAGCATCGGCCTGGCTACCGTGGTGACGATGCTGCTCAGCATCGATGCAATCCCCGCGGTGACAACCGCGGCCCAGCGTATCGCAACGGGCCTTGACAGCTTTGCGCTGCTGGCCATACCGTTTTTCCTCCTGGCCGGCCAGATCATGAACCGCGGCGGGATCGCGCGACGACTGATCGACTTTGCCAAAGCGCTGCTGGGCATGCTTCCAGGCAGCCTGGCCCATGTGCATATCCTTGCATCCATGCTTTTCGGCGCCCTTTCAGGTTCTGCCGTAGCTGCGGCGTCTGCGGTGGGAGGCGTCATGGCTCCCCAGATGAGCAAGGAAGGCTACGACAGGGAATATGCCACCGCTGTCAACATCACTTCGGCTACCACCGGGCTGCTCATTCCACCCAGCAACATACTTATCGTGTATTCGCTGGCGAGTGGCGGCGTGTCCATAGCGGCATTATTTCTGGCCGGGTACTTGCCAGGCATTCTGGTCGGCGCGCTCCTGATGGGCGTGGCAGGCTTTATGGCCATCAGGCGCGGGTATGGAATGCGACAAAAGACGAAGATCTCAGAGGTGGCGCGCCGCTTTGTGGATGCGGTTCCCAGCCTGACACTGCTGGTCGTTGTCATGGGCGGCATCATAGCGGGCTTCTTCACAGCCACCGAGGCGGCAGCTATCGCCGTCTTGTATGCGCTCGTGCTAGCCTTCGCCTATCGGGAAATCACCGTCCGCGATCTGCCCAGGGTCTTCCTGGATGCGTGCCTGACGACGGCCGTCGTGCTGCTTCTGGTTGCGACCTCGGTGGGCATGAGCTGGATCATGGCCTATGTCAACATTCCGCAAAACGTGGCGGCAGCGCTGGTGGCGCTGACAGAAAACCGGCTCATCGTCCTGCTCATCATCAACGGGCTGCTGCTTTCGGTTGGCACCTTCATGGACATTACGCCAGCCGTGCTCATCTTCACACCTATCTTTTTGCCAGTGGCGTTAGAACTGGGCATTGATCCGGTCCACTTTGGCATCATCATGGTGCTCAACTTGTGTATCGGCCTCTGCACGCCGCCGGTGGGAACCGTGCTGTTTGTGGGTGTGGGTGTGGCTGGCACCTCCATCGTCAGCGTGATCAGGCCCCTGCTGCCGCTGTTTGCGGCCATGGTACTGGCGCTCCTTCTGGTGATGTATGTGCCGGGATTGAGCCTCTGGCTTCCTGAACTGTTCTTGTAGAATTGCATGGTGCCTCTGCCGCTGATCAAGCGCACCCAACTCCGTTACCCTGAAACGATTCTCCAGTTTGGCACTGGCCGTTTTCTTCGCGCCTTTGCTGGCTCCTTTGTTCATCGGGCCCAGCGCGGTGGATACGCTGGCGGCATCTGCGCAGTCCAGTCCACCGGACGGATGGTTGCGCAGGCACTGACCAGGCAGGGCGACTGCTACACGCTCTGGACACGCGACAGCAGCGGCGAAAGCACTGAGGTCATTCATGCCCTCTCGCGCACCCTGGCTGCCCAGGATGACTGGGACGGGATCTTGGAGGTGGCGCGCAGCGAGACGCTCCAGGTCGTGATTTCCAACACCACCGAAGTCGGACTCACACTTGACCCGGATGACAGCATCATGGGCAACCCGCCACGGTCGTTTCCCGGCAAGCTTGCACGGGTGCTGTATGAACGGGGGCGACACTTTGCGTGGAGTCTTGCATGCGGGTTGATCATTCTGCCCTGTGAGCTTGTCCAAGACAATGGGCAGCGCTTGCGCTGCGCGGTGCTTGAGATGGCACGCCACACCAGCCTCGATCCGCAGTTTGTACCGTGGCTGAAAACGTCCATTGTTTTCTGCAACACGCTGGTGGATCGAATCGTGCCGGGCACACCCCCTGCACAGGATCAGCAGGCGATGGAGAAGCGCCTGGGGTTTTGCGACCCTATGATGATCACAGCCGAGCACTATCGGCTGTGGGCCGTAGAAGGCCCACCACGGCTGAAACGGTGCCTGGGGTTTGCTGAAGCAAATCCGGGCATCATCGTGGACAAGGACATCACGCATTATCGCGTACGCAAGATTCGGCTGCTCAATGGTGGCCATACCCTGAGCGTACCATTGGGCATCCTTGCAGGCCACAACACGGTACTGGACAACATGACCAGTACCCACATGGCGCAGTTCATAGAAGCACTGTTGCGCGAGGAGATCGGCCCCACGCTGGACGTTGATCCCGAAACCGTCGCCCCGTATATCAGCGATGTGCTGACCAGGTGGCGCAACCCGCACCTGGTGCACCGGCTGGTTGACATCACACTGCAGGCCACAACCAAGATGCGACACCGTGTTATGCCAACTGTCAGGGCGTACTACGAGCGCTTCGGTACGACGCCCCGACGGACAGCCTTGGGCTTTGCTGCCTACCTGCTCTTTATGCAGTGCCAACAGGCGTCCAGCGACGTGTTTAAAACGGTGTGGCAGGGCAGCGCCTACCCGGTACACGATGATGAGGCTGCATACTTTCGCGCCCTTTGGCAGGCGTCAGCCGGTATAAAGGACCTTGTCACCGAAGTCTGCAGCAACGTCCGCCTGTGGGGACTGAATATTGCGGCACTGCCGGGCTGGACGGATACGGTCGCAGCCTTCGCCGGGCAGCTTCTGAATCATGGGGTGAACGCTGCTCTCGGTAACCTTGATGGCCAGCTTTCGTAGAAAGACCGCAATGTCCCGTGAAGCCCGATTCAGACTCTTCAACACCCTGACGGGCGCTGTCGAGCCCGTTATCCCCCGTGAGCCGAAGCATCTTCGTATGTACGGATGCGGGCCTACGGTCTATTCGTACGCGCATATCGGCAACTTCCGCTCGTTTCTTACTGCGGATCTGATCCTGCGGACAGCACAGGCTCTTGGCTGGAAGACCACCTATGTCTCAAACATCACAGACGTGGGTCACCTGTCCACTGATGACACTATTGATCCTTCGGGTGAAGACCGCATGGCACGTGCACTCCGCTCAAAGGAGGGAGAGCGGTTTCCCAACGTGTGGGACCTGGCACGCTATTACACGGACGCGTTCCTGCAAGACTGGGATGCATTGGGACTGCTGGAGCCCGATGTGCGCCCGCGTGCCATCGAACACGTTCGCGAACTGATTCAGGCCATAGAGGAGCTCGTGGCCGCTCAGCTCGCCTATGAGACATCGCTGGGAGTGTACTTCTCGGTGCCCGGCTTTGCGGACTATGGCAAGCTTTCCGGTAATGAAAAAGCCAGCCTGCTCAGGAATGCGGCACGGGATGTCGTCGTAGACACAGAGAAGCGGGATCCGCGTGACTTTGCTCTCTGGAAAAAGGATCCGCACCATCTGATGCAGTGGCACAGCCCGTGGGGATGGGGGTTTCCCGGCTGGCACATAGAATGCTCGGTAATGGCGCAGATTTACCTGGGTGATGAGATCGACCTGCATACGGGCGGTGAAGATCTGATCTTTCCGCACCACGAATGTGAGATTGCGCAGGCCGAAAGTCTGACCGGCAAGCCGTTTGCCCGCCACTGGGCACATACGCGTTTTCTGCAGGTGGAGGGGCGCAAGATGTCAAAACGCTTTGGCAACTTCTTGCGCGTTCGGGACCTTCTTGGCAGCCATGCTGCACAGGAAAAGAATCTGGCACTCCGCATGGCGCTGATCTCCGGGCAGTACAGGAAGCCGTACAACTTTACCCGCGCCACGCTGCGCGATGCCGGTGTTCATATAGGCCGGTTCAAGCGGGCCCGCGATATCATCCAGAACGCCACAGACTCGCAGCACAGCGGCCGTGACAACCTTTGTGATCTGCTGCGGAACACGTACCGCCATGCGCTCCACGCCATGGCGGACGACCTTAACACACCCGTGGCTATCGCCGCAGCGCTGAGCGGCACCAAGTCCATCCTGGAAAACGGATACGACCTGAGTGCCGCTGCGGCCCGGTCAGCCAAGACATTCCTGGATCAGATTGACGCGCTGCTGGGTGTGATTCCTCAGTCTCCTGCAGCCACAGCAGAACCCGGCGAGTCACAGGCAGCAAGCGCTGTTGGAGGTAACGGCATTGATGTCAAGGCCGTCGAGAGGCTTATTGGGGAGCGCCGCAAGGCACGTGCACGTAAAGACTATGCCCGTGCTGATGCGCTGCGCGACGAGATTCTCGCACTTGGCGTAGAGCTTCACGACACCCCCAGCGGTCCCAAGTGGCGACCCAAAACCACACTGTAGACTCGTGACTACTATTATTCCACTCGACTATAGCCAGCTTGGCGGCGGACTTTCACGGATGCTTGACCGCTTCCACAACGAGGGCACGCTGACCGGCGATACGGAGGAGGACCAGTTCCTGCGGACGCACCCCGAGGCGGCGCTGCTGGGGTTGCTTTATGACCAGCGCGTACGGGCGGAGTACGCCTTCACAGGTCCGCGGCGCCTTTTTGATCGCGTTGGGTTCCTCGACATGAAGCGCCTGGCAGAATTCGAGCCAGAAGCACTCAGGGAGGTGTTTTCACCGCCTCCACTAGCCGTACACCGCTTCTCCAACAAGATGGCCGACTACACCCGCCAAGTAGCCCAAGCGATCGTAGACACCTACGACGGCAATGTGGCGAATCTCTGGAACGATGGCGCAGGCAGCGATACCTTGAAAAAACGCGTCACAGCACTACCCGGCTTCGGTCCCGGCAAAGCAGCCAAGATCAAGTTCGTGCTGCATTACCTGGGGTACAGGGACTTTTCTAGGGAGGATTCCGCAGGGGAATAAGCCACAGCTCCATCGCGCGCAGCCGCCAGCTTCAGCGCACACGCGCTGCTGGGTATGCCTGCCTCACAGACTACCTGTCCTCCGGTCCGTGCTCACTGCAGCCCGGTCCGGCGTATACAGCTCAAGGCCGGCAGGCCCACACACTGCTTTCAAAGCAGCCCACGGAAGGCCATGTGTACCGCCGGCGGCAAAGACCAGAGTCCGTCTCTGGACTCTAGTTTCCTTCTTCTTCCTCTTCTCCGCCTTCACCCTCCATCTCCTCACCT
>JAAXGV010000125.1 GCA_012271185.1 Rhodothermales bacterium
CGTCTATGGCCCACCCTTCGAGCATATCTTCAACAGGAAGCATCCGGATCGCGAGGAGTACGCGAACAACGAGAAGTACGAGATTCGCACCTGGCGCTGGAATGATGACACCTCGCTCCAGCCGCTCTTCCGGAAGATTAACGCACTCCGCCGGGCTCACCCTGCCCTGCAGCAGCTACGTTCCCTTCGCTTCTTCGACGTGCACAATGAGTATATCCTCGGTTACTGCAAGACGCACCAGGGCAGCCGCATCCTGTGCTTTGTGACGCTTGACCCGTATCGTGAGCAAGCAGGCGATGTGGAGCTTCCTCTTGACTTTCTGGGGCTGTCTGCTGACACCCCGTTTGAGGTGCAAGACCTCCTGGGCAAGGGCAGCTTTACCTGGCAGGGAACCCATCAGCACATCCGGCTCAACCCGCACATCATGCCTGCTGCAATCTACTGCGTGTGACCTCGCAGATGTCGGACGCATGAACCGGCCCCCGATCCTGTGCCGAGCATGCTTGTCGGGGTACCTGGGAGTACTTCTCTGGTGGTTTTTGCTCTCCTCTCATCACCAGTTGCTGCAGACAGGTGGACGATATGAGAGTGCATACCGGGTCGGCGTCATCAGCAGTACCCTCCGACGCCTGCCGGCTTTGCAATGAGCAGACCTGTCAGCAAGCGCGGCACCTTGACAACATGCCGGAAACACTTTGGCATACGCACCTGAGCCCGGGCTGCGGATCGGCACAGCTCCCGCCACAAGGGCTTGGGTCGGAACGTGAACGGGCACTGCACGTTTTCGCGCTCTGTCATCGCCGCTGGATACAGCACCCAAACAGCAGTGGCAACACAGAAAGGCAAGACGGTACAGATCGCAGTGGAGTATCTGCATACGACTTCCGTGCTTGCCATTCCTCACGCAAGACTGCTTCCTGGCACCCATGCCGTGGCTAAGCGATCAGGATCTCTATCACTGGGATAACGGCCAGCTGCTGAAAAGCTATGAGCGGCTCGGTGCGCACTGCGTGTCGGGCGGCACGTGGTTCGCTGTATGGGCACCCAATGCGGAAGCCGTATCGGTGATTGGAGATTTCAACGGTTGGGATCCGGCAGCCAACAGCATGCGGCGGGCTGGCGCGGGCCTGTGGGAAGTATTCGTGCCTAGCAGTGGCGCCGGGCAACGCTACAAGTACGACGTACGATGCGGAGCCTACACTGCAAGCAAAACCGACCCGTACGCGTTCCGCCTGGAGGCGCCGAAAAAGAGCACTGTGGAAGGGATGGCTGCTGTAATTGACCCGCTTGAGTACAGGTGGGGGGACCAGGAGTGGATGCAACGCCGCCAGGGGCCCGGGACGCTCGGCGGCCCGCTCTCGGTCTTTGAGGTGCATCTCGGGTCGTGGAAGCACCGGGAAGGCGGCCATTCAATGTCGTACCGCGACATTGCGAATCCACTGGCCGACCACGTGGCGTCCCTGGGATTTACGCACGTGGAATTGCTGCCCGTTGCCGAGCATCCGTTCTATGGGTCGTGGGGGTACCAGGTCGTTGGATACTATGCGCCGACATTCCGGTATGGAGCCCCGACCGACTTCATGTACCTGGTCGATACGCTGCATCGACGGGGCATTGGAGTGATTCTGGATTGGGTACCTGCCCATTTCGCCACCGATCCGCAAGGGCTCGTGTACTTTGACGGATCGCCGCTGTATGAGTATAACGACAAGCGGATGCGGATGCATCCGGACTGGGGCACATACATTTTTGATTACGGCAAGCCGGGCGTGCGCAACTTCCTGATGTCGAATGCGCTCTTCTGGCTCGACAAGTACCATCTGGATGGCCTGCGCTTCGATGCCGTTGCATCCATGCTGTATCGAGACTACTCGCGCGATGAATGGTCTCCAAATATCTACGGGGGAAACACCAACCTGGAGGCCATCGACTTCCTCAAGGACACCAACGAAGCCATCTACTCGAACTTTCCCGGGGCCCTGACGATTGCGGAGGAGTCTACGGCCTACCCCGGTGTTTCCTCACCGACGTATGACAACGGGCTGGGATTCCTGTACAAGTGGAATATGGGCTGGATGCACGATACCCTGGCTTTCATGCAGCGGGATCCGGCGCACCGCAGGTTCCACCACAATGAGCTGACTTTCCCGTTCGTGTATGCGTTTTCGGAGCACTTTATGCTACCACTCTCGCACGACGAAGTGGTCCATGGTAAGGGATCTCTGTGGAGCAAGATGCCCGGAGATGACTGGCAAAAAGCCGCCAACCTGCGCCTGCTCTTCGGGCACCAGTATGGACATCCGGGCAAGAAGATGCTGTTCATGGGAAGCGAATTCGGCCAGGCTGCAGAGTGGAATCACGATACGCCACTGGACTGGGAGGCTGCGCACACTCCCCTGCACAGCGGGCTGATACGCTGGATCGCAGATCTCAACGCCTTCTATAAAGCATCTGCAGCGCTTTGGAACGACACGGAATCAGGATGGAGTTGGCTGGGAGAACACATAGAAAACAGTCTGTTGGCGTACCAGCGCAACAGCGACACGCAAACGCTCGTGTTTGCGCTCAACTTTACGCCGGTGCCGCGCAACCACTGGCGCATCGGGGTGAGCAGACCAGGCACCTATATCGTGCGGCTCAACAGCGACGCGTCGGTGTATGGCGGCAGCAACATGACGCTGCCAGTCGCATGGCATAGCGAGAGCGTGCCCGAAAGCGGCCATAAGCAGAGTGTCGTGATCACCCTTCCGCCGCTGGCGATCCTGGCCATGGAGTGGGTGCCGTAGCGGAGCGCAGACGAACGGCTGCCACCCGGTGGTTTGCGCTGCTGCAACCCCGGCTACACGACAGACCAGGAAATCCCGCCTAAGCCCAAGCTTTCAGCCCCTTGCATGTGACGGACAGCGCCATGTTTCGCCATCCATCAGCACCCCGCTATTATGGCCAACAATCACATTGCGCAGAAGTCAGCTCCCAGTTGCAGCTCGGACCCGGCTATCCGCTCTTTGGGAGCGAGACTGCACCGCATGCATGAAGGCCTGCGTGTGCTCCCGACGCACAGCACGGAGCGGTGCCTGCATCTTTTGGATGAATCTCACGTTTACAAACACCAGACTCCCAAAAGCCTATCAGCATGCTACGACTCTTTACAGGAATCCTTTTTCTGGCCTGCTCGACCCTGCCCGCCTACGCACAGCTCTTTGGCGTCAGCACCATTATCACCGAAGACCAGATCCTCGTCGCAGATGTCAGTGACGATGAATCAGCCAAGGTCTTCGTCTTTTCCCACGACCCTGATCTGGGGTGGCAGCACACAGGGGAGCTGGTTCCCTCAGATCCGCAACCCGGCACCTTTTTTGGCTACTTCCTGCAGGCCCATGGCGACCATGTGTTTGTAGGTGCGCCTGGTCCTGAAGCCGGCACGGGGGCTATCTATGTCTTTGGCCGGGACCCCGAAACAGGGGAGCTGACCGAAACAGCCAAGATCACCGGAAGTCAGGAAGACCACATTGGAGGTGCCACAGTCTTTACGGACAACCTGATTGTCACTGGCGGCATGAGAGGCGGCAGTTATGTGACCGTGTTTGAGGGTAGTGGAAGTTCCTGGGAGCGTACTGGCTCGGTGTCCGCCGAAGGGCTTGAGGACGATGCCTGGTTTGGCGCGGGCCTGGCCACAGGACATGAGCGCCTCTATGTTGGCGCCCCTAATGCCAATGACGGAGCTGGTGCTGTATACGTGTTCAGCCTTCTGGACATGACGCAGCAAGGCATGCTGACTGCAGGGGACACAGCACTCGCTGCACTGGGAACATCACTGCTGCCAGTGAACAGCAGCACGCTGCTGGCCGGGGCGCCGGGTGCCCTGATCAACAGTGCGGCGGCGAGCCCGCCCCCACCAGGAGCAGTAGTACGGTTCGTACATGGTGATGACGGAACCTGGGCAGAAGCAGGGACCATGTACGGTGAAGGTGGAGAGCAGCTGGACCTCTACGGCCTGTCCATGACCATGGACTATTCCCGCCTCCTCGTCAGCGCAGCCGCCACCAATCAGTTCCAGGGGAAGGTGTACGAGTTCGAACTCGGTGAGGTGAATGACTGGACTGCCTCCGACACGCTTGCGCCCGTGGGAACCAGACTCTTTGGCTTGGCCATGGCGCTCGAAGGTGACCTGCTGGTCATCACTACACGGGTAGTCTCCAACAGCGGACTTGGTGCAGCATACGTCTTTCGGCATACAGGTGGTGGCTGGGTGCAGGAAGCGGCGATTGATTCCGGCAGAGAACCGCCGGCGCCGGAAACAGCAGCAATCGATATGGTGCCGAGCGACGGGCCTTCGGAGTGCGCAGACAGCCTGGCCTGGCAGTTTGGGTGCAGCAATGTTGACCTCCTGGCATACCTGCCGATTTCCGCTGTAGGTGGTAGCGAAGGCATTACCGTGGCTGACATCTGGGGCTGGACCGATCCTGAAACCGGACGCGAATATGCATTGCTGGGCCGCAGCAACGGCACATCGTTTATTGACATCACCAGCCCGGCAAGCCCTGTGTACCTTGGCGACCTGCCCATGACCGAGGGTTCACGTGCCAACGTGTGGCGGGACATCAAGGTGTACAAGAACCATGTGTTCGTTGTGGCTGACAACGCTGGCGAGCATGGTATGCAGGTTTTTGATCTCACACAGCTGCGCACCGTGGAAGACGACCTACCGGCGACCTTCCAGGAAATCGCGGTCTATGATGGCATTCACAGCGCGCACAACATTGTCATCAACGAGGAGACGGGCTATGCTTTTGCCGTTGGCACCAGCGGGGGCGGTGAAACTTGCGGCGGCGGACTGCACATGATCAATATCCAGGACCCGCGCAACCCTTCTTTTGCCGGATGCTTCTCCCACGAGGGTACCGGCCGAGGCAACACGGGCTATTCGCACGACGCACAGTGTGTGGTCTATCACGGCCCGGATACCCGGTACAGCGACAAGGAAATATGTTTGGGGTCCAACGAAACCGCACTCAGCATTGCGGATGTGACGGACAAGGACAATCCGGTTGTGGTAGGATCAGCCACTTACCCCAATTCCTCGTATGCACATCAGGGCTGGCTGACAGACGATCATCGCTATTTTTACATGAACGATGAGTTGGATGAGCTGTCAGGCAACACCGTAGGAACTCGCACGCTGATCTGGGACCTGACCGATCTCAGCGATCCGCTTCTGGTATCCGAATTCACGTCGGAGAACCTGGCTACCGACCACAACCTGTACATCCAGGGCGATGTCATGTACCAGGCCAACTATAAGAGCGGTTTGCGAATCTTCGATATCAGCGATCGTGCCAACCCCACGATGATCGGGTTCTTCGACACATATCCGGGCAGCGAGGACAGCCCTGGATTTGACGGTGCTTGGAGCAGCTTCCCTTACTTTGAGAGTGGCACCATAGTCGTATCCAGCTTGAGGGAAGGCCTTTTTGTCCTCAAACGCCAACGCCTCGATATCTAAACCTGTGCAGCTGATGAAACACGGTCGTGCTCTCCTTACAGCGGCCCTAGGGCTGTTTGCTCTTACGCCCCAAGGCATCTCTGCCCAGAGCGCGCCTTCCTTTGCTGAGGAGGTTCTGCCACTTTTGCAGGAGAAGTTTGCGCCACTCCTGGAGCGGGAAGAAGACTTGGACCTCTCATCCTGGGAAACACTGATGGCTGGTTCGCGCTTTGGTGAGGTGGTGATCCCGTTTGATGCGGAGGGCAGTCTTATCATCAAGCTTGCCACGCGCCTGGACAGCAGCGACGCGTTGCGCCCCCATGCGGACGCGCTTGCCAAAGAGGATATCGCCACGGTGCATGCATGGATTGCCCACGGCGCACGCAACGATGCAGGTGAGGTGCCCTTTGCGGGCAGCCAAAACCTCCTCTATGCCACTAGCGAAGATGCAGCGGCGGTATCCATTATCGACATGGATGCGAAGGTCGTTATCCGTACCATCCGGCTGCAGGAGCTGGGCTTTACCAAAAACGCGAAGCCCCACCATGTAGCCGTGGAGCCGGATAGATCCGCCTGGTATGTTTCGCTCATTGGGGACGATGTCGTGCTGAAGTTCAACCGTGCCAACGAGCTGATTGGAAGGGCCGATTTTGAGCGGCCAGGGATGCTGGCGCTGCACCGCAGTCAGGACCTGCTCTTTGCCGGGCGATCCATGAAGGCCGTCAACCCGCCACGACGCATTGGAATGATTGAGCGCACCAGCATGGAGGTTGAAGAACTCGATGTGTTCTTTCCGCGCCCCCACGCACTTGCGATACACCCGGCAGGGACGCATGTGTACGTGGGGAGTCTGGCAGAGAACCGGCTGGCAACGCTGGACTATGCCAAGGAAGGCATAGACCTGACGTGGATAGAAGGCCCCACGCATACGCTGGTGCAGTTTGCCATCGCGCCAGATGGCCAGACCATGGTTGTCGGGGGACAGTATACAGGCAAGCTGTTTTTCTTCGACACTTCCAACCCCGCCAGCCCGGCACTGGCCCAAGCGATTGACGTAGGCGGTGCGCCTTGGCATCCGGTATTCAGCCCGGATGGAAGCACGGTGTGGCTCGGAAACAAGATGGCGGGCACCGCCACGGTTGTCAGCCTGGAGAAACGCGCTGCAGCAGGGGTCGTAGAGGGGCTGGCCCAACCACACGGGTCTGCTGTGCGACCTGATGGGCGTTATGTCTTCCTCTCCAACAACAACCTGAACGGGGAGTATCAGGCCCGTTACAACTTTGGATACAATCCCGGTGTGGTGGCCGTGATCAACACAAAGACCTATCAGATAGAAAAGATGCTGGAAATCGGCCCCAACGCCACGGGCCTGGGTACCGCAGCATTGTGATTGCTGCTCATGTGGGACAAACGCACTCTTCTGGCAGCTGGTTGTGCAACCCTCCTGCTGCTTTGTGGCAGCTGCGCCGGCGTGCAGCAGACGGCACAGGCTCCGGTACAGTTTCCGCCTGTCTACGAATACCAGGTCTACCCTTTTGAGGTTCAGGATGCCGAGGGCATCCCACTGAATCATCCCTTCCTCGGGGGGTTCAACCTTCCGCGGCCCCAGCTGGTTGACATTGACGGAGATGATGATCTGGACCTCTTCCTTCAGGAGCTGACAGGAAACCTCATGCACCTTGAGAACGTGGGATCTGCTGAGCAGCCTGCGTTCCGGTGGCGAAGCAACAAGTACCTGAATCTGGACATAGGCGAGTGGTACCGGTTTGTGGACATTGACCGCGACGGAGACATGGACCTGCTGGGCGAACAGCCTTACAGCTATGTGCGGCTCTTCCGGAACGAAGGATCTCCTACAGCGCCGGTCTTTACCACGGTCATAGACTCGCTGCGCGACGCTGAGGGCGTACCCCTGTTTGCGGATCGCCAGAACATTCCCAGCCTTGCAGATCTGGACTGTGATGGCTTGCTTGACCTCTTCGTCGGCCGCGTTGACGGCACCGTATACCGGTACGAATCAGTCGGTGATGATTCGCTCGGCCTTCCGCGCCTGCAGCTGGTCAACCGGCGGTTTGAAGACATCGAGATCGTAGCACAGTTCGGCTCCTTGCATGGGGCTAATGCGCTGACGTTTCACGATGTGGATGACGACGGAGATCTGGATCTCTTCTGGGGCGACTTCTGGGAACCCGGAGTGCTGCTTATCCGCAACACGGGTACGTGCGCGATGCCAGACCTGCGCAACGAGCCGGAGCCTTTCCCGCTGGAGAATCCCGTTTCCACAAGCGGCTATAATGCAACGCTCTTTGCTGATATCAACGGAGACAAGGAGGAAGACTTCTTCGTCGGCGTGCTGGGCGGGGCATTTCAGCCCAACCGGACCACAGTAGGCAACTTCTACTTCCTGGAATCCACGCAGGAAGGCTTCCAGCTTCGTACCGAACAGTTTATCGGCCAGATCGACATCGGATCCGACACCGCCCCGGCCTTTGCGGACCTTGACGGTGACGGTGATCTGGATATGCTGCTCTCGAACAAGATTGACCAGACTGATTTTGACACTGGCCACATCTTCCACTACGAGAACCTGTCCTCACTGGAAGACGTGCTTTTCCGGCTTGTGGGCAGGCTGCCGGTGTCAGGGTACAACAGCCTCTCCCCCGCCCTGGCCGACCTGGACAGCGACGGCGACCTGGATATGTTTACCGGTACGTGGAATGATGGCATCCACTACTATCGCAATGACGGCACTGCGCAGGCGTACGCTTTCGTGGGCGTGGAGGAGCTGAACATCTATCTGACACGCGGCAGCTACAGCAAGCCTGCACTGACAGATATTGATGCGGATGGCGACCAGGACCTTTTCATCGGTGAGTCTTCGGGCGAGCTCAACTTTTATCGCAACACAGGCTCACCTTCAGAGCCGCGCTTCGAGCTGGTTAGTGACAACTTTGAAGGCATTGACGCAGGCCGGATGAGTGCCCCGTCCTTTACCGATCTGGATGGTGATGGCGACCAGGACATGGTGCTCGGACGCGAAGCCGGTGAAGCGCTCTTGTACATGAACGTGGGCACCCCTGAGGCTTTTGTCTTTGAGGCTGCTGGCAGCCTGAGTGCCGAGCTCCCGTTCTATTCGACACCGGCCTTTGTCGATATCGACGGTGATGGTGCCGTTGACCTGTTCAGCGGCGGCATGGGAGGGGGTCTGCTGTTCTACAAACGCATTCCGTAGCCTTGCGGCGGCGTCCACTGACTGCCTGCCCAGAAGGACGGCTGATCAGAGCGCAGACTTCACCCAATAATCACCGCAGACTACCCGCACCCGCTTGTGCTGCCGCACTGCATACAGGCGTAGCAGCCCCCGCTTCTTACCGTGATAGCGCCACAGCTTGAGCAGGGTGGCGCATCCGCATGGTTCTGATACGCACCAGCTGCAGCTGAAACGGTAGCTGCAGCCGCTCCGTGATCGTTCTGATAAGCCGCCACCACACTGCCTACATCCACGACATGCTCGTCATCATCGAAAGGGAGCGTCATCTGCACCTGGTCCTCCGCCGGGCCATCCCGGCGCACTATATCATCGACCTCCGCATACTCATCCCCGGCTGCCACCGTTTCACCTCCTCCTAAAAACTTCAGCTCCAGGTAGCGGAAGATATAGTCCATGATGGACTTGGCCGTGGGGATACGCCTGTTGTTGGTGAAGCCGTTGGGCTCGAAGTTCATATAGCTGAACTTCGCGCAAAGGTCCCCGAGCGGCACCCCGTACTGCAGAGCAATGGAAATACTGGTGGCGAAGGCGTCCATAAGCCCCGAGATCGTCGACCCTTGCTTGGCCATGGTGATGAAGATCTCTCCTGGCAGCTTGGTATCCGGGTACATGCCCACAATCAGGTACCCTTCATGTCCTGACACGCTGAACTTGTGCGTCAGGGCCGGACGCTCATCTGGTAGTCGCTTGCGCCTGGGCCGGTATTCAACGCGTTCGACAATCTTTTCGACAATTTCCGGCTCAAAGCCGTCCGGTATGCCGTCACCCGAGGTCTCCGTCAGGCTGGTGCGACCCTTCGTGTTGCCGTCTTTGGACGTAGCCAAGGGCTGACTGCGCTTGGAGTTTTCGCGATAGATGGCCAGCGCCTTAAGGCCCAGTCGCCAGCCAGCCATATAAGCATCTGCTATCTCGCCGATCGTGGATTCTTCCGGCATGTTCACCGTCTTGGAGATGGCGCCCGACACAAATGGCTGGCATGCCGCCATCATCCTGATATGCCCCGAAGGGTGCACGCTCCTTGTACCCTTAAACGGCTTGAACGCGCAGTCAAAGACTGCCAGATGTTTCTCCTTAAGTCCAGGGGCGCCCTCGATCATATCCTCTTCGTTGATATAGCCCAGGATAGTATCCACCTGATCCTGGCTGTATCCCAGCCGCGCCAGAGCCTGCGGCACGGTCCTGTTGACGATC
Organism: Rhodothermales bacterium; assembly: GCA_012271185.1. Lineage (GTDB taxonomy): Bacteria > Bacteroidota > Rhodothermia > Rhodothermales > Bin80 > JAAXGV01. The sequence goes on from JAAXGV010000125.1 coordinate 9,945, forward strand.
TTGAGCATGCCCTCACCCTTGCCGGCAAGGAGCTTGTACTTCACCAGAGCAATATCCGGCTCTATTCCCGTGGTGTCGCAATCCATCATGAAAGCGATGGTGCCGGTCGGTGCCAGTACAGTGACCTGCGAGTTGCGATAGCCGTACTCCAAGCCCAGGCTCAGCATCCGATCTGCGGACTCCTGCGCTGCATTGCGCAGGTACTCCGGACATGAAGCATCTATGTTGCCTGCAGCCGCATGGTGCAGGCGTATCACGTCCAGCATCGACTCCTGATTCTCCTTGTAGCCGTTAAACGGTCCAAGCTTCGTGTTGGCTGCCATCTCCGCACTGCGCGCGTAAGCCTCGGCGTGCTCTATCGCCATGATGGCACCTGCCACAGCGCGCCCCTCATCACTGTCATAGGGTAGCCCCATCGCCATCAGAAGCGCCCCCAGGTTGGCAAACCCAAGGCCCAGCGGACGGTAATCGTGACTGTTCTGCACAATTCCGCTGCTCGGATAGCCCGCATTATCCACCAGGATCTCCATCGCAGTGAGGTAGATCCGGGTAGCCTGCCTGAACCGCTCCACATCAAAGGTGCCATCCTCGCGCTGAAACTTGCGCAGGTTGAGACTGGCCAGATTGCACGCCGAGTCATCAAGAAACATGTACTCGGAGCAGGGATTGCTTGAGTTGATCGGGCCACTGGCCTTGCACGTATGCCACTTCTGGATCGTGTCCTCGTACTGCAGGCCCGGGTCACCGCATACGTGAGTGCCCTCGGCAATCATCCGCAGAAGCTCACCTGCGTCAACGCGGTCAATGGCTTCGCCCGTGGTCACGGTACGCAGCGGGAACGGCCGCCCGGTCTGCAAGCACTGCATGAACCTGTCCGTCACGCGCACAGACTGGTTCACATTCTGAAAGGCCACTGACCCGTAAGCGGGCCCGTTGAATGATCCGTCATAGCCCTGCTCAATGAGTGCCCAGGCTTTGCGTTCTTCTTCGCGCTTCGCCACTGCGAACTCGGCAATATCCGGATGCCACACCTTAAGCGTCTGCATGATCGCGGCCCGCCGTGTCTTGCCTCCGCTCTTGATCGTACCGCCAGTGGCATCCTGGACCCGCATGAAGCTCACCGGACCACTCGGCTGGCCGCCACCGGACAGCTTCTCCCGCGTGGATCGCAGCGTGGACCAATCTGCTCCGACACCCGACCCGTATTTGAACAGACGAGCACTTTCACCCATCAGCTGCCAGATATCGTCTATGGAGTCATCAATGGAGATGATGAAGCATGCAGACGCCTGCGGCCGGATGTAGGGGTCTGCTTTGGTGACCTTGGCAGCCTCCGGATCCCAGCAATAGATCGTCCTGTCGCCGGTATCGGTGATGTCGTACTTGTGGTGCAGACCCACATTGAACCAGACCGGGCTGTTGAACGACCCATACTGATTGAGGCACAGCCAGGTCAGCTCATCATAGAACCTCTCGCCGTCTTCCTCAGACGCAAAGTAACCCTGCGCCTTGCCCCAGTCCGCAATGGTCCGCGTAACACGGTGGACCAGCTGCCGCAGGGAGTGCTCGCGCCCACCCTCATCGGGATCCAGGTAGGCCATTTCGCCGTCGCCATAGAAGTACTTGGAAGCCACCACGTTGGTGGCCAGAAGACTCCAGCACTTCGGAAACTCAACGTTCCGCTGCTGGAATACCGCCTCACCGGCAGGGTTCTTGATGACAGCATCGCGCAGTTCCCACTCCACCGAGTCAAGTGCGTTCGCACCTTCGGTGGAGAAAATGCGCTCGATGGCCAGGCCGTGCTCGTGCGGGTTTACGCGCTGATCTGGCGTTTGCAGGCTGTCGGATGGCGTATCCCGTCGGGTAGGCTGAGTTGGTTCCGGCATCAGGCTTCGAGGCTCAATGGACTTCGATTTCTACGGCACCCAAGGCACCATGCGTGATAATATAATCGTTTATAACCGTTATTGCACGTAATAGTTTTCCACACCTGCTGCCCCCTGTGAATCGCAAAGAGGCAGTACAGATAGCAGTATTCCGGCCGAATCACGTGTTGACAGCAAAGCATTACCGTTATTTTTGCAGTATTCCGGCCGACCGCAAACTTCACCCGCAGTATCCAAAGTGTCCCGCCCTAAGGTGGATAAACGGTGGATAACTCTGTGCAGTAAAAGTGGTCCAAGGCGCGCACACGCCCAATGTACCGGCCCGGCCAGCACTTGGGACACACTCCGTGCAACGGTTCAGACAAGACCGAGTTTTTCAGTATTCCTCGCTGGCAGGCCTATGCGCCGTGCCTGGAAGCCGGCGGCCCTCTCCGGGGGCATCACCAGCCTCTTGGGCAAAGCCTTTGGCTTGCGGGAGAGGCGGAGTTACGCACCGCTCCTGCCAGCCTGCCGCATCGGCACGGGCGTCAAGGGCAGTGCCGAAGGCGTCCGGCTCTGTACCCGGTCCTGCCTTGAAAATGCAGTGAGGTCGTGTCCCTGCTCTGCTGTAAAAACGTTACAGGCAACCGCGATCACCGGGAGCACATCAGCCTCCATTCGGGAGGGCATAATTCCCAGCTTCTGCACACGTTTCCTGCATCCTGAGAGGCTGGATGATACGTTGGAAGGGTATGCAAAGTCCATACTCTGTGCGCGCCTGGATCAATGGCAGGAAAGGTCAGCGCCCGGATCTGATTCTCCCATACCCTGCCCGGGTCCGGGGGATATCCAAGGGAGTACTGTGCATAGCGGCCGCAGCGTTCCTGTTCAGCATAACAACGCTGTTGGTGAAGTTTGCCGGCAAGCGCCTGCCGGCATCCGAACTGGTGATGGCACGCAGTGTCGTGGGCGTAGCTATGGGATACTGGATGCTGCGGGCAGTCAGGGTTTCGCCGTGGGGAAACCGCAAGAGACTCCTGATGTTTCGCGGCATCGCGGGCTTTGTGGCACTGTTGTGCTTTTTCTGGTCTCTGGCACGTCTGCCGCTGGCAGAGGCCACAGTACTGTTCTACATGTCGCCTGCTTTCAGCGCGGTCCTGGCGGCAGCAGCGCTTAGAGAGCGCCTGAGTCCTTGGGAGATCACCGGCACTGCCGTGAGCCTCATTGGCGTAGCCTTTGTGGCACAGCCGGAATTTCTGTTCGGCGGCGTCGCTCATGGACACAGCCTGGCCGCTATCGCAGTAGGTCTCCTGGGCGCCGTGATGGGCGGATGCGCCTATGTTACCGTACGAAAGCTGCGTGAAACCGAACACCACCTCACGGTGGTGTTCTACTTCCCGCTGGTGTCTGTGATAGCCTGCGCACCGGTACTGGCTTCGGAGGTGCTGGTGCCCACGCCCACCGAGTGGCTGCTCCTCATCGGTATTGGAGTCCTTACACAGTTCGCCCAGATATACCTGACCAAAGGGCTTAGCCTAGAAAAGACCGCAAAAGCCATGTCCGCCAGCTATCTGCAGATTGTCTTCGCAGCGCTGTGGGGCTTCACCTTTCTGGCCGAAATCCCCAACGTGCTCTGCATTCTCGGCGCAATCATGATCATCGCAGGCACCATCATGACAACCTCAGGCTCCTGAATTGAGCCTGTCCCCTTTCACGGGCGGAGAAGGCTATACATCCAGATCTTCCACCGTAGCAGCATTTTCCATGATATAGCTGCATCGGACCGAAGCATCCTTGCCCATCAGGCCTGCAATGGTGTTGTCCGTTTCCAGCCTTTCACCTTCTGGTATGACCACCTGCAGCAGACGCCGCTTGGCTGGATCCATCGTGGTCTCTTTGAGCGTGGCAGGCATCATCTCCCCCAACCCCTTAAAGCGTTGTACCTCTATCTTGATGTTGGAGCGCTTTTTCCTGAGTCGACGGGTAATCCGCATCCTGTCTGCATCGTCCAGCGCCCAGTAGGTCTTTTTGCCTGCATCCAGCCGGTACAGGGGTGGCTCCGCAATGAACACATGTCCCCGGTCAATGAGAGCGCGCATATGCCGGTACAGGAACGTAAGAAGCAGCGTTGCAATGTGGTGGCCATCCGAGTCCGCATCCATCAGCAGTATGACCTTGTGGTAGCGAAGCTGACTCAGATCCAGTCCGTTCCCCAAGCCGCACCCTAGCGCCTGCGTAACATTTGAGAGCTCGGTGTTGGCCAGGACCCGCTTGAGCGACGCCTGTTCGGCGTTAAGAACCTTTCCGCGAAGCGGCAGCACCGCCTGAAACGCTCGGTCGCGCCCCTGCTTGGCTGAACCGCCTGCAGAATCCCCCTCCACAATAAAGAGCTCGCTCTCGACCGGGTCGGTAGACGAGCAGTCCGCCAGCTTGCCAGGCAGGTTGAGCCGCCTTCGCACCTTGCTCTTTTTGCGGACCGAAGCCGCTGCAGAACGGCTTGCCTGCCGCGCTTTGGCCGACTGGATGATGCGCGCAGCGATGGCGTCACCCGCTGTGGGACGCGCATTAAGGAACTGCTCCAGCGCCAGGCGCACAGCACCTGACACCAGCGAGCGGGCCGATGGATTGTTGAGCTTCTCCTTGGTCTGACCCTGAAACTGCGGGTCCACCATGAACACGCTGACAATCGCCACGATCCCCTCAAGGATATCATCGCTAATTATGCCCATGCTGCGCGGCAGGAGGTTGTGCGTCTCCATGAATGCACGCACAGCTTTGCGTACCGCATTCCTGAATCCCTGTTCATGCGTGCCACCGCCAGGCGTGGGTATGCCATTAACAAACGACCTGACCACCTCCGTCGGCGCCTCGGTCCACTGAATGGCAGCCTCAATGCGTGCACCGCCTTCCAGCTCATCCTGGATTACACTGAAGATATCTGCATGGACCGCGGGTGCACCTGCCTTGCCGACAAGGTGTGCCAGATACTCCGTGACGCCTCCCTCGTGGTAAAACTCGCACTTTGTGCCGGCGACCTCATCGGTAAAAATGATGCGCAGGTTGTGATTGAGATAAGTCTTGATCTCAAGCTGCTCGGCAATCCAGGCCGGGTCAAAAAGCACCGACTCAAAGAGGTCCGAATCCGGCTTGAAGTATATCGTTGTACCTGTCCCCCGGACAGGCTCCCTGACTACCCTGAGTGCGGTCGTCGGCTTGCCACGCCGGTAACGCTGCTGGTACATCTTCCCGTCACGCTTGACCGTCGCTACGAGCTGCTCAGAAAGGGCGTTAACGACTGAGGCACCCACGCCGTGCAAACCGCCTGCGGTCTTGTACTGCTTCAAATCAAATTTGCCGCCCGAGTGCAGCGTAGTGAGGATGACCTGCAGCGCCGGCACCTTCTTGACAGGATGGTTGTCAACGGGGATGCCACGGCCATTGTCGCTGACCGTAACACTCCTGCCATCGCGATGCAGCGTAACAGCAATGCGTGAAGCATAACCATTGGTCGCCTCGTCAACGCCATTGTCCACCAGCTCCCACAGCAGATGGTGCAGTCCCGGCTTGCCGGTACCACCAATGTACATGCCCGGCCGCTTGCGCACCGGTTCGAGACCTTCCAGAACCTGAATGTCCTTGCCTGTATAGGTTCCCGGCATACGCTACAGGTCTCTAGTTTCGCTGCTCGATCGGGTTCTCGATGACTTGTGCCAGCTTACCCGTTTTAATGATCGGGCGCCCTTGCGTCGCTCGACGACTCCGGTACGATTTGGTGGCACGTATAATCTCCCGCCTGCCACGCTGGGTTTTCACGGTAAGGCCCTGGGTCTTGCGGGGGCTCACCGTCACGCCAAACACATGATCTCCGTCACGCAGCTTTATCGATATTACACCTTTACTGGCGCCCTTGCGTAGCGGTATATCAGAAACCCCGAAGACCAGGCCACGACCCTTGTACGATGCAAGGCACACATATTCGCTACCGCCTGCCGGCCAGGCGCCAAGGACCTCATCCGATTCCACGAGGCGCATGTAAAGGCGGCCGGACTTGGTTGATGGCTCAGCATACGTATCAAGACCGAGCCGTATACATAAACCTTCCCGGGAAAATGCCACAGCGAATCCAAGCGGGTCCTGTTCATCCCTGGGAAACAGCTCAGGTTCGCTTTCAAAAGTGATCCCGGGCAGGACGCCGGGATCGTTTGACGTCACCCCAACGACCCGCTCCTTGTCTGTGAAGTCAAACAGCTTCTGCATCGGTATGCCGTACCCAGTAGACATCGGCACATCGTTGACGCGCGCTGTGTAGGCACGGCCAAAGCTCGTCCAGAACGTCACCGTGCTTCGCGTCCGCCCCGGCAACACCCACCCAATCTGGTCGCCTTCCCGTATGCGGATACTTTCGACATCAGTGTAGGAACGCTGCCGCTTGATCCACCCATCCCTGGTGACCACTATAAAGGTTGATTCGTCTACGATAAAATCTGATTCAGAAAAGGCATACGCCTCCGCATCCGGCCCTTCTATAACGGTGCGGCGTGGCGTAGCGTACTTGTTCGCGATTTCTTTCAGCTCGCTGCGCACAATACGCCACCGGGCCTGCTCATCCCCCAAAAGGATCATAATCTCAGCCACACGCTTGCGCTTCGTCTCCAGCTCGATCCGGACAGCCTGAATCTCCATCTGCGAGAGCTTGTACAGCCGTGCGTCCAACACCGCATCAGCCTGGTCCTCTGTCAGCAAAAAGCGGTACTCCAGCTGCTCGCGCGCATCGGCACGATTCCGGGACAAACGGATGATCCTGACCGCCTCATCCAAGGCATCAAAGATTATCTCAAACCCCTCCAGTATGTGTATCCGCTTCTCTAGCTGCTCCAGTTCGTGACGAAGCCTGCGCGTTACAACCTCCAGCCGGAAGTCCAGAAAGTGCCGGAGTGCTTCGAGCAGGCCAAACCTCTTCGGCGTGCAGATGTGATCGCTCGCTGTAGGCATCAGAGCTGTAAGATTCACATGAAACCGCGTGCTCAGCTGCGTGTGCTTGAAGAGGTATCCGAGCACCACTTCTGCTTTTGTACCACGCTTCAGCTCCAGGATAATGCACACATCGTCCGTTGACTCGTCACGCACGTCAGTGAGCTGGGGCACCTTCCCCGCGGTGATGCGTCCCGCGATCTTCTCTACAAGATCACCCTTGTTGATCACATACGGGATGGAGGTGATGACAACACGGCTTCCGCCTTCCTGACGATACTCACCACGCAGGACTATTGGACCTTCTCCCTTTTCATATATCTCTACCAGTTCATCTTCGGTATTCAGGATACGTCCGCCGGTGGGAAAGTCCGGTCCCTTGATAAAGCGCCTCACGATGGTGCTCGTTCTCACCTTCGGCCACCTGTTGCCGTCGGCTTTGAGCTTGCCATCCACCAGGTACAAAGCGGCCCGTACAACCTCGCCAAGATTATGCGGTGGAATGTTTGTCGCCATCCCGACCGCAATGCCTGTTGCGCCGTTGATGAGGAGGTTGGGCATCCGGGCTGGCAATACGACCGGCTCTTCCAGCGTGCCGTCAAAATTGGGCCTGAAGGGCACAGTCGTCTGCCGGAGCTCCTGCAGGAGTTCCATCGCAAGCGGTCGCAGCCTGGCTTCCGTGTAGCGCATGGCCGCCGGGCGGTCCCCGTCCACCGACCCGAAGTTGCCATGACCATCCACTAGAGGATCACGCAGAGAAAAGTCCTGTGCCATGCGCGCCATAGCATCGTAGATGGCCGCATCACCATGAGGGTGGTACTTGCCCATGGCATCCCCCACGATCGTGGCACTCTTGCGATACCGTGCGTCCGGGAACAGGCGCAGACTCGCAAACATGGTGTACAGGATCCGCCGCTGAACGGGCTTCAGTCCGTCCCTGATATCCGGAAGGGCACGACCTGTGATAACCGAAAGGGCATAGTTGAGATACCGCGATCTGGCTGTCTCATGAAGTGGTATCGAACTCGTCGGCGCCATGTGCTGGAATACTACCTTTCGACCCTCCTTCACAGGACCCAACCGGGCCGGATGCAGCTGCTCATTCGTGTCTGTTCGTTTTCCTACGTGGCTAGCAGCTCCGCACCCTGTGTGAAGTAATCCTCACGCAGATCAGCATGATGGCAGAGCATGCGGGCTCTGGTAAGGTGAACAAGTGTTTTCGATGCCTCTGACTTCGAAATACCTGCCAGCCGGGCGAATTGCGCTACGGTGATGCGTCCACAGCGGACCAGATACCGCAGCAGGATACGCTCCTTCTCCCCTATCCTGAACAGAATATCCCACTCGCTTACGTCGTGCCGCATCAGCGTTCTGGCTTCTCGGCTGGCCTCAACACTCTTGTCTTCCACCCTGATATAGGCTGTGCGACGAGACGTGTCAGGATCCTTGACGTAGTGTGGTTTATCCGGACTTTCGAGTACAGTTACGAGGATGATGTCCCGCTTTCTGCTTATCCTGATGCGGGTTGTTTTGAGCACCACGGGAGGATCCGCATACTTCTCCAAAGCCCGCAGCAGCGCGTACTCCTCCTCGGCAGCATCCTTGACCCCCGTGGTGGTGCCGTCGTCACTGACCCCTATCAGCACCTGACCGCCCTGGGTATTCGCAAAGGCAGTGATCTCCTTGGCCATTCGCTCCGGGGCAGGCACACGCTGCTTGAACTCCAGGAGCGGACCCTCGCCTTGGGCAATGCAATGTGTCAGGTGCTGCAACGTCATCGGTCCGTCTGTTACCCGGGCAGCCAGTCCTCCTGTTTTGCCGAGCGCGCCATCAGTTCCTGCACGGCGTCACCGGGCTTCTTGCCTTCAAAGAGAATGGCATAAACAGCCTCAGTAATAGGCATTTCAATGCCGTAGCGGCGCGCAAGGGTCCGCACGGAAGCCGTTGTACGCACACCTTCCGCCACCATCTGCATATTGTCCTGCGTCGTTCGCCATGCGAATCCGCGTCCAATCTGCTCACCCAGATAGCGGTTACGGCTGTGCTCACTGGTACAGGTCACGACCAGATCACCGATGCCTGTCAACCCCGCAAAGGTCCCGGAACGCGCACCCATTGCCACACCCAGCCGCTGAACCTCGGCCATACCACGCACAATAAGCGCAGCCTTAGCATTGTCGCCATAACCGATGCCATCGCTGATGCCGGCTGCAATGGAGATCACGTTCTTGACTGAGCCACCTATCTCTACCCCCAGTACATCTTCATTGATATACACACGCAGGCGTTGCGACATAAAGATCTGCTGCACCTGCGTCGCAACCTGCCGGTCCAGTGCCGCCGCCACCAGTGTGGTGGGCTTGCCCTGGGCAACCTCCTCCGCATGGCTGGGACCAGAAAGGACTACGATGGATCCGGCAGGAACCGTCGGCGACAAGACGCTTGCCAGCACCTGCGTCGTCGTCAGGAGCGTCTCATTCTCAATGCCTTTCGCAACGGAGACGACCGTTCGCGCTTCTTCGGCAAACGGCAGCAGCCGCTCCGCAATGCCTCGCACGACGTGCGAAGGCGTGGCAATCACCCACATCCCGCCAGACTGCGCCGCCGCTCCAAAGTCGTCCGTGACCTGAACTGGCCCGGGAATGCGCACTGCCGGCAAATAGAACGGATTGTGGCGATCCTGCGCTATGGCCTCCGCAACTTCAGCACGACGCGCCCAGAGGGTTACCTTGCACCTGGCACCTGCCAGGTGAACAGCAAGGGCGGTACCCCAGCTTCCCGCGCCCAAGACTGCGATTGAGGTTTGCACGCCCGGTTGTGATTTCGTCTGGGCAGGCAGGACCCACACATCCCGCCGGCGGCAGATAATTTAGCACTGCCGCGGCAAATACCCTGCACGATTCGTTGTCCGTGCGCTAACCGGGCCTGGCTTGGTCTGCGCCGGTGCACGGACGCCTGCTAAAACGGAAGATCGTCCGGAAATGGCCCTTCGTTTTCCGCTCCTGAGCTGCTGACTCTGCAGTTTTCGCACTGTGTCTCAGGCCACGATACTTCGTGTCGACCGCAGCCCTGGCACCTGGCAGGAGCCTTGCGATCGTTACTGCTGCTGCGACTCAGCACAGCATTAAGCTCATTCACAATCTCCGACTGAGGAGAGGCCTTGCGATAGCAGACCAAGCACTTGGCCCCTGCCCACGGCGCATCCCGGGCACCGCACTCAGAGCACTCGTACTTTTCATCGGGCCTGTCACGACTCTCACTGTAGCAAGGCCTGCACTTTGCGCCTTGCCACGGAGCTTCATCCGAGCCGCACACCGTACAACTGAACGAGCCGGAGACTGCAGTCCGATTCTGTCCCTCGAAAAAGCAGGGTCTGCACAGCGTACCTTCCCAAGGAGCATTTTTGTCCCCGCACTCGCGACACTCAAAAGACATCGTCGTACTCCGATACGCCGCGTCGAAAAGGCTGATGCCGGCCTCTGGTACCGGTGTGGTCGCCACTGTAGTCCATTCCTCTATGGGTATCCAAGTTCCAGCTATCTTCGTAATCGTCCCAGCTATCGAAGTCGTCTATCCAGAGTGACTCAAAGTCGGCATACCTGCACTTCGGACTCCGACCAATCATGTGAGAACTGATGATGTGGCGACAGGTTTCAGAATGAGCCTTCCGGCATCGCGCAACCACGCACAGGCACCATCCTCAAACCCGGTGTTCCAAAGGTCTGCTGCTGCACGTGAATCTGACCTGCACGGCTGCAGAACAACGCATGTCTGACCGTGTGTACACGATCGGCTACGGAGGCCGCACAGTGAATGAGGTTGTAGATCAGCTTCGAACCTTCAGGGTTGAGTACCTGGTCGATGTTCGCTCGGTGCCGTACTCGAGGTATCGGCCTTCATTTTCTCGCAAGGCGCTTGCGAGATACCTGCGCAGCGCCGGCATCAGATACGAGCATATGGGTGCTCAGCTGGGAGGCCGGCCAGCGGATCCTTCGTGCTATGACCATAAGGGGCGTATCCTCTACGAGAGGGTGTGTGCAAAGCCCTTCTTCCAGGAAGGGGTGGCGCGCCTGCAGGATGCGTGCCGCCGCGGGTTTACCGTTTGTCTGCTGTGTGCGGAAGCAGATCCGGCACGCTGCCACCGTTCCGGCCTGATTGGTGTGGCACTGGAACAGGTGGGCATTCATGTTGAACACCTGCTCCGGTGCGGCGGGAGCAAAGGTCAGGACGAAGTGATGACGGGCCCCGGCGAGGATCAGCTGGGGATGTTTCAATAGGGCATTACATGACAAGCTAACGCGGAGTCTGGCACTGTAAACAGAGTTGGCGTTCTCGTTTGGCAAGCTTAGCACGTGTCGGTGCAAACCCAGACAACCGCGTTATAGCCCAGAACTCCTGAAAGACATGGCATTGGCGGATCCATGGGTAGAATACAAGACGTTGCAGCCGGCATTTGAATTGAACGGCGAAGCCAGATACAGGAGACCTGCGGATGCAGCGTCCCAACGCTGCATCCAGTCCAGACAATCGCCGTAACACAATGAGTCTGACTGCCTGCCAGATCTCTATACCGCAGCTGCTTCCCCTTGCCGTTGCGCATGAGCAGCCCCATCTGCACTTCTGTATCCAATTCCCGCGCATTGTGGCGGCCCGCAAACTCCGCCACGTAACGGTTCAAATGTTTCTTGCTCATTTTGTGGTACACGCCATAGTGCCCACGC
>JAAXGV010000146.1 GCA_012271185.1 Rhodothermales bacterium
CAGCTCGGGCTGCCGCGAGGCCCTGTAGACCCCGCGGAGTGCCAACGCCGTACCGCTGGCGCATCGAAAGGTCGGGGTTGGAAGCGGCAGCCTGAAGAAGCAGCTGTTCCCGTATCTCCCTCTGCCCCTGAACCTGGGCCCGACGCAGCCCTACGATCATGAGAAGGCGCGTGAATCCTGGCGCAGCAACCGCTTACCTTGGTTGCCCCGGATCTGCCGCCGGTTGGCAGCTGCGCATCACGGTGCCGCTTCCACTTCCGGCGAGGCTCGCTTGTGCAGCTCACAGTCCCGTCACAGCCTGGTTCGAGGAGCAGGCCTTGCCGGCCACCACCGCTTGCGGCCCGCCCCAACGCCTGTCCGGCAGCGAGGCCGTACCTGTACCAGGCCGTCCGCCTGCTCGAACCGGTGTGCCAGGTGAGCCCTGCCGCCCTTCATCTTCATGACCTGTGCCTCCGGGTCGCGCGGGTACACCCGGTGAAGTCCCCGTTTCCCGCATGGAACGCGCGGCGTGCCCCCTCCGCAAGGGAGTCAACCCGCGCTGCTTCAGCTCCCGGCAGAACGGGCTGCCTGACACGCGAACCCCGCTGACCACCATAAACAATTCCTGCTGCCGCCCATTACACCACCTGCCCATTGCCAAAGGTTGATGCTTGCCTACAACTTAGCCCACCCGCAAGGATCTTACAGAGAACGGCCTTGTCCACAGGCTGTTAGGGATCACATGGAAATCCCGGCCCCTGTGGTATGCTGACAGCACTCGACTACATCATTCTTGCCGCTTACCTCCTGGGTGTCGCCGCCTTCGGCATCATCGTGGGCGGACGCCAAAAAAACACGACGGACTATTTCCTGGGAGGACGCAATCTGCCGTGGTGGGCCGTGTGCTTTTCGATAGTAGCCACAGAAACCAGCACACTCACCGTCATTGGCGTGCCCGCAGTAGCTTATGGCGGGTCCATGACATTCCTGCAGATCACTGCCGGATACGTGGTAGGGCGAACTGTGGTAGCAGTCTGGTTTCTGCCGCGCTACTATCAGGGACAGCTGGTGACTGCCTACGCCTTTCTGGGCAAACGATTTGGAGACGGCATGCGACTCGCAGCTTCGTCAGCATTCCTGGTGACACGTCTCCTGGCCGATGGCGTCCGGCTGTTCGCCACAGCAATCCCGTTAAAGGTCATCGCGGACGGCGCAGGAGTGTCTGTCTCGTACATGGAGATCATTGCTGTTATGGGTTTTATCACCGTTACTTACACGCTCATCGGGGGAATCAGGGCGGTGGTGTGGATGGATGTCGTACAGATGGTGCTGTACATCGGTGGCGGTCTGATCGCGTTGTTCTTCCTGCTTTATGCGGTGCCCGATGGCTGGTGGCAGCATGCCGCTGCCGCCGGCAAGGTGAAGACTCTCTATACAGGAGCAGGGGAGACCTTCGCGTCCTGGTTTACCCAGCCATATGTGCTGCTCACTGCGGTGGTGGGTGGCGCGGTGTTCTCCATGGCCTCGCATGGCACGGATCAGTTGATTGTGCAGCGCCTGCTGACCTGCCGCTCAGTATCCGGTGGGCAGAAGGCACTGGTGGGGAGTGCCGTTATTGTGGTGGTCCAGTTCGCGCTCTTCCTGGTAATCGGTGTTCTGTTGTGGACATTCTACCAGGGCCAGACCCCTGAAGCCATGGGCATGTCCCGGGCTGACGAGGTGTTTCCTCGGTATATCATGGAAGGGCTGCCGCCGGGGCTGTCCGGCCTGCTGCTGGCGGGTATCATCGCCGCCGCCATGAGTACGCTGTCGTCTTCGCTCAACTCCCTCGCGTCCTCATCCATGCTGGACATTTACCATCGCCTGCGCAGACGGGTTGCAGGCGAGGTCCGGTCCTTGCGGACAGCACGCCTAATGACGTTGTTCTGGGGTATCCTGTTTGTTGCGTTTGCCAGCCTGTTTGAGAACACCCGGAACCCCGTAGTAGAGCTTGGTCTGGCCATTGCATCGTTCACCTACGGTGGTCTGCTGGGCGCTTTCCTGCTTGGGCTCTTTACCAGGCGCACTGTGCAGGCAGATGCGGTGATAGCGTTCTTCATCTCCATAGTGGTGATGGTGGTGATTATCTTTGGTGTCTGGTACAGCCCGTCAGAAGGCTGGTTGTTCTACTTCGCCCCTGGCGACGATGTGATTGCGGCACGTGGTCTCAGGGCCATAGGCTGGCCGTGGTACACGGTGACAGGCAGCCTCATAACGGTGGCCGCAGGCGCACTGCTGGGGCTGCGCCACAGGACTTAAACTGCGTTGGATATGTCGGTATTCAGCTCTCGCGGACGCGGCACTGTGGACCGGATTTTGCGCAGACGCCTGCGCGCGGCCAGGCGTATGGCCTTCACACGGGGGTTTGCAGCCAAAACGTCCATCTTTGCGGTGCTCACGATAACAACAGCGCTCGCCTTTCATACCAGCTCACTTCCCGTGGCGCTGCTAGAGGTTGGCGAAGTGTGGACTGGTGAAACGCTGGTTGCCTCCGAAGACGTTGCCATCGACAAGTCGGCCGACTCCTTGGCAGCTGACCGCGCACGTGCACGCCGTAATACCGAGCCCGTCTTCAACGCACTCAACGACGCAGGTGAGCGCGTAGTGGCGAACCTTGAAACACTCCAGCAGCAGATGGACGGCATCATGCACGCCTACCGGGACTACCGGATGAATGCCCAGCGTGCACAGCTGGTAAGCGACACGCTTGCTGATGTGGACTATCGGGAGCGCGCAGAAGCTGACAGCGCCAGATACATTCGCGCGCGGCAGAATGCGATGGTGTTTCTTTCCGATGAGCAGTGGCGGGTTCTGGGAGATGACTTTGTATCCCAGGATACGGGCAGCCCCAGTGCGGCTGTTCCGGGCCAGTTTCTCTACGATTTCAGCCTGGACAGGCTTTGGGCACACGCCACTGCGTTTGCCCGTACGGAGGTCGTGGACATCCCTGCCGACAGTATCTACACGGACTTCCTGAAAGTCCGGGACACCGGAGCCAACACCTTTGAGAGGATTGCCAAGACCAGCGTATTTGATCAGGCGAGAATATACCAGAGCATGGAAGAGGACCTTGCTCCGTACTTCGCCGGTGGTTCAGAGGCCACCTTGGCCTCTGCTCTTGTTAACGCAGTCTTTGTGGCGTCACTGCAGTACGATGCGGGTGCTACGGAGCGTGCACGGGATCTGGCAGCGGGCAGTGTGTCTCCAGCAAGAGGCATGATTGCTGAGGATGAGATAGTGGTGCGCAAGGGTGAAATCATCACCCCGGAAATCCTTCAGCGGCTGGAGTCTTTGGAAAGCAAGCGCTCAGGAGTCAACGGACCCAAGCTGTATGCGCCGCGATCAATCGGCAAAGTGCTGCTGGCGCTCTGCACGTTCGGGATCTTTTTTGTTTACCTGCTCATGGCGCGCAGGCACCTGTTTGATGATAACAAAGACATGCTGCTGATGAGCCTGCTCTACGTGGCCGTCATTGGTCTTTTTGCCCTGGCGGTACGAAGCAGCCCAGCGTACATGTTTGCGGTGCCCACGCTCATCGTTTCAGTAGTGCTGACGGTGGTGTTTGACTCGCGGGTCGGTCTGTTCGGGACGGTTGCGCTGGCGCTGCTGGGTGGGCTGATTCTGGGTGTGGATCACGCGCTTGAATTTGTCTTTGCCACCATTGCGGGTGGCAGCCTGGCCGTGTTTACGGTGCGCGGCGCCCGCAACAGGGCACAGCTTTTTGTGGCTGCAGTCTCCGCTTTTGGCGGTTACGCCCTCGTGTTCCTGGCCTTTGAGCTCTTTGAATCGGAGGGCAGGTCGTTCTTGTCGCACGTCATGATGGCGGGCATTAACAGCTTCCTGATGATTACAGCGTATCCGCTGCTGTGGGTTGTCGAGAAGGTGTTTGATGTGTCTTCTGACCTGCGCCTTGTGGAGCTGAGCGACTACAATCAGCCTTTACTCAAGCGGCTGCAGCAGGAAGCCACAGGCACGTTCAGCCATTCCATGCAGGTTGCCAATCTTGCGGAGGCCGCAGCTGCGGCCATCGGTGCCAATGCCCTTCTCACCAGGGTCGCTGGGCTGTACCATGATGTTGGTAAGCTGGTGCAGCCCGAATTCTTCGTCGAAAATCAGCGTGCCGGCGTGAACCCGCATTCCGAGCTCAGTCCCCAGGAAAGCGCTGACATTATCCGCAACCATGTTAGGCACGGGTTGGCACTCGCGGCGGATCACGGTTTACCCAACTCTGTGTCCGTCTTTATCCCGACGCATCACGGAACGATGCGTGTCGAGTATTTCTACCATCAGGCGCGTCAGGCAGGTGGCGAGGTCGATGAGGCAGCCTTCAGGTATCCCGGACCGTGCCCGCAGACAAAAGAGGCGGCGGTCCTCATGCTGACCGATGGTGTTGAAGCCGCCTGCATGAGCATTTCAGAGCCGAGCCTGGAGAAGTTCAAAGAGCGCATCGATGCTGTCTTCAAGGCCCGCACCGATGACGGTCAGCTGGATGAGTCGGAGCTCACCTTTATGGATCTCAAAATCATCAAAGAGACGTTTATCAAGCGGCTTGCGGCCATACACCACGTGCGTGTAAAATACCCCGGACAGGAGTAGTACCTACACGCCAAAGGCCCTCGGCACAGGCAGGGTGATGACGGTGTGCAGTCCGGGCGGTGCGTCCATGACGCGCGGGATCGCGTTGATCAGTGATCCTACAGTGGCTGTGTCTCCAAATATGCCGCCCTTGACGATCATATCGATGGGCGGTACACCATGCACGCGCACGCGGTCTACCGGGTCTTGGGCACCCAGATACATCTTGAGTGTCAGGCGTATGAGCTCATGGCCGTTGCGGCTGCCCACGGCCGTCTGCAGTATTCCGGCCACCTCGCCCGGTGCCACAGAGAAGTAATCCGTCTTGACAGGATACACTGCCAGAACCGGCTCCAGCGTTTCCACCATCTCGTCGAGCACCCAGCCCAAGCCTGTTGCCACCACTTCCAGTGATTCGCGAAGCCCGATGTGACCGAACTCGCCCTTGTCGCGCCGAATACGGAACGCTCTGGCCGTCAGGCCGGCACCAACCTTGCGCTGCAGGGGTTCTCTGCGTTTACTGGCATCGACTACGCGACTGACTTCGATGCGCTGTGCGCTCGCACTCACCCCTGTCGCTGCCAGCGCCAGCGTATCCATGGCATACCCTGGATTGACACCCGTGCCAATGACCACGACGCCGCACGCTTTGGCCACTGCATCGATTTCACTGCTGATTCCGGGGTACTTGCTGTAAGGGAAGGTGAGCTCTTCGGTAGAAGAGATCACGTGCGCGCCGGCGCGTGCACAGCACAGTATCTGATCTTTGACCTTGTCCAGAAAGGATCCCGTGGTATGCAAGACCACATCCGGTCTGGCTGCCTGGAGCGAGGCCTCGACATCGCTCGTGATCGTGACATCACTGGGACCTACGCGCTGGCCGACAAGCGCCGGATTAATGTCGATTGCGCCAACCAGCTCAACATGACCTGCGCGCGCCTTATCCAGCAGTACATGTGCGCAAGCCTGCCCGATAGGCCCCATGCCGTACTGCAGGACACGCACAGGGCGATGCTCAGGTCTGGTTGTCATCCAGCCGCAGCCTCGTCCGGCGCCAGGAACGGGTAGCTGTAGTGTGTGGGGGGCGAGAACGTCTCTTTAATCGTACGTGCAGACACCCAGCGCAACAGGTTGAGCGGTGAGCCGGCCTTGTCATTTGTTCCTGAGCCGCGTGCACCACCAAAGGGCTGCTGACCCACGACCGCGCCTGTCGGCTTGTCGTTGATATAGAAGTTGCCTGCCGCATCACGGAGCGCCTCCGTTGCCTGCGCGATAATGCGCCGATCCTGAGCAAAGACAGCGCCCGTCAGCGCATACGGCGATGTCGTGTTGACCAGCTCCAGGGTGTCGGCAAACGCAGCGTCCTTGTAAACAAAAAGCGTCACTACCGGCCCGAATATCTCCTCGCACATGGTTTTGTACTTCGGATCCGTCGTCACGATAACCGTAGGCTCGATAAAGTAGCCTTCAGCATCCGAGTAACGGCCTCCGTGGAGGATTGAAGCGCTGGTGGCAGCTTTGGTATGGTCGATGTACGATGTGATGCTGTCGAAAGCTTTCTTGTCGATGACCGCGTTAATGAAATTGCCGAAGTCCTCCACTGTGCCCATCTTGAGCTCTGACAGCTGCGCCAGCATGGAGTCCCTGATCTCGGGCCACCGGGACGCCGGTAGGTAGGCGCGTGAGGCTGCGGAGCATTTCTGCCCCTGATACTCAAAGGCACCCCGTACGATGGCTGTCGCCACCACAGTGCTGTCGGCAGACGGATGTGCCACGACAAAGTCCTTGCCGCCTGTTTCTCCCACGATGCGGGGATAGCTGCGATAGCCCGCGATGTTTTCGCCAATGGTCCGCCACATCTGCTGGAAGGTCCCGGTTGACCCCGTGAAGTGCAGTCCTGCAAGGTGCGGCGATGCAAAGGTGGGGCCTCCGATGGTTGCGCCGCGACCAGGCACCATGTTGATCACACCCGGTGGCAGACCGGCTTCTTCCAGCAGCTTGTATACGTAGTACGCTGAGTAGATCGATGTGGAGGCAGGCTTCCATATAACGGTATTGCCCATCAGTGCGGGTGCCGTCGGCAGGTTGGCCGCAATGGCGGTGAAGTTGAACGGCGTTACCGCAAACACAAAGCCTTCCAGCGGACGGTACTCGAGCCTGTTCCACGTGCCCGGGGCCGAGTAGGGCTGCTCGCTGTAAAGCTGCTGGGCGTAATGGACATTGAAGCGAAAAAAGTCAATGGTTTCGCAGGCGGAGTCAATTTCGGCCTGGTAAGCGTTCTTGCTTTGTCCGAGCATCGTGGACGCATTCAGCGCGTTGCGCCACTTTCCGGCCAGAAGATCAGCAGCCTTAAGGAAGATGGCAGCGCGCTCCGTAAAGGCCATGCGGGACCATTCTTCATGTGCTTGCAGTGCAGCGTCGATAGCCAGATTGACTTCCGCCGTGCCACAGTGATGCGCGACACCAAGCTTGTGGGAGGTCTCGTGTGGCGGACGGATGTCCGACGTGTTGCCGGTAAACACCTCTTTGCCGCCAATGAAGGCAGGTACCTCAAGGTGGTGGGACTTCAGGCACCCCAGGAACTGCTTCAGCGAAGTGCGCTCCGGGTTGCCAGGGGCGTAACCCAGCACGGGCTCGTTGATCGGCTCCGGTACCCGGGCTATGGCGTTGCTCATATGTGGTTTCTGGGCTTGTGAATCAGAAGGCGGGCAGAACCCGGCCAGTAGATACGAAAGATTGCTGGCCTTGTTTGCCTGTAGAACGGCTCTGAACTTGCAGATTCCCCGAATTTACATATTTGTACGGAGCGTGCGTCTGCCACCTCTCCCCAAGGGTGCTCTGCCGGTGCAGATACAGGCCTGATTTTTGAATACGGAGGCTGCGTCATACAAGGCCCCGACAGTCCGGGTACTGGGCTGTGCAACAGCGGTATTCAGTGCAGCACGGCCTGCACCCTTGCCGGTGCGGCCTTGGCAAGCTTGATGCGCTGTCGTACCTTTGCGCATGGCCAGTCTTTGAGTTGATGCATGCCCCATTTTTCTTCGAACAGGGCGCTGGAGCACAGGTTTGCACATACGCTCGCGTTCATGGACAAAGCGCAGCCGCAGCCAGGCAGAATACTGGATCTGGGCACGCCAAACCTGCTGAGTGCACGTATGCAGGCCAATGGGTACGAAGTTCAGAACACGGAAGGTGACTTGGACGATACCCCTTGGCTGATGCAGGGGCATGGTGCCGATGCGGTAACGGCCTTTGAGATACTGGAGCACCTGGTGGCCCCCTTCAATGTTCTGCATGCCATAGATGCCCCCAGGCTGTTTGCGACGGTGCCATTGCGCCTCTGGTTTGCCAAGGCTTACAACAGCCCAGCCGATCCATGGGACAGGCATTTTCATGAGTTTGAGGACTGGCAGTTCGACTGGCTGCTGGAGCGCTCCGGCTGGCGTATTGTGCGCATGAAAAAATGGGTCAGCTACGGGTCACTGCTGAGGGTGCGTCCACTGCTGAGACGGATCACGCCTCGTTACTATGCCGTTGAGGCCGTACGCCAGGCCGAAGCGGTGGCTCCTGCCCGTACTGTACGCGGCCAGATGGCAGCGATGTAGCCAACGAATCGGCCATGGTGTTGTATATAAGGGCCGGGTAGCTTCTGAGCATTGTGTCCTTCCATACCTTCGTTGCAGTCCGATACCTCATTGGAGCGCAGGGGCGGGAAGAAGGGCGGCGTTTCCTGCGATTCATCACCATCATAGCTGTCGGCGGTGTTACGGTCGGGGTGGCTATGCTGCTTCTGGCGCTGTCCATAGTCCGGGGGTTCAGCCAGGAAATTGAGGCGAAGGTGATCGGGTTCGGGGCACACGTGCAGGTCGAAAACATTCGCCATGCCCCCCTGCAAGGCGCCGCGGCAAAGGCCGAGGCCATAAAAGAAATGGGGAGCACAACCCGCATTCAGCCTGTTGTGCTCGAGTTTGCGTTACTCAGGCAGTCCAGGACAGAGATTGACGGAGTCGGTCTGTGGGGAACGGATTCGCTGCCCGCCTACATCAGCAGCGCGATAACCGCCGGATCCATGAGCCTTGCTTCCGGCGAGGGAGCGCCTCGACTGGTGGTGGGTACAGCACTTGCAAGGCTCCTGGGGTTAAGCGTGGGCGACAGCGTGGTGGTCTTTTCCACGCGGGCTGAAACAGCGAGTGGTACCTCTTTATTCACTGCGCGGCCCAGGATCCGGCAGTTTCAGGTGGGCGGGCTCTACGAAACTTCGCTTGCGGACTTTGATGAGACCTACGTCTTTGCCGATATCAGCGTCGCTCGAAGCCTGCTAAGCTACGGACCCGATGAGGTAACCCGCCTTGATGTGACGCTGCAGGACCCGGCGACTGCAAAAGCCATGGCGCTTGCTATTGAAGAGGTGCTAGGTACCCCTGTGCTGGCACGCACGATCTACGAGGTGTACCGGGGGCTGTTTGCGTGGGTCCAGCTCCAGGAAGCGATCATCCCGCTGGTGATTGGTATCCTGATTCTGGTGGCCGCCTTCAACATTGTTGGGACGCTGCTGATGGTGGTCATGGAGAAGACACGGGCCATCGGCATCCTGGCCAGCATGGGTGCTTCGCGCCAGAGTCTTAGGCAGCTGTTCTTGTCGCTGGGCCTGATGGTAGGCGCAATTGGCACCGCCGCTGGCATTGCGCTGGCTTTTTTGCTGGCTCTGGTTCAGCAGCGATATGAGCTCATACCACTCCCTGCTGATGCATACTACATGACCACGGCACCGATCTCGCTGAACCCGCTGGACTTTGTCCTGGTGGGGGCTGTTTCCATGCTCCTGACGGCGATTGCTGCGTATATTCCCGCGCGGGTGGCAGCCGATGTGGATCCGCTGAAAATTATCCGCCTCATCTGAGCCTCCGTGTGCAGAGTGCCATGCCAGCTGTTTCGGTCCTGCTGTTCAGCGTGTTAAAGCAAAGGATCGGGAAGACCCGGATCACACTGGATATCGTCATTCCTACTACTGCTGAGGCGGTTCTGGATGCTGTGGCCCAGCTGCACCCTGCGGCCGCGTCCCTCAGGCCTGTAATGCGGCTGGCTGTGAACCAGGTCTACGTTGGTGAAAGCGACCCAGTGACCGAGGGTGATGAGCTGGCGATCGTAACACCTGTCAGCGGGGGATAGCGGTCTATGACTGACGAGTCCATCTGGATAGCACTGCAGCATACTCCGCTTGATGTGAGGGCGGCGCATGCATTCCTGCACCATCGCAGGGCAGGGGGCACTGCACTCTTTGTCGGGACGACGCGCCAGTGGACAGAGGGCAGGGAGACTGTGCAGCTCGAATATGAGAGCTACGAGCCTATGGCTGAGAAAGAGATGCGTCGCCTGGCAAAGTCAGCAGCGTTGCGGTGGGGGACTTTGCGCATCTGCATCCTGCATCGCCTGGGCAACGTCCCCATTGGCGAGGCGAGCGTCGTCGTAGGCGTTGCTGCAGCCCACCGCGCACCAGCGTTTGAGGCGTGCCGGCACCTGATAGACACACTTAAGCAGAACGTTCCTATCTGGAAGCGGGAGCATTTCGCGGACGGAAGCCGCGAATGGATTGGCGGTCAGTCAGCGCCAAGCTGATCCGCTGGCGACAGTGACCTGAGGATGCGGCCAGCCGGGTCCGGGCTTGTGTCCGGCTTGAACGCTCGGCCCGTGACTTTTTCAAACAGCTCGATGTACCGCGCGGATACCTGTGCCCGGAGTTCGTCCGGCAGATCAGGCAGTGACTGCCCCTCTTTCCCCTGAAAGCCACGCTCCATGAGCCACTCACGCACAAACTCCTTTGACAGCTGCTGCTGCGGCTGGCCTTGGCTCAGCAGCGCTTCATAGGGGTCCGAGTAGAAGTAGCGTGATGAGTCCGGGGTATGCACTTCGTCGATCAGAACGTGTCTGCCGTCTGGTGCACGCCCGAACTCGTACTTCGTATCCACCAGTATCAGCCCCTGTGCAGCCGCAAGCTGCGTTCCGCGTTCAAAGAGGGCAAGCGCCCAAGTCTCCAGCTGATCAAAGAGCTCCGCGCTGATCAGCCCCTGCGCAATGGCGTCCTCACGGCTTATGTCCTCGTCGTGACCCACCTGGGCCTTGGTCGTGGGCGTAAGTATCGGCTTGGGCAGGCGATCATTCTGGCGCAACCCCTCCGGCAGCATTTTCCCGCACAAGACGCGCTGACCGCTGCGATAGGTACGCCAGGCGTGCCCTACCAGATAGGCTCGGACAACAAACTCCAGGCTGGTTGGCTCACACCGGTGTGCCACCGTCACATTGGGGTCCGGGACCGAAACGACGTGATTGGGCGCGATGTCACTCGTAGCCTCAAAGAAGTAGGCGGCCAGCTGGTTCAGCACCTGCCCCTTGAAGGGGATCGTCTGCCGCAGCACGTGATCAAATGCCGATATCCGATCGGTCGTGATCAGGACCAGGTGCTTTCCCTGTTGATATGTATCGCGGACCTTGCCCTGGTACCTGCTGCCAAACTCCGCATAGCTCGTGCCTGACAACGTGTGGTCAAGCTGCGCTTCAATGGCAGCCTGGTGTGTGTTAACACTCATGGTGTGGGGATAGCATGTGAGCTGGAGCGCCGCACCTTCAGCCGCGGCAGGATCTTGTGGGCGACCCGGTTCTTTGTTCCTGGGTGGCCCAGCCGGTAAAGCAGTCTTTCGGCTGCCTCTCTGCCGGTGGCAACCATATCCTGTGCTATGCTGGAGAGCCCAATGAAGGCGCTGGTCTTGAGGTCGTCGTAGCCAATCAGCGCCATGTCTTCGGGCACGCGCTTGCCTGCGTCCCGCAGCGCTTTCCATGCGCCGATAGCTTGTACGTCGCTGCTGGCAAATACGGCGGTCACTGGCGGGTCCAGCGACAGCAAGCGTTGCATCGCTTCCAGACCATGCTCTTCACTGAACCCTGCGTCAAGCGTTGTACGGCCGCTCTGAATAAGTTCCGGAACAATGGGAAGTCCAAATTCTTTCAGCGCGCGCTTATAGCCCTCAACACGCTGCAGCTGAAGGTAGCCGTCAGTGTAGGCCCGGATCATACCAATGCGCTGATGCCCCTTGGACAGCAGATGCGCCGTGGCGGTATACGCGCCTGAGGCATTGTCCCAGTAGTAGCAGTCAAAATCCGTGTGGTGGTTCCCGATCAGAACAATGGGGGCGCGAAGCGCCTTCAGCTCTTTTGCCAAGGGCGGATAGACCGGAACGCCTGCCAGCAGCAGACCGTCCACAGTACCGGCTTGGAGCTTGCTGAGGAGCCGCTCCTTTGGCGCGTTGGAACCCAGGTCAAAGAGCAGCAGGTCCAGCTCTTTGTCTGCGAGAATGTCGCGAACACCCTTGACCAGCTCGTTATGAAAGGGTGTGGTAAACGTCGGGATGGCGATGGCAATCAGTGGCGACTCCTGCAGTGCCAGCGCCTTGGCCCCGCGGTGGGGTCGGAACTGGAGCGCATCGATCACCTCAAGCACGCGTGCACGCGTAGCTTCTGCGACAACGGGAGAGCCGTTGAGCACGCGGGACACAGTGGAGGTGCCCACATTAGCCTGCCTTGCAACGTCGTAGATGGTAACCTGCTTTCTGGCTGAGCCCATTTGTCTGGGACCTCCTGCTCGCTGTCGGCCCGTTTATACTATCTTGCGCGAGGTGCTGTTCTATGGCCAGGGTTGAGCTTAAAGACGTACGCAAGGTGTTTGACAATGGGCAGGAGGCGGTCGCCTGCGTGTCGTTCACCGTTGCCGACGGGGAGTTTGCCGTCCTGGTTGGACCGTCAGGGTGCGGCAAGAGCACAACGCTGAGAATGCTCGCGGGGCTGGAGACTGTGACAGAGGGTGAGATCAGTATTGGCGGCAAGGTCGTCAACGAGGTGCCGCCCAAGGACCGGGACGTTGCTATGGTGCTTCAGAATTACGCATTGTATCCACACATGACGGTTTTTGATAACATGGCTTTCGGGCTGAAGCTGCGCAGGTACTCCAGGCGCGCGATCCACTCCCGCGTAGCACAGGCCGCGGAGTTGCTGGGTATTGAGGATATCCTGGACCGTAAGCCCAAGCAGCTTTCTGGCGGTCAGCAGCAGCGCGTGGCTGTGGGGCGTGCCATTGTCCGCAAGCCCCAGGTATTTCTGTTTGACGAGCCGCTATCCAACCTGGATGCCCGGCTGCGCATGCAGATGCGCACCGAGATCACGAAGCTGCATCGGCGCCTAGGCGCCACCATGGTCTATGTGACGCATGATCAGGTCGAGGCGATGACTATGGGGAACAAGATTGTGGTGATGCACGAGGGCCGTGTGCAGCAGGTTGATGCGCCTTTGGCGCTCTACAACAGGCCGGCCAACACTTTTGTCGCCAGCTTTATCGGCAGCCCTTCCATGAATCTTGTTCACGGGCGCCTGACCCAGGATAACGGTGTGCATTTTGTGTCTGAAGCATTCGCGGTGCGTCTGCCTGAGACGCAGTACCCGGATACGCTGGTAGGCCATGAGGTTGTGATGGGGTTCAGGCCTGAGCATGTGTATGTCAGGGACAGCGCTCGTGCGCCAGCTGGTGCTGTTGCGCTGCCTCCCATGACCGTAAGCCTGGTTGAACCGTTGGGCCATGAGGCGATAGTTTACGGGAAGGTGAAGGGGACGACTGTCGTAGCCCGCATCAGACCCCAGCCACTGTCCGGCACGCTGCACATGGCTTTTGATCCCGCGAAGGTTCATTTCTTTCGCGGCACTGACGGCACCGCAATATCTGCCGGATGATGCCGCTTTGCGCTAGATACAATCTGACAAGCGTGCTGGCCCGCGTGGCCGGAAGCGTGATGCATACGGATATCCTTAGCTGCCCGTGGATAAAGCCGCCTTTGCAGAATCCCCGCGGATGGTTAACTTACGGCAAACATCGCCCCATCGGGGGAGAACAGCCATGGCAATGGGCAG